>NZ_CP077800.1:3620668-3922390 GCF_019112525.1 Modestobacter sp. L9-4
TGGGCTGCTGCCCGAGGCCGACCCCGCGTCGGTCAACGCCGCGGCGGTGCTCTCCGACGGCCAGCAGATCGCCATCGGTGTCCCCGGTGCGGTCGCACCCGGGGTCGACGCCGCGGCCGGGGACCCGGCCACCGCTGCGGGCGGGGGCGGGCTGCTCGACCTCAACGCCGCGACCGCCGGCGACCTCGACGCGCTGCCGGGGATCGGACCGGTCCTGGCCCAGCGCATCGTCGACCACCGCACCGCGCACGGTCCGTTCACCTCCGTCGACCAGCTCGACGACGTCAGCGGCATCGGCCCGGCGATCTTCGCCGCGCTGGCCGAGCGCGTGCGGGTCTGACGTGCCCCCACCCCGGGCCGCGGTGCGCCGCGGGCGCACCCAGCAGCCCTGGGCGTGGCTGGACCTGCGGCTGGTGCCGGCCGCCGGGACGGTCTGGCTGCTGACGCTGGTGGCCCCGCACGCGCCGGTGCGGCTGCTGCTGACCACGGCCGCGGTGGGGGCACTGGGCGGCGCGGCGGTGCTGGCCGGCACCCGGCGGGCGAGCACCGTGCGGCGGGCCGCGGTCGCCTCCGTCCTGCTGGGCTGCCTCGCCGCGGTCACGCTCACCGGCGCCGCCGCAGCGGTCCGCGGGCACGCCCGGGCGGTCTCCCCGCTGACCGCGGCGGCCGAGCAGCAGGCCACCGTCCCGGTCGTGCTCGAGCTGGACGACGACCCGCGGCTGCTGGCCGGCGCCGGAGTGCCCCGGGTGCTGGTGCGGGCCGGCGTCAGCGAGGTGGGCGGGCGACCCCTGGGCGGTGACCCGGTGCTGCTGTTCGGGCCTGCCGAGGACTGGGCCGGCCTGCTCCCCGGGCAGACGGTGCGGCTGCGCGCCGCCGTGCGGCCCGCCGAGCCCGGGGACGACGTGTGGGCGGTGCTGTCGGCGCGGACACCGCCGGAGCCCGTCGGTGGCCCGGGGCCCGTGCAGCGCGCCGCCGGTGCCCTCCGCAGCGGCCTCGCCGACTCCGCGGCCCGCACTCTGCCCGCCCGGCCGGCCGGGCTGCTCCCGGGTCTGGTCGTGGGTGACACCACGGCGATGGACCCGGCACTCGCCGCCGAGTTCCGGCGGGCCGGGCTGGCGCACCTGACGGCGGTCTCCGGCGCGAACGTGGCGATCGTGGTGGCGCTGGTCCTGGTGCCGCTGCGGGCCCGCGGCAGCGACCGGCGGCTGCAGGCCGCGGTGGCGGCGCTGGCGATCGTCGGGTTCGTGGTGCTGGCCCGACCGGGTGCGAGCGTGCTGCGGGCCGCGGCGATGGGCGCGGTGGGGGTGCTGGCCCTGGCGTCGGGGCGCTCCCGGGCCGCGGTGCCGGCGCTCGCCGCGACGGTGCTGGTGCTGCTGCTGGTCCGGCCGGCGCTGGCGACCGACGGGGGCTTCGCGCTCTCGGTGGCCGCCACCGCGGCGATCGTGGTCCTGGCACCGGGCTGGTCCCGGTCGCTGCGCCGGCGCGGGGTGTGGCGGCCGGTCGCCGACGCGCTGGCGGTGAGCGCCGCGGCCGGGCTGGTGACCGCTCCGCTGGTGGCGGCGCTGTCCGGCGCGGTCAGCCTGGTCTCGCTGCCGGCCAACCTGCTGGCCGCACCGGCGGTCGCCCCGGCGACCGTGCTGGGGCTGCTGGCCGCGGTGGTCTCACCCGTCCTCCCCGGTGCCGCCGACGGCCTCACCTGGCTAGCCGGCTGGCCCGTGCGCTGGCTGGTGCTGGTCGCCGAGCGGGCCGCAGACGTGCCCGACGGTGCCACCGGCTGGCCGGCCGGGACGCGCGGAGCGGTGCTGCTGGCCCTCCTGCTCGCCGTCGGCGCCGGGGTGCTGGTGCGGTGGCCGCGGCTGCGGCCGCTCACCCTGGCGGCGCTGCTCGGTCTGGTGCTCGTCGGCTGGCCCCTGCGGCAGGTGACCCGCGGCTGGCCGCCACCGGACCCGGCGGTCGTCGCCTGCGACGTCGGGCAGGGCGACGCCCTCGTGCTGCCCACCGCCCCCGGTGAGGCCGTCCTGGTCGACGCCGGACCCGACGAGGCACTGGTCGACGGCTGCCTGGACCGGCTGGGCGTGCGCCGGCTGCCGCTGGTCGTGCTCTCCCACCTGGACGCCGACCACGTGACCGGCCTGCCCGGCGCGCTGTCCGGCCGCGAGGTGGGCGAGGTGGTGACCGGCACCCTGGCGCCCACCGACGACCGTGCGCCGGCGGTCGCGGCGGTGATCGCGCAGGCGGGCGGCCGGCAGAGCGTGCTGGTGCCGGGAGACCGCCGGACGGTCGGCACCGCGGAGCTCGAGGCGCTGGCCCCCGATCCCGCCCGGGCGACCCCCGGCGCCGACCCGAACGACCTGAGCCTGGTCGTGCGGGTCACCCAGCGGGGGCTGCGGGTGCTGTTCACCGGCGACCTCAGCGCACAGGCCGAGGGGCGGGTCCGCGCCGGAGGCGCCGACCTGACCGCCGACGTGCTCAAGGTGCCGCACCACGGCAGCGCCGACGCCGACCCGGCCTTCCTGGCCGCCACCGGTGCTGCGGTCGCGCTGGTGTCCGTGGGCGCCGACAACACCTACGGCCACCCGGCCGACCGGCTGATGGACTGGCTCGCGGCCGACGGCATGCGCACCTACCGCACCGACCGGGACGGCGACGTCGCCGTGGTCGGCCGGGCGGGGGAGTGGGGGGTGGCGGTCCGGGGTCCCGACACCGTGCTGCGGGCGACGGCGTCCGCGCCGGCTCCCGCGCCGGGGGTGGCCCGGACGGCCCGGTCCGGTCGGTACCGCGTGGCAGCATGGGGCCGTGGCAGCAGCAGCACCCCCGGCGCCGACGTCCCGCCTGCGCGTCGTGGTCGGCGAGGAGGAACTGCTCCGCGCGCGGGCGGTCAGCGCCGTGCGCGTCGCGGTGCGCGAGGCCCACCCCGACAGCGAGGAGCACGAGCTCGCCGCTGCCGGTCTGTCACTCGGGCAGCTGACCGACGCGCTGGCACCGTCGCTGTTCGGCGGGCACCGGCTCGTGGTGGTCACCGGCGTGCACGAGGCGGCCGCGGCGCTGGCCGACACCCTGGTCAGCTACACCACCGACCCCGACCCCGAGCTGACGCTGGTGCTGGTCCACCACGGCGGCAAGCGGAACGAGGCCCTGGTCAAGGCGTTCAAGTCCGCCGGCGCCGCCATCGACGAGTGCCCGAAGATCAGCTCCGCGGGGGAGCGGATCGCCTTCGTGCGCAACGAGGTCCGGCACGCCGGCGGCAGGATCAGCCCGGACGCCGTCACCGCGCTGCTGGAGGCGGTGGGCAACGACCTCCGCGGGCTGTCGGCCGCCGCCAGCCAGCTGGTGTCGGACTTCGGCGGGTCGATCGACGCCGACGCGGTCGCCAAGTTCCACCGCGGGCAGGCCGAGGTCACCGGCTTCACCGTCGCCGAGCGGGTGCTGGTGGGCGACACGGCGGGCTCGGTGGAGATGCTGCGCTGGGCGCTCGACCGCGGGGTGGCGCACGTGCTCATCGCCGACGCGCTGGCCGACGGTGTCCGCACCGCCGCCCGGGTCGCCTCGCTGAACACGACCAACATCGGCGAGCTGGCCCGCCAGCTCAAGCTCCCGCCGTGGAAGGTGAAGAAGGCCCAGTCGCAGGCCCGCGGCTGGACGATCGACGCGCTGCAGCAGGCCATCGGGGTCGCCGCGTCGCTCAACGCCGACGTCAAGGGCGCAGCGGCCAGTGCCGACTACGCGCTCGAGCGGGCGATCCGTCAGCTGGTGGCGATCCGGGCGGCCGGCGCCGGCGAGCGGGCCCGCTCCTTCCGCTGAGCGACCGGCCGGCAGCCCACCGGCCGCTCGGTCCGCCGACCTCGCGAGGGGTGGACCGGGTGGACGGTCACGCTCGTACCGGCTCCCGGTGTGCGTCGAGACCGATCACGCGGACCTGGCGAGCGGTGGACCGGGCGGACGGTCACGCTGGTACTGGCTCCCGGCGTGCGTCGAGAACCGACCAGCCGACTCCGCGGTGAGTGGACGGGCCGGACGGTCACGCTGGTACCGGCCGCCAAGGTGCGTCGAGGACGGACACCGGGCCCGGAACGGCGACGAGCCCCTCTCCCGGCGGGGAGAGGGGCTCGTCGGCCGAGCGCGACCGGCAGGCGGTCGCGCTCGGGAGGTCAGAGGCTGGCGACCTTCTTGGCCAGCGCCGACTTGCGGTTCGCAGCCTGGTTCTTGTGGATGATGCCCTTGCTGGCGGCCTTGTCCAGGGCCTTGCTGGCGATCTGGAGCGCGGTGAGGGCCGCGTCCTTGTCGCCGGCGTCGGCGGCGGTGCGGAAACGGCGCACCTGGGTCTTCAGCGAGGACTTGACCGCGACGTTGCGCTTGCGCGCGATCTCGTTGGTCTTGATCCGCTTGATCTGGGACTTGATGTTCGCCACGCGTGAGCCTCGAATGTCTGCTGGGAGTCTGGGTCAGTGCTGGTGCTGAGTCGCGCGTCCACGGCGCAACGAAGCGCACAGCGGACCGGCCTCACAAGATACCAGCACGGCGTCGCGGACCCAACAGTCGCAGGTCAGGCCAGCCCGGCCGCCGTCCGCTGCACGACCCAGGCCAGCGCCACGTCGTGGAACCGCCGTTGGAAGGCCCGCAGCGTGGGCAGTCCCGGTGGGGCCGGTCGGCGCATGGTCACCGCCCACATCCCGACGAGCACCAGCAGCAGGTCGGTGACGTCCGCCGGGTCCGCAGCGGTCACCGCCGGCACGCCGGCCAGCAGCGCAGCCGGGTCGAGGCCGCCGTGCACGGCCATGTCCAGCGCCAGCAGCACGGGGTCGACCCAGGCCGGGCCGCGGGCCGCCCACGCCCAGTCCAGCAGCACGACCTCGCCGGCGGGGGTGAGCAGCAGGTTGTCCGCGCGCAGGTCGAGGTGCACCAGGCTGTCGCCGGTCAGGGCGCCGCGGGAGGCCAGGCGGTCAGGGAGGGTGGCCAGCTCCGCCAGGCGCTCGGTCTCCCACGGGTCGAGGTCGGCCGGGGGTGCTGCGTGCAGCAGCGGCCAGGCGGTGAGCTCCCGGGTCATCCGGTCGATCAGCGACGGCAGCCCCGGCGCCGGGCAGGGGGTCGCCGCGACGCCGAACGCGGCCACGCCGGCGAGCACCCGGGTCGCCGTCCCCGCCGTCCAGGGCAGCTCCGGGTTGGCGCCCTCGATGACGTCGAAGAGCAGGGCCACCCACTCGTCGTCCCCGTCGCGGACCTCCAGGTGCGCGCGCAGCCGCGGCACCGGCAGCCCGGCGGGCAGCGCGGCGGAGATCTGTGCCTCGCTGCGCAGCAGGTCCGGGGTGTCCGGGTTCAGCGGCGTCCCGACGGCCTTGACGAACGCGCGCGAGCCGTCCGCGCAGGTGACGACCGTGGCCGGGCCGGGGGAGAAGCCACCGGTGCGCGGGGAGACGGCCACCACCGGCGACCCGAGCGCGGCGTCGACCGCCGTCCGCAGACCGGCCGGGAGCCGGTCGTAGGGGAGGCGGGGACTGCCGGGGAGGACCACCGGGCCACGGTGGGCCACGGCGCCTCGGTGGGCAATCGCTTTACCGGGTGCGAGTCCGTGGGACGATGGGCGCACTGTGACGACTCCTGCCAGCACCGATCCCGCCCGGATCCGGAACTTCTGCATCATCGCCCACATCGACCACGGCAAGTCGACGCTGGCCGACCGGATGCTCGAGGTGACCGGCATCGTCGAGGGGCGCCAGATGCGCGCCCAGTACCTCGACCGGATGGACATCGAACGCGAGCGCGGCATCACCATCAAGTCGCAGAACGTGCGGCTGCCCTGGAGCGTCGGCGGCGAGGAGTTCGTCCTCGACATGATCGACACCCCCGGGCACGTCGACTTCACCTACGAGGTGTCCCGCTCGCTGGCCGCCTGCGAGGGCGCCGTGCTGCTGGTCGACGCCGCGCAGGGCATCGAGGCCCAGACGCTGGCGAACCTGTACCTGGCGCTCGAGAACAACCTGACGATCATCCCGGTGCTCAACAAGATCGACCTGCCGGCCGCACAGCCGGAGAAGTTCGCCGCGGAGATCGCCAACATCATCGGCTGCGAGCCCGGCGACGTCCTGCGGGTCAGCGGCAAGACCGGCGTCGGCGTCCCGGAGCTGCTGGACCAGATCGTGGCCAAGATCCCGGCCCCGGTGGGCGACGCCGACGGCCCGGCGCGGGCGATGATCTTCGACTCGGTCTACGACATCTACCGCGGCGTCATCACTTACGTCCGGGTCATGGACGGCCGGATCAGCGGCCGCGACCGGATCAAGATGATGTCCACCGGCGCGAACCACGAGCTGCTGGAGATCGGCGTCATCTCCCCGGAGCCCAAGCCGGTCGAGGGGCTCGGGGTCGGCGAGGTCGGCTACTTCATCACCGGCGTGAAGGACGTCCGCCAGTCCCGCGTCGGTGACACCGTGACGCTGCAGCACAAGCCGGCCACCGAGCCGATCGGCGGCTACAGCGACCCCAAGCCGATGGTCTACTCCGGCCTCTACCCGATCGACGGCAGCGAGTACCAGCTGCTGCGCGAGGCGCTGGACAAGCTGCTGCTCAACGACGCCGCGCTGGTCTACGAGCCGGAGACCTCCGCCGCCCTGGGCTTCGGCTTCCGCGTGGGCTTCCTGGGCCTGCTGCACCTGGAGATCGTCCGGGAGCGGCTGGAGCGCGAGGCCGGGCTGAGCCTGATCTCCACCGCGCCCAACGTCGTCTACCGGGTGGTGATGGAGGACAAGAGCGAGGTCGTCGTCACCAACCCCAGCGACTGGCCGCACGGCAAGATGGAGGCCGTCTACGAGCCGGTCGTGAACGCCACGATCATCGCCCCCAGCGACTACACCGGCGCGATCATGGAGCTCTGCCAGGGCCGCCGCGGCGCGCTGACCGGGATGGACTACCTGTCCGAGACCCGGGTCGAGCTGCGCTACACGCTGCCCCTGGGCGAGATCATCTTCGACTTCTTCGACGCACTGAAGTCCCGCACCCGCGGCTACGCGAGCCTGGACTACCAGGAGGCTGGCGAGCAGGTGTCCGACCTGGTGAAGGTGGACATCCTGCTGCAGGGCGAGGCCGTCGACGCGTTCTCCGCGATCGTGCACAAGGACAAGGCCTACAGCTACGGCGTGCTGATGGCCGGCAAGCTCCGCGAGCTCATCCCGCGCCAGCAGTTCGAGGTGCCGATCCAGGCCGCCGTCGGCGCCCGGGTGATCGCCCGCGAGACCGTCCGCGCGATCCGCAAGGACGTGCTGGCCAAGTGCTACGGCGGTGACATCACCCGCAAGCGCAAGCTGCTGGAGAAGCAGAAGGAGGGCAAGAAGCGGATGAAGATGGTCGGCCGCGTCGAGGTCCCCCAGGAGGCCTTCGTGGCCGCGCTCTCCACCAACGAGTCGACGGCGTCCAAGAAGTGACCGGGCGGCTGGAGGCGGTCTGCGTCTCGGGGAGCGACCTCCTGCCGCTGCCGGACAAGCGCCCGAACCGCTCCGGCATCGACAAGCACCCGGTCACCGGACGGGTCGCCGTCCACCCGCTGGGCCTGGACGGCGACGTGCAGGTCAACAAGAAGCACCACGGCGGCGAGGGCCAGGCGGTCTACGCCTACGCCCAGGCCGACGCCGACTTCTGGGCGGGCGAGCTCGGCCGCGAGCTGCCGCCCGGCCGCTTCGGGGAGAACCTGCGCACGTCCGGGATCGACCTGAACGCCGCCGTCTTCGGCGAGCGCTGGCAGGTCGGGACCGCGCTGCTCGAGGTCACCGCCTGGCGTACCCCCTGCGCCAACTTCGCCCGCTTCTGGGACGTGCCGGACCTGGTCAAGCGCTTCGCCGCGCACGGGGCGACCGGCGTGTACCTGCGGGTGCTGGAGACCGGCGAGCTCGGTGCCGGGGACGCCGTCGAGGTCGTCTCCCGACCCGACCACGGGATCACCGTGGCCACCGGCTTCCGGATCGTGATGACCCAGCGCGCGCGGCTGCCCGAGCTGGAGCCGGCGCTGCCGTTCATGCCGCTCAAGGACCAGCCGGTGCTCGCCGCCAAGATCGAGCGGCAGCGCGCCCGGGCGTAGCTCAGACCGAGAAGACGATCTTCCCGGCGGTCCGCCCCTCCAGCATGTGCGCGAACCCCTCGCGCGCCTCGGTGAGCGCCAGCTCGACGCCGATCTCCGGCCGCACGCCGGTGACCTCGAGCATCCGCATCAGCTGCGCCAGCTCCTCGCGGGTGCCCATCGTCGAGCCGACCACCGACAGCTGGGTGAAGAAGACCCGGTTGAGCTCCGCGCTCGGGTCGAAGCCGGTGGTGGCCCCGCACGTGACGACGACGCCGCCCGGCTTCAGCGACCGGATGCTGTGCGCCCAGGTGGCCTTCCCGACGCTCTCCATCACGCCGTCCACCCGCTCGGGCAGCCGGGCGCCGGGCTCGAAGGCCTGTTCCGCACCCAGCGCGAGTGCCGCCGCCCGCTTCTCCTCGGTGCGTCCGGTCACCCACATCCGGTAGCCGGCGGCCGTCCCCAGCTGCACGAGCGCGGTGGCCACCCCGCCGCTGGCGCCCTGCACCAGCACGGTCTGCCCCGGCCGCAGCCCGGACCGGACGAAGAGCATCCGGTAGGCCGTCAGCCACGCCGTCGGCAGGCAGGCGGCCTCGGCGAACGACAGCGCCGCCGGCTTGGGGACGACGTTGCGCGCCGGGACGACGACCTGCTCGGCCAGCGTCCCCTGGTACCGCTCGGACAGCAGCGAGCGCTTCGGGTCCAGCGTCTCGTCACCGGTCCACCCCGGGCTGCTGATCACCGCGTGGACGACGACCTCGTTGCCGTCGGCGTCGGTGCCCGCGGCGTCGCAGCCCAGGGTCATCGGCATCCGCTCGGCCGGCAGCCCGACCCCGCGCAGGCTGAACAGGTCGTGGTGGTTCAGCGCTGCGGCCCGCACCGTGACCGTCGTCCAGCCCTCGGGCGCCTCCGGCTCGGGGCGCTCACCGACCTCCAGCACCGAGAGCGGGTCGTCCGGGGACGGGGTGGAGACGAAGGCAGCGAGCACGAGCGGACGTTAGTCGAGCGCCGTCGCCGTTGCGACCCAGGTCACCCTCGTCCTTTCGCGGGGTCGGCTCAACAGGTCCGCCGCTCCTGGCGGATGTCGGCGTCGTCCGCTGCGTTCAGGGTCAGCGTCGCCGACCCGACGCCCGGGACGACGGCGAGCATGCCGCCGGTCACCCGGGCCGGGCGGACCTGGAGGGTGATGGTGCACCCCTCCTCGTCCGCCCAGGAGTGCTCGACGACCTCGCCCTGCCCGGTCCACCGCAGGTGCACGGCGGCGTACCCGCGGACCGTGCCCTCCGGCGAGCCGCACTCGTAGCGCAGCCGGCCGGTGGCCCGTGCGGACTCCAGGCCGTCCACCCGGGCCGGGACGGAGTCCTCGGTGAGGCACTCGTAGCCGCCGATGAACACCTCGCCGCGGGCGAACGCCGGCACACCGGCCGGGGCGTAGGCCGAGAACATGCTCTCCACGCCGCCTCCGCCGGTCCTGTTCTCCCCGTACAGCAGGGCGTTGGCGTAGCCGATCGTGCCCTCGGTCGTCCCGGTCCCGGGGGCCGTGCCGGCGGGCGACGCCGCCGCCGTCCCCGTCCCGACCAGGAGCAGCGCGGCTGTGGAGCTGCCGCAGAGCCAGGTTCGTGTCCTCGTCCGCATGACCTGTCCTCCCGACGGGCCGGTCGATCAGCCGGTCGCCTCGTGCGGCCGCGGGCCCACGGGGAGGATGGCAGCGCAGGAGCTCTGCGCGCAGCGTCGTCCGACGTGCCAGGGAGCGGCACCCCGGCGCGTCGCCGCCGACATGCCGACCGGCGGACGCCGGGCCGTCAGCGGACGACGACGGCGAACTCCTGCTGGGCGACGAACTCACCGATCACCGGGGCGCCGGGGACCTCGCCGCCCAGGAGCAGGCCGCCGGAGGTCTGGGCGTCGGCCAGCAGCAGTGCCTCGTCGTCGGACACGTGCGACAGGTCGGTGTGCGGGCGCACCCAGTCCAGGTTGCGGCGGGTGCCACCGGAGACCCAGCCGTCGGCCACGGCCTGCCGGGCACCGGCCAGGTACGGGACGGCGGCGGCGTCGACCACTGCGGTCACCCCGCTGGCCCGGGCCATCTTGTAGAGGTGCCCGAGCAGGCCGAAGCCGGTGACGTCGGTGCCCGCACGGATGCCGGCGGCGACGGCGGCGACCGAGGCCTCGGCGTTGAGTGCGCCCATCGACGCGATCGCCTCGGCCGAGGGCTCGCCGGTGTTCTTCATCCGGTTGTTGAGCACGCCCACGCCCAGCGGCTTGGTCAGCGACAGCGGGGTGCCGGCCACCGCGGCGTCGTTGCGGATCAGCTTCTCGATGTCGACCAGCCCGGTCACGGCCATGCCGTACGTGGGCTCGGGGGAGTCGATGGAGTGCCCGCCGCCCACGTGGCAGCCGGCCTCGTGGGCGACCTCCAGACCACCGCGCAGCACCTCGGCGATGAGCTCGACGGGCAGCACGTCGCGCGGCCAGCCCAGCAGGTTCACCGCCACGACGGGGGTGCCGCCCATGGCGTAGACGTCGGACAGCGCGTTGGCCGCGGCGATCCGACCGAAGGCGTAGGCGTCGTCGACGACCGGGGTGAAGAAGTCGGTGGTGAGGACCAGGCCCTGCCCGCCCGCGATGCGCACCACCGCGGCGTCGTCCCCGTCGTCCAGGCCGACGACCAGCTCGGCCGAGGGGTCGCGCGGACCGGTGTGGGTGAGACCGGCGACGACCGCCTCGAGCTCACCGGGCGGGATCTTGCAGGCGCAGCCTCCGCCGTGGGCGAACTGGGTCAGACGGACAGCGGTCGCGGTCATGACCCGAATCTAGGCCGCCTCCGCGCGCCCCGGCACGCGGGCGGGCGACCTCACCGCAGCGGCGGGACGGCGGTGCGCAGAACGGAACGCGAAGTCCACGGGAGGAGCGAACAGCGGTGACGGGAGGCGCGGAACGTCCGGGTCCCACCCACCTCCCGAGAGGACGGCCATGGCCCGCGTCCCGCTCATCAACGCCACCGATCCCGGTGTCGACCCGACCGCGGCGGCGATCCTGACCGCCGCCGCCGAGCAGCCCAGCGGTGTGCTCAACGTGCACCGCGCACTGGCGAACCACCCGCAGATCATGGAGCGCTTCTTCGGCCTGGCCGAGGTCGCCTACTTCGACAACTCGATCGGCCCGGCCCGCAGCGAGCTCGCCTACCTCACGGCGGCGATGCAGAACGACTGCCACTACTAGACCCCCACTCACGTGGTGCTCGGTCGGAGCGCCGGATTGAGTGACGAGCAGATGGCCCACCTCCTCGACGACCCCCTCCCGGAGGGCCTGTACGCCCCGGACGAGGCCGCGATCATCCGGTTCAGTCGCCTGTCGACGAAGATGGAGCCGATCGACAACCGGACCTGGGCCGACCTGACGGCCCACTTCGACACCCGGGCGATCATGGAGATCGTCTTCATCGTCGGGATGGACCAGGTCATCAGCCGGATGCACGCCGCGCTGCGCACGGACCTGGACGGGGTGACCAGCGACGAGATCGGCGACACCTGCGCCGTGCCGATGCCGCAGCTGGCGCCGGAGGGGTCGATGAGCTGAGCCCGCGCCGGTCCCGGCCGGGCAGCCGGCCGGGACCGGCCCTAGGCTCACCGATGGAGGCGTCAGGGTGTCTGGTGGCCCCCGCGGCCTCTAAAGCCGACGTGATCGAGCATCTCGGTCAGGCGGGTTCGATTCCCGTCCGCCTCCGCCAGCCTGCTGCGGAGCCGGCCCCGCGGCCGGCTCCGCGCCGGCGACCTAGGCTGGTCCGGACATGACCGGAGACCCCCGCCGCGCCGTACCCCGCACCGACGCCGTGCTGGCCGAGCCGCCGGTCGCCGCCGCCGTCGAGCGGCTGGGCCGCGAGCTGGTCAAGGCCCTCGTGCAGACCGCGCAGCAGCAGGTCCGCGCCGGTGAGCTCACCCCGGACGGCGTCGTCCCGGCCGTGCTCGCCGCCCTGCCCGGCACCGCCGGCAGCCTGTCGCCGGTGCTCAACGCGACCGGCGTGCTGGTGCACACCAACCTCGGTCGCGCCCCCTGGTCGGCCGCCGCCGTCGAGGCGGTCGTCGCGGCCAGCGGCACCACCGACGTCGAGCTCGACCTGGGCACCGGGCGCCGCGGGCCTCGCGGCGAGGGCGCGCTGGGCGCGCTGCTGGAGGCGGTCCCGGCCGCCGAGGCCGCGCTCGTGGTCAACAACTGCGCGGCCGCCCTCGCCCTGGTCGCCACCGCGCTGGGCGGGGAACTGGTCATCGCCCGCGGCGAGCTGGTCGAGATCGGCGACGGGTTCCGCATCCCCGACCTGCTGGTGTCCACCGGTGCCCGGCTGCACGAGGTCGGGACGACGAACCGCGCCTCGGTCGCCGACTACACCGCGGCCCTGGGCCCGGACACCGGCGCGGTGCTCAAGGTGCACCCGTCGAACTTCGTCGTCCGCGGCTTCACCCGCTCGGTCGAGGTCGCCGAGCTGGCCCCGGCGCTGGCCGGCACGGGTGTCCCGCTGGTCGCCGACGTGGGCAGCGGGCTGCTGCGCCCGCACCCGCTGCTGCCCGACGAGCCCGACCTGCAGACGACGCTGGCCGCCGGCGCGGACCTGGTGATGTGCAGCGGGGACAAGCTGCTCGGCGGGCCACAGGCCGGCATCGTGCTCGGCCGCGCCGACCTGGTGCAGCGGCTGCGCTGGCACCCGCTCTACCGGGCACTGCGGGTGGACAAGACGACGCTCGCCGCCCTCGAGGCCACGCTGCGCGGCCCGGTCCCGCCGGTGCGCCAGATGCTGGACGCCGACCCGGCGCAGCTGCACGCCCGGGCCACCGCGGTCGCCGAGGCGCTGCGGGCCGGCGGGGTGGAGGCGGTCGCGGTCGAGGCCACGGCCCGGGTCGGCGGAGGAGGGGCGCCGGAGTTCGAGCTGCCCAGCGCCGCCGTCGCCCTCGACGTCCGGTTCGCCGAGCCGCTGCGGGCGGCCACCCCGCCGGTGGTCGGCTACCTGGAGAGCGGCCGCACCCTGCTCGACGTGCGCAGCCTGCAGCCCGCCCAGGACGCCGAGCTCACCCGCGTCGTGCTGGAGGTGGCGGCCGCGTGGACGTGATCGCCACCGCCGGGCACGTCGACCACGGCAAGTCGACGCTGGTCCGCGCGCTCACCGGCATGGAGCCCGACCGGTGGGAGGAGGAGCGCCGTCGCGGCCTCACCATCGACCTCGGTTTCGCCTGGACGACGCTTGCCTCCGGCCGCCGCCTGGCCGTGGTCGACGTCCCCGGGCACGAGCGCTTCGTGGGCAACATGCTCGCCGGCGTCGGTTCGGTGCCGGCCGCCCTCGTCGTGGTCGCCGCCGACGACGGCTGGTCGGCGCAGACCGCCGAGCACGTCGCGGTGCTGGACGCCCTCGGGGTGCGGCACGGGCTGCTCGCGGTCACCAAGTCCGACCTCGCCGACCCCGCGCCCGTGCTCGCCGACGCCGGCGAGCGGCTGGCCGGGACGTCGCTGGGCCGGCTGTCCGCGGTCGCGGTCAGCGCCCGCACCGGTGCCGGACTGCCGGAGCTGTCGGCGCTGCTGGAGCAGGTGCTCGCCGACCTGCCCGCCCCGGACCGGGCCGCGCCGGTGCGGCTGTGGGTCGACCGCGCGTTCACCATCCGGGGCGCCGGCACCGTCGTCACCGGCACGCTGGCCGCCGGGACCGTGGCCGCCGGTGACCGGCTGGACCTCGGCGGGGAGCTCGTGACCGTCCGCGGCCTGCAGTCCCTCGGCGAGCCGGTCGAGTCGGCGGCCGCGACCGCCCGGGTGGCGCTCAACCTGCGCGGCATCGCCGTCGAGCAGCTGTCCCGGGGCGACGCGCTGCTGACCCCGGACGCCTTCCGCCGCACCACCGACCTCGACGTCTCCCTGGTCACGCCGGTGGAGGACAGGCTGCCGGCCGAGCTGGTCGTGCACATCGGCTCGGCGACGGTGGCCGCCCGCGTCCGCCCGCTGGACGGCAGCGCCCTGCGGCTGCGGCTGACCGAGCCCCTGCCGCTGCGGGTCGGCGACCGGCTGCTGCTGCGCGACCCCGGCGCCCGCCGCGCGTTCGGTGCCGACGTGCGGGACGTCGACCCGCCCGAGCTGCGCCGCCGTGGTGCCGCCGCCAGCCGTGCGGCCGAGCTGGCCGAGCAGCCGACCGGTGAGGCCGGGGCGCTGGCGGACCTGGCGCGGCGGCGGTTCGTGCGCCGCGCGGACTTCGTCGCGATGGGCTGGCCGGTGCCTGCCGGGGTGCCCGCGGTCGGGCCGTGGCTGGTCGCGCCCGCGCTGGCGGACGAGCTGGCCGCGCGGGTGCCGCAGGTGGTCGCCCGCTACCGGCAGCTGCGCCCGCTGGAGCCCGGCCCGCCGGTGGCCGTGCTGCGCTCGGCGCTGGAGCTTCCCGACGTCGAGCTGGTGCCGGCGTTCGTGCGCCCGCCGTTGTCGCTGCGTGACGGCCGGGTGGTCGCCGAGTCAGCCGCCCTGCCGCCGGAGGTGCAGCGCGCGGTCGACGGCATCCGCGCCCGGCTGGCCGAGTCGCCGTTCGCCGCACCCGAGGCCGGTGACCTGGTGGCCGCCGGGCTCGGCGCGCGCGAGCTCGCCGCAGCCGTGCGGGACGAACAGCTGGTGCGGATCAGCGACGGCATCTACCTGGCGCCGGGTGTCGCCGAGGTGGCCCGGGTCCGGCTGGCCGCGCTGCCGCAGCCGTTCACGCTGAGCCAGGCCAGGCAGGCCTGGGGCACCAGCCGCCGCGTTGCCGTCCCGCTGGCCGAGTGGCTCGACGCCCGCGGCGTCACCGTGCGCCAGCCGGACAACACCCGCCGCCTGCGCTGACCGGCGTGGGAGCGCCGTTCCGGACGATGCCGTCCCTACGGTGACGCGGTGATCGACTTCGCGAACGGCTCCGTGTTCAAGCTCAGCCCCTGCAAGCCCGACGAGATCGCGCCGGCCGTCGCACCGCTGCTCGTGCACGGCGAGCAGTTCGTCGCGACCTTCAAGGCGGTGCGCGACTTCGTCGTCTTCACCGACAAGCGGCTCATCGCGGTCAACGTGCAGGGCATCACCGGCAAGAAGCGGGACTTCACCTCCCTGCCCTACAGCAAGGTCCAGGCGTTCTCGATCGAGACCGCGGGCACCTTCGACCTCGACGCCGAGCTGGACCTGTGGTTCAGCGGGCTGGGCAAGGTCCGGCTGGAGTTCAAGGGCAGTGCCGACATCCGCCAGCTCGGCCAGATGATCGCCACCTACGTGCTCTGAGCCCCGGTCAGCCGCCGAGGTAGGGCGGCTGCCAGGCGGGCGCCGGCTCCTGCTCGGGCTCGACCGGGCGGACGTCCGCGGTCTCCACGACGTCCTCGGGCTGCACCCGCTCGGGGAGCTGCCGGTACTGCGCCCGCGGGTCCTCCGGTTCGGTCATGCGGTCAGCGTGGAGCGCCGGCCGGCGGGCGGCAAGGGGTTCGCCGACGCTCGTGCTCTGCTCACCAGGGGGGAGCAGAGCACGAGCGTCTGGAGATCACCGTTGCCGAGGTCACCCGCCCACGACGTCGTGAGGTTGCCGGGGGCGGTCACACTGGGAGCAGCGATGACCACCACCCTGCCGCTCCTCGGCGCGACCCCCGCCCTGCCGGCCGACCCCTCGATGCTCCCGGCATCGGCGCGCGCGGGCCTGCAGACGACGCCCTTCGGCCTCTACGTGCACGTGCCGTTCTGCGCGACCCGCTGCGGCTACTGCGACTTCAACACCTACACCTCCGACGAGCTGGGCCCCGGCGCCAACCGCAGCGAGTACGCCGGGACGGCGATCGCCGAGCTGCGGCTGGCCGCGCAGGTGCTGGGCCCGGACCTCCCCGCCGTGCAGACGGTGTTCGTCGGCGGCGGCACGCCCACGCTGCTGCCGGCGCACGACCTGGTCGCGGTGATGGACGCCGTCCGCGAGCTGTTCCCGGTCGCCCCCGACGTCGAGATGACCACCGAGGCCAACCCCGAGTCGGTGACGCCGGAGTCGCTGGCCACCCTGCGCGCCGGTGGCTTCACCCGGATCAGCCTGGGCATGCAGTCCGCCGCCGAGCACGTGCTCGCCGTGCTGGACCGCCGGCACACCCCCGGCCGCGCCGTGCAGGCTGCGCACGAGGCGCGGGCGGCCGGGTTCGAGCACGTCAACCTCGACCTGATCTACGGGGCACCGGGGGAGTCCGACGCCGACTGGCAGGCCTCGATCGACGCCGTGCTGGCCGCACCCGTCGACCACGTCAGCGCCTACGCCCTCATCGTCGAGCACGGCACCCGGCTGGCCCGCCGGGTGGCGAAGGGCGAGCTGCCCATGCCCGACGACGACGTGCTGGCCGACCGCTACGAGATGGCCGACCGGGCGTTCGGCGGTGCGGGGCTGGGCTGGTACGAGGTGTCCAACTGGGCCCGCGACCGCGCCGCCCGGTGCCGGCACAACGAGCTGTACTGGGCCAACGCGAACTGGTGGGGGATCGGCCCCGGCGCGCACTCCCACGTCGGCGGGTTGCGCTGGTGGAACGTGAAGCACCCCGCCGCCTACGCCGACCGGATCGCCGCCGGCCTGCACCCGGCCGCCGACACCGAGCTGCTCAGCGCCGACGACCGGGCGCTGGAGCGGGTGATGCTCGGCCTGCGGCTGCGCGACGGACTGCCGCTGACCGCGCTGTCGCCGGCCGGGCGGGCGCGGGCAGCTGAGAGCGTCGTCCGCGGGCTGTTGGAGGCCGGGCCGCACGAGGCCGGTCTCGCCGTCCTCACCGACCGCGGCCGGCTGCTCGCCGACGCCGTGGTCCGCGACCTCACGGACTGAGGAAGGGCCCGACTGCCCCCACCACTCGCGAGCTCGTGGCGGGACCCTGCAGTCAGGCCGGGAAGCGTGCCGTGGGTGCGGAGGAGCTCAGGCGTGCAGGGCGGCGAGGAGGGACTCGCCGTAGCGCTCCAGCTTGGCCGCGCCGACACCGCTGACGGTGCCCAGCGCCGCCAGCGTCGTCGGTTCCTCGGTGGCGATCTGGCGCAGCGTCGCGTCGTGGAAGACGACGTAGGCCGGCACGCCCTGCTCCTTGGCCGTCGCCCCGCGCCAGGCCCGCAGCCGCTCGAAGGCGCCGGCGGCCGCGGCGGGCAGCTCGGGGGCGGCGGTGGCCCGGTCCTTCCGCGCCGACCGGCCCGAGCGCGCCGGGCGGTCGGGGTCGCGGCGCATCAGCACGGTCTGCTCCCGGCGCAGCACCGGCCCGCTGGCCTCGCTGAGCGCCAGGGTGGCGTACTCGCCCTGCACCGCGAGCAGCCCCTGCGCCAGCAGCTGGCGGGCGACACCGCGCCACTGGCCCTCGCTGAGGTCGGTACCGATGCCGAAGGTGGTCAGCTCGTCGTGCGAGTGCTGGGTGACCTTCTCGGTGCGCTTGCCCAGCAGGATGTCGATCGACTGGCCTGCCCCGAACGACTGCCCACGTTCGCGCTGCAGCCGCAGCACGGTCGACAGCAGCTTCTGCGCCGGCACGGTGGCGTCCCAGGACTCTGGCGGGGTCAGGCAGGTGTCGCAGTTGCCGCAGGGGGTGGCTTCCTGCCCGAAGTGGGCCAGCAGCCGCACCCGGCGGCACTCGACGGTCTCGCAGAGCGCCAGCATCGCGTCCAGCTGTGCCGACAGCACCCGGCGGTGCGCGGCGTCGCCGTCCGAGGTCTGGATCATCTTGCGCTGCTGCACGACGTCGGCCAGGCCGTAGGCCAGCCACGCGGTGGCCGGCTGCCCGTCGCGGCCGGCGCGGCCGGTCTCCTGGTAGTAGCCCTCGACCGACTTGGGCAGGTCCAGGTGGGCGACGAAGCGGACGTCGGGCTTGTCGATGCCCATGCCGAACGCGACCGTCGCCACCATCACCAGGCCGTCCTCGCGCAGGAAGCGGGACTGGTTCTGCGCGCGCACCTGCTGCTCGAGCCCTGCGTGGTACGGCAGCGCGGGGATGCCCTCGCGCACCAGCAGGTCTGCGGTCTTCTCCACCGACGCCCGGGACAGGCAGTAGACGATGCCGGCGTCGCCGGGGTGCTCGGTGCGCAGCAGGTCCAGCAGCTGCTTGTTCGGCGAGTCCTTCGGCGCGATCCGGTACTGGATGTTGGGCCGGTCGAAGCCGGCGACCACGTGCAGGGCGTCGTCGAGCTGCAGCCGAGTGCTGATCTCGGCGTGCGTGGCCGGGGTGGCGGTGGCGGTCAGCGCGATCCGGGGGACGTCGGGCCAGCGCTCGTGCAGCATCGACAGCGCCAGGTAGTCGGGCCGGAAGTCGTGGCCCCACTGGGCGACGCAGTGCGCTTCGTCGATGGCGAACAGCGCGATCTTCCCGCGCTCCAGCAGCCGCGCGGTCGGTGAGGACCCACCGCCCAGGGACTCCGGGGCCACGTAGAGCAGGTCGAGCTCCTGCGCCAAGAAAGCCTGCTCGACGGCCCGGCGCTCGTCGCGGTCCTGGCTGGAGTTGAGGAACCCGGCGCGCACGCCCAGCGCCTGCAGCGCGTCGACCTGGTCCTGCATCAGCGCGATCAGCGGGGAGACGACCACCCCCACGCCCTCGCGCAGCAGGGACGGCACCTGGTAGCACAGCGACTTGCCGCCACCGGTGGGCATGAGCACCAGCGCGTCACCGCCGGCCACGACGTGGTCGACCACCTCGCGCTGCGGCCCACGGAAGGCGTCGTAGCCGAACACCCGCTCCAGCACCTCGAGCGCGGGGTCGGTCGGCACGGGGGCCTCGATGACGTCCACACGGCGAGGGTAAGCGGGTCGGGCGCCCCCGTCTGACATCCGTCAGACGCTGTGGACGACGTCCGGCACTCCCGCCGGCCCCGGTGGGGCGACAGGCTGGACGCATGCCCGACACCCCGGCCCTCGACGTCGAGGGGCTCACCGTCCGCTACGGCACCACGCTCGCCGTCGACGGCGTCGACCTGCGCATCCCGGCCGGTGAGACCGTCGCCCTGCTGGGCTCCAACGGCGCCGGGAAGTCCTCCATCGTCAACGCCGCGCTCGGGCTGTTCCGCCCGGCCGCCGGGGCGGTCCGGCTGCTGGGCCGGTCCCCGGCCGAGGCGATCGCCTCCGGTGGGGTCGGCGCGATGCTGCAGCACGGCGGCCTGCCCAGCGAGACCCGGGTCGGGGAGGTGCTGGCCCTGGTCCGCCGCCGCTACGCCGACCCGTGGCCGGCCGAGGACCTGGTCGCCACCGCCGGCATCGACGGGCTGCTCGGCCGCCGGGTCGACGCGCTGTCCGGCGGCCAGCGGCAGCGGGTGCTGCTCGCCCTGGCACTGGCCGGCGCTCCACCACTGCTGCTGCTCGACGAGCCCACCTCGGCGATGGACGTCGAGGGGCGGCAGGCGTTCTGGTCGACGATGCGCACGCTGGCCGGGCGCGGGCACACCGTCGTCTTCGCCACCCACCACCTCGACGAGGCCGACGCGGTCGCCGACCGGGTGGTCGTCGTCGGCGGGGGCCGGGTGCTCGCCGACGGGACGGCGTCCTCGATCAAGTCGCGCATCGCCGGGCGCACCGTGCGCTTCCGCTGCCCCGGCCCCCGGGACGGGCTCGCCGCGCTCCCCGGTGTCAGCACCGTCGGCGGGGACGGCGACCTCGTGGAGCTGGCCACCGGCGACGTCGAGGCGACGCTGCGCGCCCTGCTCGGCAGCCGCGCCGTGCTGCCCGAGCTGGAGGTCCGCGGCGCCACCCTCGAGCAGGCCTTCCTGTCCCTCACCACCGCACCGGACGGAGCTCCCCGATGACCGACCTGCTGCTCTTCCAGCTCCGCCGGGTGGGGCGCAACAAGCAGTACCTGTTCTTCACCGTGCTGCTGCCGGCGCTGTTCACGGTCTTCTTCACCAAGATCTTCGGGGCACAGACCGCGACCGCCGACTACCAGGACCTCGCCGGGGCCACGATGATCTCGATGATGGGCTACGGGGCGATCGGCGCGGCGCTGGGCGCCACCATCCGGATGGCCTTCGACCGCTCGTCGGGGTGGCTGCGACAGCTGCGCGTGCTGCCGGTGCCCCCGGCGGCCACCCTCGCCGTCGACGTGGTGGTGGGCGCGGTGCTCGTGCTCCCGAGCCTGGTGGTCGTGGCGCTGGTGGGCCGGTTCGTCAACGACGTCCAGTTCGGCCTGGGCACCTGGCTGGCGCTCATCGGTGCGCTGTGGGCCGCCTCGATCGTGTTCGTGGCGCTCGGGGTGGCGGTCGGGCTGGCGCTGGACGCCCAGGCCGCCGGCGCCGCCATCGGCATCCTGGGCACGGTGCTCGCCGCGCTCGGTGGGCTGTGGATCCCGGTCGAGGTGTTCCCTGCGGGCATGGTCGGCCTGGCGCACGCGATGCCCTCCTACTGGTACGCCGAGCTCGGCCGGGACGTCGCCGACGGCGCCGCCTCGCTCACGCCGGTGCTGGCGCTGGCCGGCTTCGGCGTGGTCTTCGCCGCGCTCGCCGTGGTCGTGGCACGCCGCCGTCCGCTGCACGCCGTGGCGGGCTGAACCGTGGCCGCCGGTGGTGCCGTCGACAGGTCGAGCTGGTGGGGGCAGGCGGTCTGGGCGCTGCCGTGGCTGCTGTTCCAGTGGTTCCCGGTCGCCGACCTGGTGACCACCGACCGGCCCGTGCCCGCCCGCTGGGCCGGCGCGCTCGGGCTGGTCGCCTTCACGGCCGTCTACCTGCGGGTGATGGGGCGGCTGGGCCGGCCGCGGGCCTGGCGGCCGGACTTCGTGGCGATGGTCGCGCTCGCCGCCGTCCTGGCCGTGGGCTTCGGCGCCAACTGGTCGGGCCTGATGATCTACGTCTCCGCAGCCTCGGCCGCCGCCCTGCCGTGGCGCTGGGTGTGGCCGACCGTGGTCGCCGCCGCCCTGCTGTGTCTGGCGGTCATCGTGACCGACGACGAGCCGGGGCTGCTGTTCCTGCCGCCCATCTGCCTGCTCACCGCCTTCGGCATCCGCGGCACCGGCTACCTGCTCACGGTCAACGCCGAGCTGCGGGAGGCCCGTGAGGAGCTGGCCCGGCACGCCGTCGCCGAGGAGCGGCAGCGCTTCGCCCGCGACCTGCACGACCTGCTCGGCCACTCGCTGTCGCTGATCGCGCTCAAGAGCGAGCTGGCCCGCCGGCTGGCCCCGGTCGACCCGGTCCGGGCGGCCACCGAGATGGCCGACGTCGAGGACGCCGCCCGCCAGGCGCTGGCCGAGGTGCGCGAGGCGGTCAGCGGCTACCGGCAGGTGACCTGCGGACAGGCGCTGGCCGAGGCCCGGGCGGCGCTGACCGGTGCGGGCATCACGGTGCGGCTGCCCGACCGGGTGCCGGTGCTCCCCGGCA
This sequence comes from Modestobacter sp. L9-4, assembly GCF_019112525.1. Taxonomy (NCBI): domain Bacteria; kingdom Bacillati; phylum Actinomycetota; class Actinomycetes; order Geodermatophilales; family Geodermatophilaceae; genus Modestobacter; species Modestobacter sp. L9-4. Next base: position 3,642,027 of record NZ_CP077800.1, read on the forward strand.
GCGCCGACGTGGCGCTGGGCTGGGTGGTGCGCGAGGCCACCACCAACGTGCTGCGGCACAGCGGGGCGCAGCAGGTCACCGTCGAGCTGACCGAGGACGCCGACCGGGCGCTGCTCACCGTCACCGACGACGGTCACGGGGGAGCCCCGCGGGTGACCGTCCTCGGGACGTCGTCCGGTTCGGGGCTGGCCGGGCTGCGGGAGCGGGTCGGTGCGCTCGGCGGGGAGCTGACGGCCGGCCCGGTGGACGGCGGCGGCTACCGGGTCTGCGCTGCCGTCCCGTGCACGGCTGCGACGGTGGGGGCGTGACCACCGGAGTGCGGCGGGCGTCTGCGACGGTGGACGCGTGACCATCCGGGTGCTCCTGGCCGAGGACCAGACGCTGGTGCGCGGCGCGCTGCGGGCCCTGCTGGAGCTCGAGCCCGACATCGAGGTGGTGGCCGAGGTCGGCCGCGGCGACCTGGTGCTGGCCGCCGCGCTCGAGCACCGGCCCGACGTGGCGCTGCTGGACATCGAGATGCCCGGCCAGGACGGCATCGAGGCCGCGCGCGAGCTGGCCGCCCAGCTGCCCGCCGTGCGCGCCGTCGTCCTCACGACCTTCGGCCGGCCGGGGTTCCTCCGGCGGGCGATGGAGGTCGGGGCGGCCGGGTTCCTGGTGAAGGACTCACCCGTCGCCGAGCTCGCCCGGGCCATCCGCGCGGTGGTGGCCGGCGAGCGGGTGATCGACCGCGAGCTGGCTGCCGCGGCGCTGGCCCTCGGCGCGACACCGCTGTCGGGGCGGGAGGCCGACGTGCTGCGGGCCGCCGCCGACGGCGCGACGGTCGCCGACATCGCCGGACGGCTGTTCCTCAGCGAGGGGACGGTGCGCAACTACCTGTCCGCCGCGATCGGCAAGACCGGTGCGCGCACCCGGGTCGAGGCCGCCCGGGTAGCCGCGGACAAGGGCTGGCTCTGAAGGACCCCCCGACCCCTCGCTCTGCTCGGGACCGGGCCCCTGCGAGACGAAGGACCCTCTCGCCCCCCACCTCTCGCTCCGCTCGCGGCGGGCCCCTGCGAGAGGGCCGGGAGGGCGAGGGGCGGTCAGAGGACGTCGGCGGGGGTGTCCTGGTCGGCGGGCATGAGCGCGTCGAGGTCGAGCACCCGCACGTGGATGACGTTGCGCTGCTGCAGGGCCGCGCGCAGGGCGCGGTGCACGCCGTCCTCGAGGTAGGTCTCGCCGTGCCACTGCACCGCGTGGGGGAACAGGTCGCCGTAGAAGGTCGAGTCGTCGGCCAGCAGCGCGTCCAGGGCGAGCTCGCGCTTGGTCGTGACCAGGGTGTCCAGCCGGATCTGCCGGGGCGGGATCATCGCCCAGTCCTTGGTGGAGAAGCCGTGGTCGGGGTAGGGGCGTCCGTCCCGTACTGCCTTGAAGATCAGGGCCGAGCCTCCCGCTCCCCGGGCCCCTGCTGCTGGAGGCCCGTCGACTTCGAATCACACTAGTGTGATTCTCCCGACCGTCGCCGGGCCCCTCCCGCGGGACCGATCCCACCGCGGCGGCCCCCCGGCGCCCCCGGCCTGCGAGCCGGAGGACGGCGGGGACGGGCCGCCGTATGCTGGCACTCGGACCGCTGGAGTGCCAGAGCGGCCCGTCGACCGGTACGGGAGGTGTCAGCCGTGGCGCACGACGACCGCCGCCTGCGCGTCCTCCGGGCGATCGTCCAGGACTACGTCTCCACCAACGACCCGGTGGGGAGCAAGGCCCTGGCCGCCCGGTACGACCTGGGCGTCTCACCCGCCACCATCCGCAACGACATGGCGGTGCTGGAGGAGGAGGGGTACATCACCCAGCCGCACACCAGTGCCGGCCGGGTGCCCACCGACAAGGGCTACCGCTTCTTCGTCGACCGGCTCAACACGGTCAAGCCGCTGTCGGCCGCCGAGCGCACTGCGATCGAGAAGTTCCTCGACGGCGCCGTGGACCTGCACGACGTCCTGGGCCGCAGTGTCCGGCTGCTCGCCCAGCTCACCCGTCAGGTCGCCGTCGTCCAGTACCCGACGCTGTCGCGCAGCGCCGTCCGGCACCTGGAGCTGGTGCCGCTGTCGACGTCCCGGCTGCTCATGGTGCTCATCACCGACACCGGCCGGGTCGAGCAGCGCGTGGTGGAGGTGCCGGTCGACACCGAGTCCGAGACCGTCGCCGAGCTGCGCACCCTGCTCAACGCCACCTTCACCGGTGCGAAGCTCGCCGAGGCCAGCGACAAGGCCCCGGGCCTGGTCGAGGGCGCCCCGCCGCACCTGCGCCCGCTGGTCGCCGCGGTCAGCGCCACCCTGCTGGAGACCCTCGTCGAGCCCTCGGAGGACCGGCTGGTCATCGGCGGGACGGCGAACCTGGCCCACGGCAGCACCCTGGACTTCCCAGGCACCGTCCGGCCGCTGCTGGAGGCGCTGGAAGAACAGGTGGTGGTCCTGCGGTTGATGGCCGAGGTGGACTCCAGCGCGGTGATCGTGAGCATCGGCGAGGAGAACCAGCACGAGGCGCTGACCGGCGCGTCGTTCGTGTCCGTCGGGTACGGCTCGGGCGAGGAGGCCCTCGGCGGCCTCGGCGTCGTGGGCCCCACCCGGATGGACTACGCAGGGAACATGGCCGCGGTACGAGCCGTGGCCCGCTACGTCGGCCACCTGCTGGCCGAGAGCTGAGGACTGAGAACACGCATGGCAACCGACTACTACGGCGTCCTGGGTCTGAAGCAGGGGGCCAGCGACTCCGACATCAAGCGCGCCTACCGCAAGATGGCCCGCGACCTGCACCCCGACGTGAACCCCGACGAGGGCGCGAAGGAGCAGTTCCAGCAGGTCAGCCGGGCCTACGAGGCGCTCACCGACCCGGAGAAGCGGCGCATCGTCGACCTCGGCGGTGACCCCTTCGACGCCGGTGGTGGCCGCGGCGGGGGCAACCCCTTCGGCAACGCCGCGGGCTTCGGTGGCCTCGGCGACATCATGGACGCCTTCTTCGGTGGCCAGGGCGGCGGCCGCGGGCCGCGCAGCCGCACCCGCGAGGGCGAGGACGCCCTCATCCGGGTCGACCTCGACCTCGACGAGACCGTCTTCGGGACGACGACGGAGATCACCGTCGACACCGCCGTCCTCTGCGACGTGTGCACCGGTGCCGGCACCGCGCCCGGCACCCACCCCGAGACCTGCTCCACCTGCAACGGCCGCGGCGAGGTGCAGAGCGTGCAGCGCTCCTTCCTCGGCCAGGTCATCGCCTCCCGCCCCTGCCCCACCTGCGCGGGCACCGGCCAGGTCATCCCCAGCCCCTGCCCGCAGTGCGCCGGCGACGGCCGGGTCCGCGCCCGCCGCAGCATCCCGGTGAAGATCCCCGCCGGCGTCGAGGACGGCATGCGCATCCGGCTGGCCGGCTACGGCGAGGTCGGCCCCGGCGGCGGCCCGGCCGGTGACCTCTACGTCGAGGTGCACGAGCGCCGGCACGACGTCTTCACCCGCGACGGGGAGGACCTGCACTGCCGGGTCACCCTGCCGATGACGGCGGCCGCCCTGGGCACGTCGCTGAAGCTGGAGACGCTCGAGGGCGCCGAGGACCTCGACATCCGCCCGGGCACGCAGTCCGGCAGCGTGCTCACCCTGCGCGCGCACGGCGCCCCGCGGCTGCGCGGCACCGGCCGCGGCAACCTGCTGGTGCACCTGGACGTGCAGACGCCGACCCGGCTGGACGACCGCCAGTCCGAGCTGCTGCGCGAGCTGGCCGGCCTGCGCAACGAGGACCTCACCAAGGGCACCGAGGCCAACCACGGCGGCCTGTTCTCCCGGGTGCGCGACGCGTTCAACGGCCGATGAGCGACGCCGCGGCCCCTGAGGCCGACGGCGCCCCGCTCTTCCTGCTCGACGAGGTGCCCGCCGGCGACGTGCTGACCGTCGCCGGCGCCGAGGGCCGGCACGCCGTCGACGTCCTGCGGCTGGGCGCCGGTGAGCGGGTGCGGGTCTCCGACGGCCGCGGCCTGCTGGTGGAGGGCTCGGTGCTGGCCGCCGAGGGCTCGACGCTGCAGGTGCACGTGCTCGCCCGCCACGACGTCCCCGCGCCGACGCCGGAGTTCGTGCTCGTGCAGGCGCTGCCCAAGGGCGACCACGGTCCCCTCGCCGTCGACCTGGCCACCGAGCTCGGCGTGGACCGGATCGTGCCGTGGACGGCGGCGCGCTGCGTCACCAAGTGGCGCGACGACCGCGTGGACAAGGGCCTGGCCAAGTGGCGGTCGGCGGCCCGGGCGGCCAGCAAGCAGGCCCGCCGGCCGCGGGTGCCGGAGGTGACGCCCCCGATGACCACGCGGCAGGTCATCGGCCTGCTGGGCGACGTCGACCTGGCGCTGGTGCTGCACGAGCAGGCCCGCCGTCCGCTGGCCCGGGTCGACGTCCCGACCAGCGGCACCGTCGCGGTCATCGTCGGCCCCGAGGGGGGCATCACCGACGGCGAGGTCGTCGCCTTCAGCGCGGCCGGCGCGCAGTCGGTGCGGATGGGCCCCGAGGTGCTGCGCGCGTCGACGGCCGGGGCGGCCGCCCTGGCCGCGCTGAGCGCCCGCACCCGCTGGGCCTGACCGACCCGGGCGGGTGCTGCCCCGCGGCGGCGCGCGCCGACGCGCGCTGGCAGCACCTGACCGGCCGGCCGCAGCGGGTCAGCGCAGCGCGGCCCGCGCGCGGGCGCTGACGAGGTCGACGGCCGCCGTCAGCAGCACCAGGGCGGCGAGCACGGTGGTCACCGCGCCCCAGTCGAACACCGCGAGCCGGGAGGCCAGCAGCGCCCCCAGTCCGCCGGCGCCGAGCAGCCCGACGAGCACGGTGTCCCGGATCGCGACCTCCCAGCGGTAGAGGGCGAAGGCCAGCACCGGCCCGGTCGCCGCGGGCAGCACCCCGTACAGCCAGCCCGCCACCGGCGCCGCGCCCAGCGCGGTCAGCGCTGCCCGGGGCCGGGGGTCGACCTCCTCGGTGGCCTCCGCGGCCAGCCGGCCGAGCACACCCAGGGTGTAGACCCCCAGCGCCAGCGCGCCCGGCAGGACACCCGGCAGCAGCACGAAGAGCAGCACCAGCGCCCACACCGGCGGCGGCACCGCGCGCAGCACCAGCAGCACGAACCGGACGACGGCCCCGGCCAGGCGCCGCACCACCGAGGGGTGCAGCGGGTGCGCGGCCACCCCGGCCAGCAGCACCGCGCCGACCGTGGCGAACCCGATCGCGATCACCGACATCTGGACGGTGTCCACGGCCGCCGAGGCCACCGCCGACAGCAGCGGCCCGTCGACGTCCGGCGGCCAGGCGGCGGCGAGCAGGTAGCGCAGCTGGGCGCCGGTGCGGTCGGAGACCAGGGTCGCCGGGGAGACCGCCAGGTACCACCACGACCACGCCACCGCGGCCAGGGTCGTGAGCACGGCGGTGGTCAGCAGCGGGTCGCGGCGCAGCCGGTCGCCGGCCGGGTGGGGGTCGGCCACCCGCCGGCGCACCGCCCGCCCGGCGACCACGGCCAGCACGCACAGCGCCGACAGCGCGTAGACGCACGACCAGACCTGCGGCCAGCGCAGCGAGCTGAACGACAGCGACAGCTGGTAGCCCAGCCCGCCGGCGCCGATCAGGCCCAGCACCACCGCCGAGCGCACCGCGCACTCCAGCCGGTAGAAGGAGTAGGACAGCAGCCCGCCCGACGCCGCCGGCAGCAGCCCGTACAGCGCCGCGGACAGCCGCCCGGCGCCGGCGGCGAGCAGTGCGTCGTACGGCCCGCGCGGCACCTCGTCGAGCAGGTCGGCGAACACCTTGGCGGTGACCGCGCCGTACGGGACGCCGATCGCCAGCACGCCCACCCACGGGTCCAGGCCGAGCAGGTTGACCAGCAGCAGCCCCCACACCGCCTCGTGCAGGCCGCGCGGGACGGCGAGCGCGCCGCGGGTCAGCGCCCAGCCCAGCCGGCGCCGTCCCCACGCGGTGCGGGAGACCGCGACCGCCCCGACCGCGCCGAGCCCGACCGCCAGCGCGGCCCCCAGCGCCGCGTAGGCGACGGTGACGAGCACCGAGGAGGCGAGCACGCCGAGGAAGGCACCGTCGGTGGCGGGAGAGAGCGCACCGGCGGCGAACCGGCCGAACTGCCGGGTGCCGGCCCCGTTCAGCACCGCGCCGGAGAAGAGCCCCGCGCCGGCCAGCGACCATGCGAGGACGACGAGCGCGCCGAGCCCCCACGCCCAGCGCCCGCGGTCCCGCCGCAGCACAGCGGGGGCGAGCACCGTCGTCACCGGGACGCGCCGTAGAAGGCGGTCAGGTCGGCGGGGGACAGCCCGGCGGTGGGGGAGTCCAGCACCACCCGCCCGCCGGCCAGCCCGACCACCCGCGTGCAGTGCCGCAGCGCCAGCGCCGGGTCGTGCAGCGAGGCGAGCAGTGCGCTGCCGGTGCCGGTCAGCAGCGCCATCGTGCGGTCGGCGAGCACCGGGTCCAGCGCGGACGCCGGCTCGTCGGCGAGCACCAGCTCCGGGCGCTGCACCAGGACCCGGGCCACGGCGACCCGCTGCCGCTGGCCACCGGACAGCCGGTCGGTGCGCTCGTACACCCGGTCGGCCAGCTCCACCGCCGACAGCGCGGCGAGCACCTCGGGCAGCCCCTGAGGCCGCAGCAGCGAGACCGCGGCCCGCCACGCCGGCCACGCCGACAGCCGGCCGGCGTTGACGTTGTGCACGACCCGCAGCTGGCCGACCAGCTCCAGGTGCTGGTGCACCGTGCCCACCCGGGCGCGCAGCTGCCGCAGCGCCCGGCCGGACAGCGCGGCCGGGTCGGCGCCGAGCACCTCGACGCGGCCCGCGGTGGGCGCGACCGAGCCGTTGACCACCCCGAGCAGCGTCGACTTGCCGGCGCCCGACGCCCCGACCACGGCCACCCGCTCGCCGGCGTCGACGGTGAGGTCGACGCCGGACAGCGCGGTGGTGGTGCCGTGGGTGACCGTGACGCCGTGCAGCCGGAGGACGGCGGTCAGCTGACCAGTCCCAGGGAGCGGCCGATCTCCTCGATCTGGTCGTAGTCGGCCACCGCGGCGGGCACGAACGACCCGGCGCCGAACAGCTCGAGCACCGGGTCGCCGGCGGGCAGTCCGGTGAGGTACTGCCGCACCCGGTCGCCCAGGTCGGCGCCGAGCCGTTGAGGCGCCTGCGGGCCGAGCAGCCAGTGGTAGTCGTGGAAGGCCGGGGTGCGGGCGTACTGCACCACCGCGGGGTCGACCGTGCCGGCCGCCGTCCGGCTCTCCCAGACCTGCTCGTTGAGCACGCCGGCCTGGTAGGTGCCCGCGGCCACCAGCGCCAGCGTCGCGTCGTGGGAGCCGGAGAAGCCCGGCCCGCCCGGGAAGCCCTGCGGGTCGACGCCGGCCTGCTGCAGGAAGTACGCGGGCATCAGTCGCCCCGACGTCGAGGTCTCGCTGCCGTAGGTGAAGCGCAGCGGCGCCAGCGGGGCGAGGTCGTCGGCGGGCGCGAGCCCGGTGGCGGTGTTGACCACGAAGACCGAGTGGAAGTCCTCGTCGATGTCGCGCTGGGCGACCGGCTGCGCGCCCGGGGTCTGCAGCCGGGCCTGCACGCCGGTGAGCCCACCGAACCAGACCAGGTCCAGGTCACCGGTGCGGAAGAGGGAGACCGCGGCGCCGTAGTCGGTCACCGGGGAGTAGCTGACGTCGAGACCCAGCGCCGCCGACATCGAGTCCGCGACGGTGCCGTACAGGCGCTGGAGGACCTCGGGGTCCTGGTCGGGGATGGCCCCGATCCGCAGGGCGCCCCGGCCGCTGGGCGCGGGGGCGGCGGAGACGGGGGAGGTTCGGCCGCAGGCGGCGAGCGCGGCGGCTGCGGCGGTGGCCGCGGTCCCGGCGAGGAACTCGCGGCGGGAGAGCAGAGCTTCGACTCGACCACCCGACCGGACGGTGCGACGGGTGCTCACTACGTCCTCGCGATGGGCTGCAGAGCGGGCACAGAGGACCTCCAGGGGACGGCGCGGGGACGGACGGCGCCCATCGTCGCCGACGCCGTCCGTCCGGTCGTGCTCGGGGCGCTCAGCCCGCCGACGCCGGTGCCGTCGCGCCCCAGCCGGCCAGCAGCGGCAGCGCAGCGGCGGTCCGCGACCCCGGCTCCGCGGTGTAGACGATCAGCCGCTGGTCCAGGTCGTGCGGGGCGGAGACCAGCTCGATGTCGAAGGACAGCGGGCCGGCGACCGGGTGCGCGATCCGCTTGGGGACGGAGGCGTAGTCGCGCACGCCCTGGTCGTCCCACCAGCGGGCGACGTCGGGGTCCGCGGCCCGCAGCTCGTCGATGAGGGTGTGCAGCCGGACGTCGTCGGGGTGGCGGGCGGCGTCGCGGCGCAGCGCCCCCACCGACGCCATGGCGAACTGCGGCCAGTTGACGATCCGCTCGCGGGCACCGGGGTCGAGGAACAGCCAGCGCAGCAGCGAGGACCCCGGCTCGAAGGCGTGGCCGAGCACGGCGGTCAGCAGCGCGTTGCCGGCCAGCACCTCGCCCCGCTGGCCCAGGACCAGCGCCGGCAGGTGGTCCAGCCCGGTCATCAGCCGCAGCAGCCCCGGGTCGGCCCGCTGCGGCACCGAGGAGGTGGCCCGGCGCCGCCGGGTGGGCGCGGCGAGGTCGCGCAGGTGGGCGTGCTCGACCTCGTCCAGCCGCAGTGCGCGGGCCAGCGCGTCGAGCACCTCGTCGGAGACGTTGGCCTGCCGGCCCTGCTCCAGCCGCGAGTAGTAGTCCGGGCTCAGCCCGGCCAAGAGGGCCAGCTCCTCCTTGCGCAGTCCCGGCACCCGGCGCGGTCCGGGGAAGGCCGCCATGCCGGCCTGCGCCGGGGTCAGCCGGTCACGGCGGGAGCGCAGGAAGGCGCCCAGCGCGGCGCGGTCGGTCGGCACGTGACCACGGTAGGGCCGCGACCACCGGACCTGGCTGGTCACGGCGTGCCCAGGCTGAGGGCGACCTGGCCCGGGCCGGCCGCGCCGGGTGCAGTGGCCCCATGACCTCACCGACCCCCAGCACCGGCCGCCTGGCCGGCCGCACCGCACTCGTCACCGGCTCCACCAGCGGCATCGGCGCCGCCACCGCCCGCCTGCTCGCCGCCGAGGGCGCCACCGTCGCGGTCAGCGGCCGGGACGCCGTCCGCGGCGGGGCCGTCGTGGCCGCGATCACGGCAGCGGGCGGGCACGCCGTCTTCGTCCCCGCCGACCTCGGTGGCAGCTACGCCGACCTGCGGGCGTTCGCCGCCGCGGCCACCGCGGCGCTCGGTGGGCGGGTCGACGTCCTGGTCAACAACGCCGGCATCTACCCGGTCACGGCCACCGCCGACCTGCCCGACGGCGACCTGGACGCGATGCTCGCGGTCAACGTGCGCGCTCCGCACGTGCTCGTCGGTGAGCTCGTGCCGGCGATGGCCGGGCGCGGTGCCGGCGCCGTGGTCACGATCGGGTCCTGGATGGCCTCGGTCGGCAGCCCCTTCGGCGCGATGTACACCGCGACCAAGGCCGCCGCCGAGCAGCTGACCCGGGCCTGGGCCGCCGAGTTCGGGCAGCGGGGCGTGCGGGTCAACACCGTGGCCCCCGGTGTCACGCGCACCGAGGGCAACGCGGCCGCCGGTGAGGTGCTGGACGCGATGACCGCCACCACGCCGGCCGGGGTCCCGGTCCGTCCCGAGGACGTCGCCCGGGCGGTGCTGTTCCTCGCCTCCGACGACGCGGCGATGGTGCACGGCGCCACGCTGTACGTCGACGGCGGCATCACCGCGACGAAGCTCGCCTGAACCGTGCCGGGTCGGCCGCCGCGGCGGCCGACCCGGGGACGTCAGGACATCTCGACGATGCTGCGGGTGACCGCGGACTGCTCGGTGAGCACCCCGGCGATCAGGTGCTGGGTCTCGTTGACCCGGTCGACGACGTCGCGGATGGAGTCCAGTGCCCCGACGACGCGCTGCACGTCGCCCTGGATGGCGGTCACCCGGCTGCTGACCTCCTCGGTGGCCTTGGCGGTCTCCCGGGCCAGTTCCTTGACCTCGCCGGCCACGACCGCGAAGCCCTTGCCGGACTCCCCGGCCCGGGCGGCCTCGATCGTGGCGTTGAGGGCCAGCAGGTTCGTCTGCTCGGCGATGCCGGTGATGACCCGCACGACCTTGTCGATCTCCGCGCTGGAGGTGCCCAGGTGGGCGACGAACTCCGCCGCCTGGCCGGCCACGCGCTGGCCCTCGCCGGCGACGCTGGTGGCCTCGGCGACGTTGCGCTGCACCTCGTCGATGGAGGAGACCATCTCCCGCGCGGCCCCGGCGACCCGCTCCGAGGCCCGCATCCGCTGGATGGTCTGGGAGATGAGGAAGCCGGTGTTGCGCAGCGCGTCCCGCCGGCTGTCGGCCATGACCAGCGTCCGCTTGGCGAAGAAGTCCATGGTGCCGATGACCCGGCCGTCGATCATGATCGGCAGGCAGACGCCGGACCTGACGCCCGACTGCTGGGCGGCCGGGGCCCGGACGCAGTCCTTGACCTCGCCGAGGTCCTCGACGAAGACCAGGTCGCGGGCCTTCCAGGTGCGGCCGGCGACGCCCACGCCCTCGGCGAAGGACGCCGTCCGGCTGACCTCGCGGAACGCCGGGCCGAGGTCGCCGGACTCGAGCTGGACGGTCAGCGCGTTCTTCTGCTCGTCGATCGTCCAGTAGGACCCGTAGTGCCAGTCGAACTCGCGGCGGATGGTGTCCAGCGCCGTGCTGACCGCGTTCTCGACGGTCGTCGCCTTGCCCAGCTCGCGCAGCAGGATGTTGATCGCCGCGACGTCACCGGCGGCGCGCTTCTGGTCCGCGGCGGTGGCGACCCGGCTGAACGCCTGGGACACCAGCTTGCCGACCGCGCGCAGCGCGTCCAGCCGCTCCTTGCTCGGGGCGAGGGTCTCGGTGGCGAAGAAGTCCATCGTCCCGAGCACCTCGGTGCCGCGCATGATCGGGAAGCAGACGCCGGACCGCACGCCCACGCGCTGGGCGGCGGGTGCGCGGACGCAGTCGGTCATCTCGCCCAGGTCGGCGACGAAGAACAGGTCGCGGGACTTCCAGGCACGCCCGGACAGCCCGACGCCCTCGGCGAAGGAGGCCGTCAGCGTCACCTCGCGGAACTCCCGGCCGGCGTCGCCGGACTCCACGGCGAAGTGCAGCGCGTGGTCGCCGGCGGCGATCTTCCAGTAGGAGCCGTACGCCCAGCCGAAGCACTCGCGGACGGTGTCCAGCGCGGCGCGGGCCACCTGCTCCTCCGTGGCGGCGCCGTCGAGGGCCATGAGCACCCGGGTGACGGCGGTGACGTCGGAGCGGGCCTCGGCCAGTTCGGCAGAGGTGTCGACGACGGGACGGCGGGACGAGATGCGCACGGAGACCTCCAGGTCGGATCCGCCGTGTGTTCGACAGTTCCTGTGCTGACCTCGGCCCCGTGCCGGGCAGCTGAAGCCGAAAGCCTCCGTTGTGCGCGATCGAACTGGACTCTGTTGTTCCGTTGACCAGCGGATCTAGGCTCGCGGCATGACCGAGGCCGCGCCCGACTGCCTGTTCTGCCGGATGGTCGCCGGGGACATCACGCCCGACGTCGTCGCCGAGACCGCCACCACGCTGGCCTTCCGTGACCTCAACCCGCAGGCGCCGACCCACGTGCTGGTGGTCCCGAAGGCCCACCACGCGACCATCGGTGCGCTCGCCGCCGCCGACCCCGGGCTGGCCGCGGAGCTGCTCGCGGCGGCCCAGGCCGTCGCGGTGCAGGAGGGGCTGGCCACCGACGGCGCCCCCGAGCCGGGCTGGCGGCTGGTGGCCAACAGCGGCCCGGACGCCGGACAGACGGTGCACCACGTGCACCTGCACGTCCTCGGCGGCCGCGGCCTGGGGTGGCCCCCCGGCTGACCCGTCGGCGGCGAGCGGGTCCGGGTGCGGCCGCCGGCGCGTAGACTCGCCCAGGTCACAGCCCCGTCACGGAAGGCAGGGTCGAGCGTTCTTGCCCGACACCTCACCAGGCGCCCCGACCGGTACCGCCTCGACGCGTGAGCTCTCCGCGCGCGCAGCGGCGATCAACGAGGGTGCCGCGGACGATCAGGCCGTACCGGCCGCCGTCCGCACCTCCATCACCGTCCCCGCCACCGTCTCCATGGTCGCGCTCCTCGGCTCCGGCGACGAGCTCCTCCGCCTGGTCGAGAGCGAGCTCGCCGCCGACGTGCACGTGCGCGGCAACGAGATCGCGATCACCGGGCAGCCGGGCGACAACGCCTTCGCCGTGCGGGTGTTCGACGAGCTGATCGCGCTGCTGGCCACCGGCCAGACGCTGCGCCCGGACTCGGTGCGCCGCGTCGTCGGCATGCTGCGTGCCGGGGGCGGCGAGCGTCCGGCGGAGGTGCTCAGCCTCGACATCATCAGCCGCCGGGGCCGCACCATCCGGCCCAAGACGCTGAACCAGAAGCACTACGTCGACGCCATCGACACCCACAGCGTGATCTTCGGGATCGGCCCGGCCGGCACCGGCAAGACCTACCTGGCGATGGCCAAGGCCGTGCAGGCGCTGCAGAGCAAGCAGGTCAACCGGATCATCCTCACCCGCCCCGCGGTGGAGGCCGGCGAGCGGCTGGGCTTCCTGCCCGGCTCGCTGTCGGACAAGATCGACCCCTACCTGCGGCCGCTCTACGACGCGCTGCACGACATGGTCGACCCCGAGTCGATCCCGCGGCTGATGGCGGCCGGCACGATCGAGGTCGCCCCGCTGGCCTACATGCGTGGGCGCACCCTCAACGACGCGTTCGTGATCCTCGACGAGGCGCAGAACACCACCGCCGAGCAGATGAAGATGTTCCTCACCCGGCTCGGCTTCGGCTCGAAGATGGTCGTCACCGGCGACGTCACCCAGGTCGACCTGCCCGGGGGAGCGCAGAGCGGCCTGCGGGTCGTCCGCGACATCCTCGAGGGCATCGACGACGTGCACTTCGCCACGCTGACCAGCTCCGACGTCGTCCGGCACCGCCTGGTCGGGGACATCGTGGACGCCTACGAGCGCTACGACGCCACCCTGCTGCCCGCCCCCACGGGCCAGTCCCGCAACCCCGCCCGGCCGGCGCGCCCGGCCCGCCAGCAGGGGAGCTGATCGGCGTGCCCGTCGAGGTCGCGAACGAGTCCGAGACAGCTGTCGACGAGGCCGCGCTGGCCGGGATCTGCCGCTACGTGCTCGACGCCATGGAGGTCAGCCCGCTCGCGGAGCTGTCCGTGCTGTGCGTCGACACCGACTACATGGCCACGCTGCACGAGCGGTGGATGGGCGAGAAGGGCCCCACCGACGTCCTCGCCTTCCCGATGGACGACCTGGACACCAAGCGGCCCGACGACCCCGAGCCGGGTCCGGCGCTGCTCGGTGACGTCGTGCTCTGCCCGACCGTCGCGATCCGGCAGGCCCGCGCGGCCGGGCACTCGATGGACGACGAGCTGCTGATGCTGGCCACCCACGGCGTGCTCCACCTGCTGGGCTACGACCACATGGAGCCCGACGAGGAGAAGGAGATGTTCGGCCTGCAGGGCAAGCTGCTCGAGGGCTGGCGTTCCGTGCCGAGGGAACCGGTGACCGGCGAGCCCGTGGAGCCGGGCGACCGATGAGCCCGACCGCGGTGGTCCTGCTCGTGATCGCCGTCCTGCTCGTGCTCCTCGCCGGCGTCTTCGGCGCGCTCGACGCGGCCCTGCAACGGCTGTCCGTCGCCCGCGTCGAGGAGCTGCGCCGGGACGGCGCGAAGCGCGCCGGCCCGCTGCTGCAGGTCGTCGAGGAGCGTGCCCGGCACGTGGCGCTGCTCCTGCTGCTGCGGATCGTGTGCGAGATGACCGCCGCGGTGCTCGTCGCCGGGGTGTTCTTCCGGCTCTTCGACTCCGTCCCGCTGGGGGTCGTCGTGGCCGCTGCGGTCATGACCGTCGTCAGCTACGTGCTCGTGGGCGTGGGCCCGCGCACGGTCGGCCGGCAGCACGCCTACCCGATCGCGCTGGCCGCAGCGCCGCTGGTCCGGCTGCTGGGCCGGATGCTGGGGCCGATCGCCACGCTGCTGATCCTCATCGGCAACGCGATCACCCCCGGCAAGGGCTACCGCGACGGGCCGTTCAGCAGCGAGGTCGAGCTGCGCGAGCTGGTCGACATGGCCGAGGAGCGCGGCGTCGTCGAGTCCGGTGAGCGCAACATGATCCACGGCGTCTTCGAGCTCGGCGACACCATCGCCCGCGAGGTGATGGTGCCCCGCCCCGACGTCGTGTGGATCGAGCGCGGCAAGACGCTGCGCCAGGCGCTGGCGCTGTGCCTGCGCAGCGGCTTCAGCCGGCTGCCGGTGATCGGGGAGAACGTCGACGACATCATCGGCGTCGTCTTCCTCAAGGACCTCGTGCGCCGCTCGCAGGGCTCCTCGGACTCCCGGGTCAGCGAGCCGCGGGTCGAGGAGCTGATGCGCCCGGCGTCGTTCATCCCGGAGTCCAAGCCCGTCGACGAGCTGCTGCGGGAGATGCAGGCCAGCCGCACGCACATGGCCGTCGTCGTCGACGAGTACGGCGGCTTCGCCGGACTGGTGACCATCGAGGACATCCTCGAGGAGATCGTCGGGGAGATCGCCGACGAGCACGACGCCGTCCAGCGGCCGCCGGTCGAGGAGCTGCCCGACGGCTCGGTGCGGATCACCGCACGGCTGCCGGTCGAGGACCTCGCCGACCTGCTGAAGGTCGAGCTGCCCGAGGACGACGGCGTCGAGACCGTCGGTGGGCTGCTGGCCCGCGAGCTCGGCGTGGTGCCGATCGAGGGCTCCGAGGCCGAGGTCGGCGGGCTCCGGCTGGTCGCGGAGAGCACCGGCGGGCGGCGCAACCAGATCGACACCATCCTGGTGAGCCGGCTGCCCGAGCCGGGCGCCGACGACGCCGAGCCGGCCACCCGTGAGCCCGAGCCGGCGTCGGTGGAAGGCTGACGGAGGACCCTCCCGCCCCACCGCGAGCGCGCTCGCGGTGGGTCCCTGTCCGAGGGCCGACCGACGGTTGGAGATCGATCCCGTGACTGAGCTGGACCCCGAGGACGCCAAGCTGATCACGCTGGCCCGCTCCGCCCGCGGGCGCACCGGGGCCGCGGAGGGTGCTGCCGTCCGCGACACCGACGGCCGCACCTACCTCGCCGCGACGGTGACGCTGCCCTCGCTGCAGCTGTCGGCTCTGCAGGCCGCCGTGGCGGCGGCGGTCTCCAGCGGGGTCGAGGGGCTGGAGGCAGCCGCGGTCGTGACCGCCGCGGAGGCGCTCGAGCCGGCCGGGATGGCCGCAGTGCGCGACCTGACGCCGTCCGCGCCGGTGCTGCTGGCCGGGCCGGACGGCCTGCTCCGGCCGTCTGCCTGACCGGGCGTTCCGGTGTACTCCGTGGCCGCGAGTGATGTGTCGAAAGTTGTAGTGCAGATACACCTTTCGGGGGCTGAGCTTCCGCCGCCGATGGGACAGGCTGAGCGCGTGACCCGGGACGAGAGCACGGCTGTGCTGCGTCCCGAGCCCGGGGAGGCGAAGGCCCGTACCGACGGTGCGGCCTCCGCTCGTCCGGGTCCGGCACTCCTGCCGTCCGTCACCGGCTCCCGGTGACGACGGCGGGCGACGGGTCCTCCGACGTCCTCCTCGGCGACGCGCACGGGGGTGCCGCCGAGGGGGACCCCCCGGGGAGCCCGCCGACGGACGCAGCGGTCGACGACGAGGTCGTCGCTGCGTTCCTCGCCGAGGTCGCCGTCGTCTCGCCCCGGCTGGTCGCCGACCAGGCGCACCGCACGATGCTGGCCGGGCGTGCGGTCGCGGTCCTGCACGCCACCCGCGCCCGGCTGCGCGGCCTGCCCCCGCCGGTCCCGCGCCAGGTCGACGTCGGCGCGACCCGGGCCCGCGCCGACGTGCCCCCGGCCGACTCGCTGCGGGCGGCGAGCCTGCTGTTCCGGCACGCCCTCACCCCACTGCTCGCCCAGGCCCGCGACCTGGTGCCCGGCGACCCGGCCGCCGCCGAGTCGATCGCCGTCGCGCTGCACGAGGTCATCGACGAGTTGGTGGTGCCCGCCGCCATCTCCTACGTCGACGTCCTGCTGTCCCGCGTCAGCGACGCGAACCGCGACGAGCGCCGCCGGGTGGCCCGCGACCTGCACGACCACACCAGCCACGGCATCGGCGCGGCCATGCAGGGCCTGGACCTGGCGCTGCACCTGCTCGAGACCGGCCAGCCGCTGGACCCCACCCGGCTGCGGGCGACCCGGCAGCTGCTGCTGGAGACCCTCAACGACGTCCGCAGCCTGGCCACCCGGCTGCGCGACATGGTCGGCGTCCGCACGCTGGCCCAGGCGCTGCAGGAGTACCTGGACTTCACCGTGCCCATCGGCCTGGCGGCGACGCTGACCGAGGAGGGCGAGGAGGCGGTCGTGCTGCCCTCGCACGTCAAGGAGGAGTGCTACCTGATCGTGCGCGAGGCCATCCGCAACTCCCTCGTCCACGCCCGCGGGGCGACCCGGCTGACGGTGACCCTCCGGGTCGCCGAGGCGCTGCTCACCGCGGTGGTGGAGGACGACGGCGCCGGCTTCGACCCGGCGACGGTCGACACCACCCGCACGGTGGGGCTGGCCTCGCTGCGCGAGCGGGCGCAGGGGCTGGGCGGCGTCGCCGCGATCGACGCCGGCCCCGGCGGTGTGCGGCTGACCCTCACCGTGCCGCTCACGGTGGCCCTGTCGTGACCAGCTCGGTGCGCCGGCTGAGCGTGGTCCTCGTCGACGACCACCGGCTCTTCCGCGAGAGCCTGGGGGCGCTGCTCGCCGTGCACGAGGGCATCGAGGTGGTCGCCGAGGGCTCGAACGGCGAGGAGGCCGTGCGGCTGGCCCGCCAGCACCGCCCCGACGTGGTGCTGCTCGACGTCGAGATGCCCGGGCAGTCGGTGCTCACCTCGCTGGTGGAGATCCGCGGGGCGTCGCCGTCGACGAAGGTCGTCGTCCTCACCATGCACGAGAACACCCCGCTGGCCCGGCAGCTGCTGCTGCGCGGGGCCTCGGCCTACCTGATCAAGACCATCGGGCACCACGAGCTGGTCGCGGCCATCCGGGCCAGCACCGAGCACGAGCAGGACCTGGTGACGCTGTCGGTGTCCCGCAGCGGGCTGGCCGGGCTCACCTCACCGGTGGCGCCGATGCTGTCCGACCGGGAGGTGGAGGTGCTCGCCCTGGTCGCCCGGGCCTGCTCCAACCTCGCCATCGCCACCGAGCTGCGGATCAGCGAGGGCACCGTGAAGCGGCACCTGAGCAACATCAACAGCAAGCTCGGGTCGACGTCCCGGCTGGACGCCGTGCGCCGCGCGACCCGCGCCCGGCTGCTGCCGCCCGGCCTCCAGGACGACTGAAGAAGGACCTCGCTGCCCCCCACCACTCGCGAGCTCGCGGCCGGCCCCTGCAGCGAGGCCGGAGGGCGAGGACTCAGCGGAGCGGGTGGCCGAGGGCGTCGGCGACGGCGGAGGGGTCGCGGACCCAGACGGTGAAGGCCCGGGCCGTCTCCCCGTCGTCGGCCAGGTGGGCCACGCTGATCCGCCGCCGGCCCGGCCACCAGCCGCCCCGGTGGCGCGCCTTCGGCCACCCGGCCGGCGCGGACCCGAGGACGACGTCGGTGACCAGCACGAGCGGGACGACGCCGAAGGACGACGTCTGGCGCAGCCCGGCGATGTCGGTGGACACCGCCCGGTCGCCCACGGTGAACCGCCCGGTGGACACGACCAGCACCAGCAGGCCTAGCCCGACCGCCACCGGTGCCTCGTCGGCGACCGCCGCGCCGCCGTCGCGCCAGCCGAGGAACCCCAGCCAGACGGCGACGGCCAGCACGGTCAGCCCGATCACCAGCGGGGAGGCCAGGTCGTACTGCCAGTACCGCAGCGGCCGCGGCACCACCGTGACGTGCCGCTTGGGCCCGCGCCCGGCGAGGTAGCCGTAGCTGCCGGTCTGGGTGCGGTGCTCCTCGCGGGCCCGCGCCGCCTGGACCGCCAGGGGCTCACCGTCGCTGCGTCGGGACCGGGGTGGCATGCCGACCATGATCGCAGGGCCGCTCGGGCGGACCGGGGGAACCGTCGGTGCGCAGTGGGAGACTGGACGGCGTGACCCCTCCCGAGCAGCCCGTCCACCGCAGCGGGTTCGTCGCCCTCGTCGGGCGTCCCAACGCCGGGAAGACCACGCTCACCAACGCCCTGGTCGGGGAGAAGGTCGGCATCGTCAGCAACCGGCCGCAGACCACCCGGCACGCCATCCGCGGCGTCGTCCACCGTCCGGCCGGTCAGCTCGTGCTCGTCGACACCCCCGGTCTGCACAAGCCCAAGAGCCTGCTCGGGCAGCGGCTCAACGACGTCGTCCGCGACACCCTCGCCGACGTCGACGTCATCGTGTTCTGCATCCCGGCCGACCAGCCGGTGGGCACCGGTGACGCCTTCATCGCCCGGCAGCTGAAGAACGTCACGACCCCGGTGGTCCTGGTGGTCACCAAGACCGACGCGGCGGGCAAGAAGGCGATCACCCAGCAGCTGATCGCGGCCAGCGAGCTGGTCGACGCGGTGGAGGTCGTCCCGGTCAGCGCCGTGGCCGGCGACCAGGTCGAGCTGCTGGCCGACATCCTGATCAAGATGCTCCCCGAGGGCCCGCCGTTGTACCCGGAGGAGCAGACCACCGACGAGGACGTCGAGCGGCAGATCGCCGAGCTGGTGCGCGAGGCGGCGCTGGAGAAGGTCCGTCAGGAGGTCCCGCACTCCCTGGCCGTCAGCGTCGAGGAGATCATCCGCAAGCCCGACCCCCGCGACGCGAGCGCGGTGTTCACCGAGGTCCACGCGCTGCTGCACGTCGAGCGCGCCAGCCAGAAGCCGATGCTGCTGGGCAAGGGCGGCAACATCATCAAGGCCATCGGCAGCGAGGCCCGGGTCGGGCTGGAGACGCTGCTCGGCGGCCGGGTGCACCTGGACCTGCACGTCACGGTGCTGGGGGAGTGGCAGGACGACCCGAAGAAGCTCAACCGGCTGGGCTACTGATGGCCACACGATGGAACAACGGTACGTGCGCTTGATGGCGACTAAGGTCGACTCATGACTCAGGCGGATCCCCAAGCAGGGCTGTCTGCGCTGGGTCGCGTCTTCTTGAGCTACAGCAGGGTCGATCAGGACGTGGCATACCGTCTCGTCGAAGTGTTGCGAATTCGTGGGGCCTCGGTTTTTTCGGATAGCTCGATACGTCCTGGCGATGAATGGCAATCCGAACTCGTCAATGGGATCGAGTCGGCGGACGTGGTGGTCGCACTAGTATCCCGTAAATCTCTGGACTCGGACTGGCAGCGCGTAGAACTATCGCTTGCACTGGAGCGGGCCTACTCAGACGCTTCATTCCACTTGCTGCCAGTTCTGCTGGACGACGTCGATCCCCCGTACTCCCTCAGCTCCATTCAGTATTTGCGCGTTTCGCAGGGTGTTGGACCGGACGTCGCTGCCGTCGAGGTGGCCGACGCGCTTCAACGCATGGGTCGTCAGATGGTTCGACAGATGCCGAATTGGCCAGAAGTGCCTGGTTCGCTCGGCGCAGAGTGGGTTCGCGAGCGCGAGCGGACACTGATTGAGGAATCTCGACTTCGTCGTCGGCTGGGTGCCTACTTGGCTGGAGTTTCGGCTCTCTTCTTGGCCGTCCTGGTGTGTTCTCTTCTCGTCGTACCACTTGACTCAAGCTTTCTCCAGGCGTTGGTTACTGGCCTCTCTGGAGTCCTCGGCCTGGTGGTTGGTTCCTATGGGACTCATAGGACCCGACGGCTAGTCGAAAAGGGTTACGACGAGGAGGGAGAGGGGCGTTGAGTTCGCCTGAGCCTTCTCAGACTGCACCCAGGACGGCCCGTGCAGTTGAACTGCAGCGAGCCCTCGAAGAGCTCCGACAGGAGCAGGCCACATTTGAACAGCACAAGAAGCAGGCTGAGCAGTGGTTCAAACTGCGTCTTGTCATGGGTGGCGTGGCGGCGCTGATGCTGCCGGCTGTCTTTGCTGTCTGCTGCATTTTAATCTTTGATGCGGATCAGGATTCCACGATTCGGCAACTGGCTGCGGCCGCACTACTTACCGACGTGTTGGGACTCGCTGTCTCGATTTATAAGGTCCTCCTCTCGTCAGGGTCAGACGTTCCGCTCGGTCCCGTGACGAAGCTGAAGTGATTGACATAGACAACTCTTGTTGGATGAGAAATGACCGACCCGTCGCTATCGAGGGGGTAGCGTGAGCGGCACCCCGCAGGCGCTCTACCGCGACGAGGGCGTGGTGCTGCGCACCCAGAAGCTCGGCGAGGCCGACCGGATCGTCACCGTGCTCACCCGGCGCACCGGCAAGGTCCGGGCCGTCGCCAAGGGCGTGCGGCGCACCAAGAGCAAGTTCGGTGCCCGGCTCGAGCCGTTCAGCCACGTCGACCTGCAGCTGTACACCGGCCGCAACCTCGACATCGTCAGCCAGGCGGAGTCGATCCGCTCCTACGGCACCGAGATCGTCTCCGACTACCGGGCCTACACGGCCGGCACCGCGGTGCTCGAGACCGCCGACCGGCTGACGGTGGAGGAGAAGGAGCCGTCGCTGCGGATGTTCCTGCTCGTCGTCGGCGCGCTGCGCACGCTGGCCGAGGGGCAGAAGCCGGCGCCGCTGGTGCTCGACGCCTTCCTGCTGCGGGCGATGTCGGTGGCCGGCTGGGAGCCCGCGCTGGGCGACTGCGCCCGCTGCGGCGAGGCCGGCCCGCACCGGCACTTCTCCGTCCCCGCCGGCGGGACGGTCTGCCCGTCCTGCCGGCCCACCGGCTCGGCGATGCCGAGCCCGGTCACCATCGAACTGTTGGAGGCGCTGTTGTCCGGCGACTGGGTCCAGGCCGAGAACAGCCTGACCGTCAACCGCAAGGAGGGCAGCGGCCTGGTCGCGGCCCTGCTGCAGTGGCACCTGGAGCGTGGCCTGCGCTCGTTGCCGCTGGTGGACCGCACGTGACCCGCGCACCCCAGCCGCACCCCTCCGGTGCGCGCCCGCCGGCGATCCCGGCCGACAAGGTGCCGCACCACGTGGCGATCGTGATGGACGGCAACGGCCGCTGGGCCAAGCAGCAGGGTCTGCCGCGCACCGCCGGGCACGCGGCCGGGGAGGCCTCGCTGTTCGACTGCGTCGAGGGCGCCATCGAGCTCGGGGTGAAGGCGATCAGCGCCTACGCCTTCTCCACCGAGAACTGGAAGCGCAGCCCCGACGAGGTCCGGTTCCTGATGGGCTTCAACCGTGACGTCATCCGCCGCCGGCGCGACGAGATGCACGAGCTCGGGGTGCGGGTGCGCTGGGCCGGTCGCCGTCCGCGGCTGTGGGGCAGCGTGATCAAGGAGCTCGAGGTCGCCGAGGAGCTCACCAAGGACAACGACGTCCTGACCCTGACCATGTGCGTGAACTACGGCGGCCGGGCTGAGATCGCTGACGCCGCCGCGGCCATCGCCCGCGAGGTCGCCGCCGGGCGGATCAAGCCGGACAAGGTCGACGAGGAGACCGTCGCCCGGTTCCTCGACGAGCCCGACATGCCCGACGTCGACCTGTTCGTGCGCAGCTCGGGGGAGAACCGCACCAGCAACTTCCTGATCTGGCAGGCGGCCTACGCCGAGCTGGTCTTCCTGGACACGCTGTGGCCGGACTTCGACCGCCGGCACCTGTGGCAGGCCTGCGAGGAGTACGCCAGCCGCCAGCGGAGGTTCGGCAGCGCCTGAACGGCCCCGTCCCAGAGGCTCGCCCCGAGCGTGCGAGGGGTGAGGTGGGACGGGGTCCTTCGTCTAGGGGAGCTCGAAGCGGGAGACCAGGCCGCGCAGTTCGTCGGTGATCTGGGCGAGTGCGGCGGCGGTCTCCCGGGTCGACTCGGTGGCCTGCGCGGTGGAGCGGGTCGCGGCGGTGACCGTGCGGACGTCGGCGCTGACGCCCTCGGTGCCGGTGGCCGCCTGGGCCACGTTGCGGCTCATCTCCGCCGTCGTCGCGCTCTGCTCCTCCACCGCCGAGGCGATGGTCTGCTGGTGGTTGTTGACCTGCTCGACGATCGAGGCGATCTCGGCGATCGAGGCGGCCGCCCCGGCGGTGTCGGCCTGGATGGCCTCGACCCGGCGGGTGATGTCCTCGGTGGCCTTCTGCGTCTCCTGCGCCAGCTCCTTGACCTCGTTGGCCACGACGGCGAAGCCCTTGCCCGCCTCGCCGGCGCGGGCGGCCTCGATGGTGGCGTTGAGCGCCAGCAGGTTGGTCTGCTCCGCGATCGAGGTGATCGCCGCGACGACGTCCCCGATCTGCCGGGACGACTCACCCAGCCGGGCGACCTGCGCGGTGGTCTCCTGCGCGGCGGCCACCGCGGAGGCGCCCACCCGGGCGGCCTCGGACGTCGAGTGGGCGATCTCCCGGATGGAGACGCCCATCTGCTCGGCACCCGCGGCGACGGTGCGCACGTTGTCGCTGACCAGCTCGGTGGCGGCCTGGGCGGCACCGGCCACCTCGGTGCCGCGGGTGGCGTCCCGCGCCACGTCGTCGGACAGCCCGCGCAGCCGGTCCGACGCCGTGGACAGGTCGCCGGTGCGGTCGCGCAGCCCGCCGAGTGCGCCGCCCATGTTCTCCAGCGACCGGTTGAGCGCGACGGCCAGCGTGCGCAGCTCGTCGGTGCCGGACTCCGGCAGCCGCGGGCGCAGGTCCCCGTCGGCGACCTGCTCGAGCGCGGAGACGGCGTGGTCGAGCGGGCGGGTGAGGGCGCGGGCCACCAGCAGGGCGATCACCGCGACCACGGCCGCGACGACCACCGCGACCAGCAGCACGGCCTGCAGCAGCGAGGAGGCAGGGGCGACCGCGTCGCTGAGGTGCTCGCTGAGCACGATGCCCCAGCCGTAGCCGGCGAAGCCCAGCGCGCCCTGGGACGCCGACCAGCCGCGCACCTGCTCCGTGTCCTCGCCGGTGCCGTCGGGGAGCTCGTCGGTGCCGTGCCCGGACCCACCGGCGGCCACCGCCGCGGCGGCGGGGGAGCCGGCCGCGGCGAGGTCCAGTGACTGCTCCGCGCCCGGGCCGACCAGGACGACGCCGTCCTTGCGCAGCATCTGCGCGGTGGCGGTGACGCCGCGGGTCTGCAGCCCGGTGACCTGCTCGTCCATGATCTGACCGATCACCCGGGGCACCGAGGCCCAGTTGACCCACAGCCGCTGCGCCCGGCCGTCGGGGCCGTAGACGGGGGCGGCGAACACCAACGTGGCGTCGTCCCGGCCGGTCGCCGCGCTGACCAGCGGGTCGACCTCCGGGTCCTGCACGTAGGTCTGCCCGGGCGGCAGGGCGAGTGCCTGGGCGAACCACGGGCGGGTGGACAGGTCGGCGCCGAGGTACTGCCCCGGGTCGACCGCCGCGGCGTCCCCGGTCACGCTGTTGCCGCCGACCACGCGGCCGTTGAGGTCGACGACCAGCAGCAGGTCGTAGATGACGTAGCTCTTGCTGTAGAAGTCCGCGGCCTCGGCGACCGTGGCCGGCGGGGCGGCGGCGTCGGGGTTGAACGCGAAGGCCTGCACGTCGCCGTAGCGCTCGAAGAGATTGCGGTCGATCTTGTCGATCGTGGACCGGGCCTCGCTCTGCAGCAGCTCGCCGGAGTTGCGCACCCAGTCGCCCTCGCTCCGCTGCCAGGCGAAGACGCCCAGGCCGGCGAGGGGGAGGGTGCTGCAGGCGAGCACGACCAGCACCAGCAGGACGCGCAGCGAGCGCAGGTGCAGGGCGGCCGTCAGGCGGTGGACGGTCATCTGTCGGGCCTCTCGGACGGCACGGCGCCCGGCGGGCTGCCGGCGCAGGTGTGCTCCTCACAGATCGGCAGTGCACGACCGGATCGGCACCAGTACTCCTGCCTGACCTGCGCGTTCTCCGTCCGGAGGTGTTCCGGAACGGGCCCGGGTCAGCCCCGCTCGGCGACCTCGACTGTCCGGCGGAGCGCCTCGAGGTCGTGGTCCAGCTGCGCCCGCAGCGCCGGCCGGGCGGGGGTGGCGGCCAGCTGCTCGAGCGAGGTCTCGACGGCGCGCACGAGCTGCCGGGCCGCGGCGACCCGGGCGTCGTCGCCGTCGGCGGTGTGCAGCCGCAGCTCCCAGGCCCGCACCTCCAGCCGCGCTGCGGTGGCCGTGAGGACGTCGTCCACGCCCGAGGCCCGGCCCGGCTCCCGGGCCGCGCGCGCGACCTCCACCGACAGCTCGTCGAGGCCCCGGTCGAGGTCGGCGCGGTAGGCGGCCCACGCGTCGGCGTCGGCCTGCACGCAGCGCTCGTGCACCCGGCGCAGGCGGTCGCGCAGCGGCGCCAGGACCCCGCGGACGGCGCGGGCGCTCGCCGGGTGGTCGCGGCACAGGCCCGCGGTGACCCGGGCCAGCCGCTGGTCGACGACCGACGGGCGGGTCGTGGGGGCATCGGCCGTGTCGGACGCGGTCATGCGCCGGACGGTAGGGGCGCAGGCCGGAGGTGCTCCACCGGCCGGGGATGAACACGTGGTGGCCGGTGGGGTCGGCCGGGGAACGGCCCGGCGAGGCCGACTAACGTCAGGAGCTCACCCGCCGACCGCCAGCCGGATGGAGCCTCCGTGCCCAGCGACGCCCCCACCCCCGCCCGTACCGCCGACCCCGCTCGCCTGGAGAAGGTGGTCAACCTCTGCAAGCGCCGGGGGATCGTCTTCCCCTCCGGTGAGATCTACGGCGGCACCCGCTCCGCCTGGGACTACGGCCCCCTCGGCGTCGAGCTGAAGGACAACATCAAGAAGCAGTGGTGGCGCACCGTCGTCCAGAGCCGGGACGACGTCGTCGGCCTGGACTCCTCGGTGATCCTGCCGCGCAAGGTGTGGGAGGCCTCCGGCCACGTCGGTGTGTTCACCGACCCGCTGACGGAGTGCCAGAACTGCCACAAGCGCTTCCGGGCCGACCACCTGGAGGAGGCGTACGAGGAGAAGAAGGGCCGGGCGCCGGAGAACGGCCTGAGCGACATCACCTGCCCCAACTGCGGCGTCACCGGCCAGTGGACCGAGCCGCGCGACTTCAACATGATGCTGAAGACGTACCTCGGCCCGGTCGAGGACGAGTCGGGGCTGCACTACCTGCGCCCGGAGACCGCCCAGGGCATCTTCGTCAGCTTCGCCAACGTCATGGGCGCCTCGCGGAAGAAGCCGCCGTTCGGCATCGGCCAGATCGGCAAGTCCTTCCGCAACGAGATCACGCCGGGGAACTTCATCTTCCGCACGCGTGAGTTCGAGCAGATGGAGATGGAGTTCTTCGTCAAGCCCGGCGAGGACGCCGAGTGGCACGACTACTGGATCGCCGAGCGCACCCGCTGGTACACCGACCTGGGGATCGACCCGGACAACCTGCGGCACTTCGAGCACCCGAAGGAGAAGCTGAGCCACTACTCGACGCGCACCGTCGACATCGAGTACCGCTTCGGCTTCCAGGGCTCGGAGTGGGGCGAGCTCGAGGGCATCGCCAACCGCACCGACTTCGACCTGAAGACCCACTCGGAGCACTCCGGCAACGACCTGAGCTACTTCGACCAGGCCACCAACGAGCGCTGGACCCCCTACGTCATCGAGCCGGCGGCCGGTCTGACCCGCTCGCTGATGGCCTTCCTGGTCGACGCGTACACCGAGGACGAGGCGCCCAACGCCAAGGGCGGCGTCGACACCCGCACCGTGCTGCGCCTGGACCACCGGCTGGCCCCGGTCAAGGCCGCCGTCCTGCCGCTGTCGCGCAACGCCGACCTCTCGCCGAAGGCCCGCGGCCTGGCCGCCGACCTGCGCAAGAACTGGAACGTCGACTTCGACGACGCCGGTGCGATCGGCCGCCGCTACCGCCGTCAGGACGAGGTCGGCACCCCGTTCTGCCTCACCGTCGACTTCGACACCCTCGAGGACAACGCGGTGACCGTGCGCGAGCGCGACAGCATGAGCCAGGAGCGCGTCGGCCTGGACCAGGTCGTCGGGTACCTGGCCGCCCGCCTCCCCGGCTGCTGAGGCGGAGTGGATCCGTCGCGGTCACCGCGACGGATCCACTCCACCCGCCCGCTCGGCTGTGGTCCCGGGCACACAGCCCGGGCACCTACCCTGGACGACGTGACCACGACCCTCGAGCGGACGACGGCGCTGCCGGCGCTGCAGCTGGGGAAGCTGACCGTGGACCCGGCGGTGGTGCTCGCGCCGATGGCCGGCATCACCGGGCCGGCGTTCCGCACGCTGTGCCGGGAGTTCGGGGCTGGCCTCTACGTCTGCGAGATGATCACCACCCGCGCGCTGGTGGAGCGCAACGAGAAGACGCTGCGGATGGTGCGGGCCACCCCCGACGAGGCCGACGCGTTCTCCGTGCAGCTCTACGGCGTCGACCCGGCCACCGTCGGTCGCGCGGTGGAGATGCTGGTCGACGAGCAGGTGGCCGGCACCCGCCCGGCGCACATCGACCTCAACTTCGGCTGCCCGGTGCCCAAGGTGACCCGCAAGGGCGGTGGCTCGGCGCTGCCGTGGCGCCGCGTGCTGTTCGGCAACATCGTCCGGGCCGCGGTGGCTGCCGCCGGCGACGTCCCGGTGACGGTGAAGACCCGCATCGGCATCGACCCCGAGCACACCACCTACCTCGACGCCGGCCGGATCGCCCAGGACGCCGGTGCCGCCGCGATCACCCTGCACGGGCGCACCGCCGACCAGCTCTACAGCGGCACCGCCGACTGGGCGCCCATCGCCAAGCTCGTCGAGACCATCGACATCCCGGTGCTCGGCAACGGCGACCTGTGGGAGGCCGACGACGCGCTGCGGATGGTGGCCGAGACCGGCTGCGCCGGCGTGGTCGTGGGCCGCGGGTGCCTGGGCCGGCCGTGGCTGTTCGCCGACCTGGCCGCAGCCTTCGCCGGGTCGGCGCAGCGCACGCTGCCGAGCTTCCGGCAGGTCGCCGAGGTCATGCACCGGCACGCCACGCTGCTGGTCGCCGAGCACGGCGAGGAGCCCTACGGCTGTGCGGACTTCCGCAAGCACGTCGCCTGGTACCTCAAGGGCTTCGCCGTGGGCTCCGACACCCGCCGCGCGCTGGCCATGGTCAGCAGCCTCGACGAGCTGGCCGGGCTGCTGGCCGGCATCGAGGACCAGCCCTACCCCGAGACCGTGCTCGGCGAGCCCCGCGGACGGACGACGTCGGCCCGGCCGGTGTCGCTGCCCGAAGGCTGGCTGGCCGACCGCGACGACCCCCGCCCGCCGGCCGGCGCCGAGCTCCTGGTGGGTGGCGGATGACCCCCGTCGCGGCCACGACGGTCGAGCGAGCATCGCAGGGAGCGCCAGCGACCGAGGAGCGGAACGAGACCGGAGGCGACACGTGAGCGCCGGACCGTTCCTCTACGACGACGGCCCCGCACCCCTGCACACGGGCGCGCCGCGCCAGCGCAACGGCCTGATCATCGGCCTGCTCGGTGGCACGGTGGTCTTCTCCGTGGCCATGGTCGTCCTGATGACCCTGTGGAGCGGCAACGGCGCCGACCAGTCCCGCCAGGTCGCCACCGTCTTCACCTCCGCGCTGTCCCAGGGGGACCTCACCACCTCCTACGCGCTGATCTGCGACGACGTGCGGGCCGCGGTGCCCCCCGACCAGCTGGCCGCGCAGTACCTGCACCCCGGCGTCCCGCAGGTGACCGGGGCGGAGTCCAGCGAGTACGAGGGCTCACCTGCCGAGCTCATCACGGTGCGCTGGGACGACGCGGGCTCGGTCACCACGACCGTGCTGACCCTGGTCCCCGAGGGTGGCACCAAGGTCTGCGGGACCACCGCTGCGAGCTGACCGGCGGGCCGTCCCCAGCGGCTCCCCGGTCCGTCGTCGCCGCGTGGTACCCATGACGCGTGGCAGCGTTGACGGGGCGGTTGGTCGTGCGGGTGGTGGGTGCGGCGGTGACGTCGGTGCTGCTGCTCACCGGGGCCACCGGGCTGGCCATCTGGTGGACGGCGCGGCAGGACGACCGGCCCCCGTCCGACGCGCTCGTGGTGCTCGGCTCCGCGCAGTACAACGGCGTCCCGTCGTCGATCTTCGAGGCCCGGCTGGAGCACGCGCTGGCGCTGTGGCGTGAGGGTGTCGCGCCGGTGGTGGTGACCGTGGGCGGCCGGGCCGAGGGCGACGAGTACAGCGAGGCCGAGGCCGGCCGGCAGTACCTGCTGGACGCCGGCATACCGGCGGACGCGCTGCTCGCCGTCCAGGAGGGCGAGGACACCCTGGAGAGCATGCGGGCGGTCGCCGGCACCTTCGACGAGCGCGGCTGGCGCACCGCCGTCCTGGTGACCGACCCGTGGCACGCCATGCGCGCGCAGAAGATGGCCGAGGACGCCGGCATGGTGGCGACCAGCTCGCCGACCCGGCAGGGGCCGGCCGTGCAGACGCGCACCACGCAGCTGAAGTACATCGTGCGGGAGACGGCCGCCTACCTGCTCTACCGCGCGACCGGCGAGAGCGTCGCCGGGGCGCCGGGCATCGGCTGAGGAGGACAGGAGTGCTGGAGCTGGGCAGGCGCGGGTCGCACGGCACGCCGCAGGGCACCTTCCCCGTGCTCGCGGACGGCGTCGCGGTGGCGGTGCTGCGCGCCTCGAACTGGCGGGAGCAGGCCACCGCCGACGTCGGCGGTCGGTCCTGGGTCTTCGGCCGCGCCGGCAGCCGGGACGTGACGGCCCGGTGGGCGGCCGACCCGGACGGCACCGCCCGCATGCGGGCACACCGTCCCTCCTCCTGGAGGAACGACTGGACACTGGACCTGGAGGGGGTGGCCGTGCAGATGGCGAACGCGTCGTCGTGGAAGGGCACCAACCGCTACACCCTGGACGGGCGGCAGGTCGCCGAGAGCGGCACGGTCAGCTTCTGGTCCACCGACCGGACGCTGCAGGCCGACCCGGTCCTCACGCTGGACGCGCAGGTCTTCCTGCTGTGGTTCGAGCGCGTGCTCAGCCGTCGGCGCTCCGCGGCGGCCGCCTGATGCCCGGCCGGGGACGCATCCGGGCCGCCGACATCGCCACGGTCCGCGAGCGGTCGAAGATCGACGAGATCGTCGGGGAGCACCTGCAGCTCAAGCGCGCCGGCGGCGGCAGCCTCAAGGGGCTCTGCCCGTTCCACGACGAGAAGTCGCCGTCCTTCCAGGTCACGCCCTCGCGCGGGCTGTACCACTGCTTCGGCTGCGGGGTGGGTGGCGACGTCATCCGCTTCATCCAGGAGATCGACCACCTGTCGTTCTCCGAGGCCGTCGAGCTGCTCGCCGGGCGTACCGGCGTGCAGCTGCAGTACGAGGACGACGGCGGCCGCGCCACCGCCGGCCCCGACCGCGCGCACGCCGGCCAGCGCGCCCGACTGGTCGCGGCGAACACCGCGGCCGCGGAGTTCTACGCCGCGCAGCTCATGACGCCCGACGCCGCACCGGCGCGCAGCTTCCTGGCCGACCGCGGCTTCGACCGGCAGGTCGCGCTGGACTTCAGCTGCGGCTACGCCCCCGGCGGCTGGGACACCCTGACCCGGCACCTGCGCGGGCTGGGCTACACGCAGGAGGAGCTGGTCACCGGCGGGCTGGCCAAGGAGTCCTCCCGCGGCACGCTCATCGACCGGTTCCACCGCCGGCTGACCTGGCCGATCCGGGACATCACCGGCGACGTCATCGGCTTCGGTGCCCGCAAGCTGATGGACGACGACCCGGGCCCGAAGTACCTCAACACCCCCGAGACGCCGCTGTACAAGAAGAGCACCGTCCTCTACGGCGTCGAGCGGGCCAAGCGCGACATCGCCCGCAGCCACCAGGCCGTCGTCGTCGAGGGCTACACCGACGTGATGGCCTGCCACGTGGCCGGCGTGACCACCGCGGTCGCCTCCTGCGGCACCGCGTTCGGGCCTGAGCACATCAACGTGCTGCGCCGGCTGCTGATGGACCAGGACGAGTTCCGCGGAGAGGTGATCTACACCTTCGACGGCGACGCGGCCGGCCAGGCGGCGGCGATGAAGTCGTTCAAGGAGGACCAGCGCTTCGTCGCGCAGACCTTCGTCGCGGTCGAGTCTGAGGGCCGCGACCCCTGCGAGCTGCGCCAGGCGCACGGGGACGCCGCCGTGCGCGACCTCATCGCCCGGCGCACGCCGCTGATCGAGTTCGTGCTGCGGACGACGCTGGCCGAGTACGACCTGGACACCGTCGAGGGCCGCGTCGCCGCACTGGATAAGACCGCGCCGCTGCTGGCCCAGATCAAGGACCACGCGCTGCGCCCGGCCTACGCCCGACGCCTGGCCGGTCTGCTCGGCCTGCCCGACGAGTCCGAGGTGGTCGCGAAGGTGCGGCAGCTGTCGGTGACCGACGGGGTGGGGGAGAAGCGGCCGCCGTCCCGCGGTCGTGCGCCGGCGCGCTCACCAGAGGACGCCGCCCGCGAGGTCGAGCGGGAGGCGGTGAAGGCGGCGCTGCAGTGTCCCGAGCTCGCCGGGCCCGACTTCGACGCCGTCCCGGCCGAGGCTTACACCGACCCGGATTACGCGGCCGTGGCTGCGGCGGTGTCCGGTGCCGGGGGGGCAGCCGGGGCGACGACGTCCGGTGCGGCCTGGCTGGACGAGGTGACCGAGCACTGCGACCGCGAGTCGGCGAAGGCGATGCTCACCGCGCTGGCGGTCGAGCCGATGCACTCGGTGGGGGAGAACGACCCCACCTACGTCAACGCGCTGATGGCCCGGCTGCAGCTGATGGCGACCGAGCGTGAGCTGATCGGGATCAAGAGCAAGCTGCAGCGCACGAACCCGGTCGAGGACCCCGAGGGCTACACGAAGCTGTTCAAGGCGCTGATCGACCTCGAGGCGCTGGCCCGGTCGCTGCGCAACCGGGCGGCCGGCGGCCTGTGAACCTGCTCGGGCGGCTGCGTGGCGGTCTGGCGCGCCCGCCCGAGCAGGTGCGTGTGCTGCTGGGCTACCCGGACGAGCGGGTCCTGGCCTGGGGTGAGCTGGTGGCGGGCGGCTGGCTGGTGGCCACGAGCCACGGCCTGCGGTGGGACGGCGACGTCCTGCCCTGGCACCGGATCGGCACGGCGCGCTGGGCGGCGGCGGGGGAGGGCGGCACGTTCACCGTCGTCCCGCTGGCCGAGGTGGAGCCGGGCGTGCAGGCGCGGGAGGCGCCGCTGCGGTTCGTGCTGCGCACCGCCGGGGAGCTGCCGGCGGTGCTGCGCACCCGCGTCGACCAGACGGTGGCGACCAGCCAGCGGCACCCGCTGGCCGGCGGCGGTTCGGTGCTGCTGGTGGCCCGCCGGCTGCCCGGTCAGGCAGCGCGGGAGTGGACCGTGGTGTTCGACGACGACGCCGACCGCGATGACCCGGCCGCGCGCCAGGTCGCGCGGGAGCGGCTGGCGGCCGCCGTGGACGCCGACGACCCCAGCCGCTGAACCGGGCTCAGTGGCCGGTGTCGGTGCCCATGCGGGTCTTGACCGAGTCGACGGCGGCGTCGGCGCGGGCCTGGGCGACACCGGCGGCGGCCTGCAGGCGCGGGTCGTCCTTGGCCGAGGCGTAGAGGCGACGGATCTGCTCGTAGCGCTCACGTCCGGCCTTGGCGCCGAGGACGTAGCCGGCGCCGAAGCCGGCGAGGAAGGACAGCTTGGCCACGAGGGACCTCCTGGGATCGGGGGAGCCGTTGACGGTACCGGCCGGTCTCGCAGGCGACCCGCCGAGAACCCCCTGCCCCTGAACCCCGCCTTCGGTGTAGTAACCTGGACGAGTCCGCGGGTCACGGCCCGCTGATCCCTCGTAGCTCAATTGGCAGAGCATGCGACTGTTAATCGCAGGGTTATAGGTTCAAGTCCTATCGAGGGAGCCACCCGAGCCCCTGGTCAGCGTCTCCGCTGGTCAGGGGCTCATCGTCATTCCGGGCCGATCTGCTGGTGTCCGGTGGAGACGGACAGCACCGTGTCGGCACGGCGCCTGGGCCGTCGTCGCTGTCCAACGCCTGGTTGCAGGCGTGGGACGGCGCCGACCGTCTCAGGTCGCGGGCCGAGTCAGACTCGGCCTCCGGTCCTCCGCGGCAGGAGGGAAGGCCCAGGCCAGCAGGTCTGCGATCCGCGCCTGGGCCGTGGACTCCAGCAGACCGGGCAGCTCCAGGACCGATCGGACCGACTCCGGTGTGCCCAGCAGGACGCCCTCGACCAGCTGCACGCCGCTGGGCCTGGCGGGACCGGTCAGGCAGAGCACCGGCCGCACCGGCGCACTGACTCCCAGTCTGGCCAGGGCCGTCGTGACCTCCTGGGCCTGACGGCGGACGCCGGCGAGCAGCCTCCCTCCGTCACGGCCGCCGATGCGCAGCCGGCCGTTGGTCGTGGACAGCGATCCGGCCAGGTTCTTGGCATCGACGACGTACACCGCGTCGGCGGCCACGACCAGGTGGTCGATGTTCGCGGCGGACCCCACCCGCAGGCGACGGTCGTGCAGGACCGGCAGGCCGGTGGCGATGAGTGCTGCCCCGACCGCCTGCTCGCCGCGGACTCCCTTCACCCAGTTGTCCTCGGCGCCCGTGACGCGGACGGGCTCGCGGGCAGCGGTGCGCCGCAGGGTGGGGGCGGCGTCCCAGGACATCGATCCGCGCGCCGGCCACCGCTCCGGTGCGAGCGCGCGCCGTGACGTCCAGCGGGCGTGGAGGCTCGCGAGCGGGAGTCCGATGACCGACACCCAGAACACGGCGACCGCCGGCAGACCGATGACGATCGCGACCGCCCGTCCGACGGGACCCGCTGCACTCAGTGCTGACGTGGCGAAGACGATGACGAGGCTGAGGGCCAGCGACCAGCGCCACCTGCGCACGGTGGGCGGGACTGCCCGCCGCGGCATCGTGGTCATCTGCACGGGCAGTGGGGCCCCCGCCGGGATCCTGGGCGCCGGCCTCGACCGTGCCGTCTGGACGACGGGCTCGGTCAGCATCCGGCGCATGGCCTCCAGCTCCGCGGACAGGCCCGGGCGACTGGTCGCGAGAGGACGCGCGCACGTCGTGCAGAGCCACGCCCGTTCGGCCTCCCCGGCAGTGACCCGCCATGCGCGGTCCCCGCTCGCCAGGACGGTGGGGCACCGGTGACAGTCCGCGTCGAGGGTCATCACGACCGGCGCCAACCCGCTGTACATGAGCGGGAGTCTTCGTGACCCGCGGGCGACAGCCCAGACCTGAGCCGGGGTGCTGACCCGACGGGGGCAGGCGCCCACTGGACCACGGACGGTGAGCCCGATGATCAGCTGTCCGCGAGGGGAGAGAGGTCTCGCTCCGGCGTCCACGGTGCGGCTCCACGCCACGGTTGCACCGGCGTGGAGCAGCTCACGACCAGCCTGCTGACCCAGGCGCGCTTACGCTCGTGGGATGCCGTCCAACCGCAAGTCGCTGGACGACCTCCGCGAGACCGTCGGCCGTCTGGGCGAGCAGCTCCCGCGCCCCGGCATCCGCGGTGTCGACGACCTGTTGAACGACCTCTTCGGTGGCCGCCCCGGGCCTGCCCGTCCGCTCGCGGAGATCCAAGCCGACCTCGACGCCCTCATCGGGCTCGAGGCGGTCAAGGAGCAGGTGCAGGCGCTGGTCGCCTTCCTGCAGGTGCAGGCGCGCCGCAAGGAGGTCGGCCTGCCCGAGGCGGCGACGTCCCAGCACCTGGTGTTCCTCGGCAACCCGGGCACGGGCAAGACCACGGTCGCCCGGCTGCTGGCCGAGATGTACCGGGCGGTCGGCCTGCTGCAGAAGGGCCACCTGGTGGAGGTGGACCGGGCCGGCCTGGTCGGGCAGTACGTCGGGTCGACGGCGATCAAGACCGACCGCGTCATCCGCAAGGCGCTCGACGGCGTCCTGTTCATCGACGAGGCCTACTCGCTGTCCCCGGACTCCGACGGCCGGGTGGACTTCGGCCCGGAGGCGATCGAGGTCCTGCTCAAGCGGATGGAGGACCACCGGCACCGCCTGGTGGTCATCGTGGCCGGCTACCCCCAGCTGATGGAGGCGTTCCTGGCCTCCAATCCCGGTCTCCGCTCGCGCTTCGCCCGGGAGATCGAGTTCCCCGACTACTCGACCGCCGAGCTCGAGGCCATCTTCACCGGCGTCGTCCTCCAGCACGAGTACGTCCTGGAGCACGGTGCCGCGGCGACGCTGCGCCGCACGCTCGGTGGCCTGACGTCGGACCAGGAGTCCGGCAACGCGCGCTTCGCCCGCACCCTGTTCGAGCAGTCGCTCAACCGGCAGGCCCTCCGGCTGACCCGCGAGGGCCGGAGCGTCGACGACCTGGACCGGGACGACGTCTCGACCCTCGCCGCGAGCGACATCGCCGAGGCCGCCCGTGCGCTGGGCGACCAGCCCAGCTGAGGACGTCGAGAGCGGGAGCCGCCCGCGGTGGTGGACGATGACCGATCGTCCGGCGTTCCCGTCCACCTCCAGGAGCCAGCTGTGTCCGACGACCGGGGCCGACGGCGGTGGTACGCCGACTACCTGAGCCACCCGCGGCACGGTCCGCTGCCGGCGCTGCTGCTCGTGCTCACCGTCTTCACCGGCCTGGTCGACGCGGTCAGCATCCTGTCGCTGGGCCGGGTCTTCGTGGCGAACATGACCGGCAACGTCGTCTTCATCGGCTTCGCCCTCGGTGGGGCGCCGGGCTTCTCCCTCCAGGCGTCGGTGATCGCGCTGGTGGGCTTCCTCTCCGGCGCCGCGGTCGGCGGCACGCTCGTCGCCCGACACCGGGGCCACCGTGGCGTCCTGCTGCGCAACGCGGTCGCGGCGGAACTGGTCCTGCTGGTCGCCGGCGCGGTCGTCCTGGCCGTCGGCGACCAGCCGTACGGGGCGGTGCCGGTGGACGTCGTCGTCGCCTGCGCTGCCGTCGCACTCGGGCTGCAGAACGCGGTGGTGCGCGCGCTGGCGGTCCCGGACCTGACCACGACGGTGCTCACCATGACGCTCACCGGCATCGCCGCCGACGTCCGCACGAAGGACTGGCGCACCGCCCTGCGGCGACTCGCCGCCGTGGTCGCGATGCTCGGCGGCGCGCTGGTCGGGACGTTGCTGGTGCTCGGTCCCGGTCCGGCGACCGCCCTCGCGGTGGCGTGCGGCCTGGTGGCCGTCGTCCTGGTCGGGGCGACGCGGGCGGCTCGGGGCACGGCGGGTTGGCACGCCCCGTGACCCGAGCCGCCCTGCTCAGGCGCGGGGCCGCAGCAGCTGGGTGAGCGGCGTGACCACGAGCATCACCGCGGCCAGGATGAACGCCGTCCAGCGGAACGCGTGCTCGGCGCCCAGCCCGAAGTAGATCGAGCCCACCACCGCCGAGCCGAAGCCGAGCGACGCCTGCATGACGGTGAGCAGCAGTCCGCCGCCGAGGCCGGCGAGGTGGCCGTGCACCTGGCTGAGGATGACGCCCATCAGCGGCGACCACAGCAGGGCGACACCGACGCCGACCACGACCATCGGTGCCGCCACCCGCCACATCGAGTAGACCTCCGTCGCGCCGAACCCGTCGACGACCAGCCCGATCCAGGCGAGTCCGGCGGCGGTCAGCACGCCGCCGGCGGCGAGCACGCTCACCCCGAAGCGCTGCATCAGCCGGCTCGTGGCCATCGACGCGGCGAAGAAGCCCATCGACATCGGCAGCAGGCTCAGGCCGATCCGCAGCGGCGACAGCCCGTGGGTGCCGGCCAGGAACGCGTAGACGAACATGAAGCCGCCGAAGGTGATGAACACCGGTGCCGCGACCAGCAGGCCGATCCGCACCGTGCGGAAGGCGAACAGCTCCGGCGGCAGCAGGGGCAGACTGCCCCGGCGCTGCAGCCGCACCTGCCACCACACCAGCGCGGCCAGGGCCACCGGCGCGGCGACCAGGCAGATCCAGGTCCACAGCGGCCAGCCGGTGGCGCGCCCCTCGGTCAGCGGGAAGATCAGCAGGGTCATCGCCGCACCCAGCAGGGCGGCGCCGGTCCAGTCCAGCGCCGTCCGGGTGGGGGCCTTGGTCTCGGGCAGGTAGCGGGCGACGCCGATCATCACCAGCAGCGCGACCGGGGTGTTGATCCAGAACACCGAGCGCCAGCCCAGGTCGGAGCCGGCCAGGCTCCCACCGACCAGGAACGCCAGCGAGCTGGAGAGCCCGGCGGTGGCGGCGAACAGGCCCAGTGCCCGGGCGCGGTGGTGGCCCTCGGAGTTGGCGTGGATGCTCGCCAGCACCTGCGGGGACAGCGCAGCGGCCGACAGGCCCTGCAGGAACCGGGCGGCGACGAGCTGGCCGGGGTCCTGCGCCACGGCGCAGAGCAGGCTGGTCACGGCGAACGTGGCCAAGCCGATCAGCAGCATCCGCTTCCGGCCGAACGAGTCGCCCAGTCGGCCACCGATCACGACCAGCGCGGCGTAGACCACGCCGTAGGCGGCCACCACCAGCTGCAGCGTGCCGGCCGAGGCGCCGAGCTCGACGCCGATCTGGCGCAGCGCGACGTTGACGCTGAACACCGACATGACCGGGACGACGGCGGCGGCCAGCGTGGCGAGGAGGGCGATCGGGTGCATCCGGCGGGGCTCCGCAGCCGGTGGCGCGACCGTCGGGAGGGAGGTGTCCTGACTCATGCGGGTCAGCGTGGGGCCGCGCGGATGCTGGTGGTGAGAGCCTGTCGATCCTGGTACTGCCAGACCCCTGGCTGACCGGCTGTGCAGCCGCGATCATCACCCCGTGACGGTCTCCAGGCGCACCGAGCTCGCCGACTTCCTGCGCACCCGCCGGGAGCGGGTGACCCCGGACGACGTCGGGCTGCCCAGCGGTGGACGGCGGCGCACGCCGGGCCTGCGCCGGGAGGAGGTCGCCCTCCTCGCCGGGGTCGGCGTCACCTGGTACACGTGGCTGGAGCAGGGCCGGGACATCAACGTCTCGGTGCAGGTGCTCGAGGCGATCGCCCGCACGCTGCGGATGGACACCCAGGAGCGCTGGCACCTCTTCCAGCTCGCCGGGGTCACCGTCGTCGCGCCGGCCGCGAAGAACTGCGAGGTCGTGGGGGAGGCGGCCCAGGCGGTCCTGGACCAGCTGGACCCCTTCCCGACGGTGGTGCTCTCCCCGCGGTACGAGATCCTCGGCTACAACCGCGCCTTCAACGCGCTCGGCGGCGACCTCGACTCGATCGACCCGGGCCAGCGCAACCAGCTCTGGTTGTTCTTCACCCACCCCTACTGGCGCGACGTCTGCCTCAACCGCCGTCCGGAGGCGGGGGCACACCTGGTCGCCAACCTCCGCGCGGGGCTCGCCGCGCACCTCGACGACCCGCTGTGGACCGAGCTGGTCCGCCGGCTGCGCGAGGCGTCGCCGGAGTTCGAGACGCTGTGGCGCCGCCACGACGTCATGGACCGCGGGATGCCGGCCAAGGACTTCCGCTCACCCGTCGGCGACCTGCACCTGGAGCTGCAGCGGTTCCAGGCCGGGGAGCTGTCCGGTGGCGCGCGGATGATGGTCTACACGCCCCGGGACGAGGTCACCCGGGCTCGACTCCACCAGCTGGTCGCCCACGACGTGGGCCAGCGACTGCACGCGGTCTAGCTGTCCTGCGGGCAGGCGGCGGGTCGGCGGTCGCTCCGGCGACGCCGACCACGACCGGTCGCACACGACCCCACCTCCAGCGAGAAGAGCCCTGATGCCCGCGTTCCCCTGGACTCCCCACGGCCCGCTCGACCCCTCCCGCGAGTACCTGGTGCTGGCCACGCGCTTCACCGTGACGCACCACCGCCACCTCCCTGGGGTGCTGCGTGCGACGCAGGAGCTGTGGCAGGGGATCGGGGCCTCGGCCGGCCTGGCCGGCCACACCGCCCGGGCCGACCTCGTCCGGGCGACGCTGTCGACCCTGTCGGTGTGGGGTGACGCCGACGCCCTGCGCGCCTTCGTCCGCGGCCCGGCACACACGTCGGTGGTGGACGCCACCCGGCACCGGATGAGCGCCAGCACCTTCGCCAGCTGGAGCGAGCTGGGAGCCGCGCTCCCGCCGGTCTGGGCCACAGCGGACCGGGCCCTGGCCGAGGCCTCGCAGCAGCAGGGCCCCTGACCCAGGGACGGCGCGGCCGCGGCCCGGCCCCGCGCGTGGTCAGCGCTCCGACCTCCGAGCCGGCGACGACGCCCCCGTGAGATGCACCGGCTGCGCGGCGCAGCCACAGTTCGTGGGCGGGCACTCGCCGTCCACTGCGGGGAGCGAGCAGACTCCTCCCTCACCCGGTCGATGAGGAGAGCGTCATGCCGTTCGTGGAGGTCCGCTTCGAGGTGACCGGCTGGGAACCGGACCCCTCACCCCTGGAGCTCGGCGACGCCGGCCCCGTGGCCTTCGGCCGGGCCACGCTGCGCAAGAAGTTCACCGGCGCGCTCGCCGGCACGAGCGTCGTGTCGATGACCTCGGCCGGGGTGGGCGAGGCGCCGGTCGGCTACTCGGCTCTCGAGCTGGTCACCGGCGCGCTCGACGGGCGTGCCGGCACCTTCGTCCTGCAGCACAGCGGCGTGGTCGACGACGGCGCTCCCTCGCCGTCAGGGGTGGTGCTCCCCGGCACGGGGACCGGTCAGCTGTCCGGACTGCGCGGCACGTTGACGATCGAGCACGACGAGTCCGGCCCCGTCCTGCACCTGGACTACCGGCTGCCCTGACCGAGGGCGCACCTCGTGGCACCCGTGGAGGTCCCCGGCCCGCCACCATCGCTCCAGGCGGTCCGGCCCCAGCGCCAGGACGCGGCGCGCGAGCGGGTCAGGTACGGCGGCGCTTGCGGCGGTACATCGACTGGTCGGCCATCGCCAGGACGTGGTCCGGGTCGTCGCCGGGACGGCCGTGGGCGCCACCGATGCTGACGCTGAAGGGCAGCGAGGCGGTCGCACCCTGCAGGGGGAGACCCATCCCGGCCCGGGCCCGGTCGACCAGTGCCGCCAGCTCCGACGCGGCGACGTCCGGCACCAGCACGACGAACTCGTCGCCGCCGAAGCGCGCGACCAGGTCGTCGGGTCCGGCGAGCTCGAGCAGCCGGGAGGCGACCTCCACGAGCAGCTGGTCACCCCGGGCGTGGCCGTGTTGGTCGTTGACCGCCTTGAAGTGGTCGATGTCGCAGAACAGCAGGGCGCAGCCGGGCCCGATGCCCGGGGCCAGCTGCTTTTGCAGGGCGTCGAACAGGACGCCGCGGTTCCAAGTGCCGGTGAGGGCGTCGGTGGTGGCCCGGCGCTGCACGAGGGCCTCGCGCTGGCGCTGCTCGGTGACGTCGATGGCCACCACGGCGATGCCGTGCGGCCGGCCGGTCTCGTCGGTGACCACGCTGTTCTGCATGGACACCCGCCGCCGGACGCCGTCACCGCGGAACCAGGTGCCCTCGTCGAGGAAGGACGCCCCGCCGATCAGCGCCGCGCCCACGGCCTGCCGCGCCCGCGGGATGTCCTCCGGGGTCACGTAGACCTCCCAGAACAGGCGGCCGAGCAGCTCGCTCTCCGGCTGGCCGGTGAAGGCCTGCATGGCGGGGTTGGCGAGCAGGATCCGGCCGTCCTCACCGATCAGCATGACCAGGGCGGTCGTCGCGTCGACGATGGCGCGCGTCAGCTCCCCGGTCGGCGTCACGGTTGCTCCC
Source organism: Modestobacter sp. L9-4 (assembly GCF_019112525.1). Taxonomy (NCBI): domain Bacteria; kingdom Bacillati; phylum Actinomycetota; class Actinomycetes; order Geodermatophilales; family Geodermatophilaceae; genus Modestobacter; species Modestobacter sp. L9-4. The sequence goes on from NZ_CP077800.1 coordinate 3,681,627, forward strand.
ATGCCCATCCATCGGCGTGGAAGCGGCCGAACCGGTCTCGTTCGCGCGTCCGGTCACCCGGCCGGGTGACCGCGTCGCATCGACCGGTCCGGCTCTCCGGCCGGCGGCACGGGGTCCCGGGCAGCGCAGGTCACCGGGGTGGCGCCCGGTCGCGGGCGGCCGACCACGACGACGACCGCCACGACGGCCCTGCGCGAGGGGTCCGGCCGGCTCGTGGTGCGGGTGGCACCACGAGCCGGCCGGACGGACTCAGACGCCGGCGCCCTGCGCGGCCGGCTCGGCGTCGGGCTGCGCTGCGGCCGGGTCCGTCCACATGACCTGCCAGCCGTGGCCGTCCAGGTCGAAGAAGCTGCGCGAGACCATGAAGCCGAGGTCCTCGAGGGGGTCCGCCTCGACGGCGCCGGCCGCGAGCGCGGTGTCGACGACCCGGTCGACGTCCTCCCGGGCCGGGACGTCGAAGGAGTACAGCGCCAGCGCGTGCGTCCTCGGGTCTGCCATCGGCAGCTTCGAGTGTTGCGCGAAGGTCTCGTGACTCCCCAGCATCACGCTGGCCTGCTCGCCGACCTGCATGCAGGCGGCGCCCTCGCCGGAGAACCTCTCGTCGAAGGTGAAGCCGAGCGCGGTGAAGAACGCCCGGCTGCGCGCGACGTCGGCCACGGGCAGGGTCACGAAGAACATGCGCCCGGGATGGGCGGGGGTGGTCACGGTGGGTCTCCCGTCAGCGGTGCGAGTGGGTACGTCGGGGTGGACCCTCCCGGACGACGGAACTCATCGGTGACCGCCGGGGTCCCGGAACGGACGGCCGCCGCGCGCACAGCCGGCGCCCAGCGCGCGCACCGGGCGGCGACCCGCGCCAGGACGGCGTCCTGGCGTTCCGCTGCGCCGCGTGATCGACTCCGCGGCGACCGGACGGGGGCGGGGATGACGACACAGGACTGGTGGCCCGGTGCGGCCGACCACGAGGACGACAGCGCGCCGCCGTCCCGGTGGACCCGGTGGCTGGGCGTCGGCGCGGGCACCGTCGCGGTGGTGGTCGCACTGACCGCCGTCCTGATCGGCGTGCACCACCTCACCCAGGCACCCGAGGCCGCAGCCGCGCCGCCGCCCCCAGTGCGGACCGTGGACGCCGCCCCGCCGCCCCCGGTGAGCACGACGGTGGTCCACGTGGGGCTGACCGACCCGGGCCCGCCCGGCAGCCCGGCGCTCGCCGACCTGGTCGTCGACACGAAGCCGCTGGAGGGCACCGTGGCGCCGGACCGGGTCCCGCACTTCGACACCTGCCAGGCCGACGGGTCCGTGCTGCAGTACCTGCCCGTGGTGATCGAGGCGCCGGTGGCCGCGGTGCACGGCACCTTCACCGTCGAGCCCACGGCGGGCACGCCCCCGCTCCCGGGTCGGCTCGGCTTCTTCTTCCAGGCGGGCCGGGCCAGCACGCCGTGCCCTGGGGGCGTGTGGTCGCCCTCGGACAGCTTCCAGGCCGGGAACTACGAACAGCCCCGCATCACCGGGTACGTCGTGCTGGACCAGGCGTTCTCCGCAGCGACCCCCAAGGGGCGCAGCGACGTGTTCCGCACCCTGCAGCTGCGGGTCTCCGGTCTCCAGGTCGGCAAGCGGCCGGTCACCCTCGGGCCGCTCACCGTCGGTTCACTCTGCCCGGGGACGACGGACCAGCTGTGCGTCCCGCTGGGCTGATCCCGCGGAACGGCCCGGGTGCTGCCGGCGCGAGGGCGGAGGTCAGGCTGGGGCCGTGATCGACGAGCGGGCTGACTCCTCCGTCCGGGTCCGCGGGGCCCGGGAGCACAACCTGCGCAACGTCGACGTCGACGTCCCGCGCGACGCCCTGGTGGTCTTCACCGGCGTCTCCGGCTCGGGGAAGTCCTCGCTCGCCTTCGGCACCATCTACGCGGAGGCGCAGCGCCGGTACTTCGAGTCCGTCGCCCCCTACGCCCGCAGGCTCATCCAGCAGGTCGGCGCCCCGGTCGTCGACGAGATCACCGGCCTGCCGCCCGCGGTCGCGCTGCAGCAGAGCCGCGGGGTGCCCAGCAGCCGCTCCACCGTCGGCACCGTCACGACGCTGTCGAACTCGCTGCGGATGCTGCTCTCCCGCGCGGGCAGCTACCCGCCGGGCGCCGAGCGGCTGGACTCCGACGCCTTCTCGCCCAACACCGCCGCCGGCGCCTGCCCGGAGTGCTCGGGCCTGGGCCGGGTGCACGTGGTCACCGAGGACACCCTGGTGCCCGACCCCTCGCTCAGCATCCGGGACGGCGCGATCGCCGCCTGGCCCGGCGCCTGGTACGGCAAGAGCCTGCGTGACATCCTCGTGGAGCTCGGCCACGACGTCGACCGGCCGTGGCGGGACATGCCGCAGGCCGAGCGCGACTGGATCCTGTTCACCGACGAGCAGCCCGAGGTCACCGTGCACCCGGTGCGCGGCGTCGACCAGGTGCAGCGCGACTACCAGGGCCGCTACACCGGCGCCCGCGCCTACGTGCTGCACACCCTCGCCAACACCAAGAGCCCGACGATGCGCCAGCGGGCGCTGCGGTTCGTGCGCACCTCGCCCTGCCCGGTCTGCGGCGGGCGCCGGCTGCGGCCGGAGTCCCTGGCCGTCACCTTCGCCGGGCGGGACGTCGCCGAGCTCGCCGCCCAGCCGCTGACCGCGCTGGCCGAGACCCTCCGGGCATCGGGGGCCGAGGGCGAGGTCGCCGTCCGGATCACCACCGACCTCGTCGCCCGCATCGAGGTGCTCACCCGGCTGGGCCTGGGCTACCTCAGCCTCGACCGGACGACGCCCACGCTGTCGCCGGGGGAGCTGCAGCGGCTGCGGATCGCCACCCAGCTGCGGTCGGGTCTGTTCGGCGTCGTCTACGTCCTCGACGAACCGTCCGCGGGGCTGCACCCGGCCGACGCCGAGCCGCTGCTCGACGTCCTGGACGCCCTCGTCGCGGCCGGCAACTCGCTGTTCGTCATCGAGCACGACATGGCGCTGGCCCGCCGCGCCGACTGGATCGTCGACGTCGGCCCGCTCGCGGGGGAGCGGGGCGGGAGGGTGCTCTACAGCGGCCCGGTCGCCGGGCTCGCCGAGGTCGAGGAGTCGGTGACCCGGCCGCACCTCTTCGACACCGAGCGGCCCGCCGTCCGGACCCGGCGGGAGCCCACCGGCTGGATCAGGCTGCTCGGCGTCGACCGGCACAACCTGCGCGGCGTGGACGCGGACTTCCCGCTCGGCGTCTTCACCGCGGTCACCGGCGTCTCCGGGTCGGGGAAGTCGACGCTGGTCAGCCAGGTGCTCGCCGACGTCGTCGCCCAGCACGTCGGACCCCAGCCCGACCCCGAGTCCGACGACGACGCCCCGGACGACGACGCGGTCGCCCCGGTGCGCGCCGAGGGGCTGGACGCCGTCGACCGGCTGGTGCGGGTGGACCAGAAGCCGATCGGGCGCACCCCGCGGTCGAACCTGGCCACCTACACCGGCCTGTTCGACGCCGTCCGCAAGCTCTTCGCCGCCACCGACGAGGCCCGGGCACGCGGCTACGGCGCCGGCCGGTTCTCCTTCAACGTGGCGGAGGGGCGCTGCCCCACCTGCCAGGGCGAGGGCGTCGTCGCCGTCGAGCTGCTCTTCCTGCCCGGCACCTCCGCGCCCTGCCCGACCTGCCACGGCGCGCGCTACAACGCCGAGACGCTGGAGGTCACCCACCGCGGCAGGAACATCGCCGAGGTGCTCGACCTGACCGTCGAGGCTGCCACCGGGTTCCTCGCCGACCTGCCGTCGGTGGTGATGAGCCTGCGCACGCTGCAGGAGGTGGGGCTGGGCTACCTGCGCCTGGGGCAGCCGGCGACCGAGCTGTCCGGCGGGGAGGCGCAGCGGGTCAAGCTGGCCAGCGAGCTGCAGCGCGCCCGGCGCGGGCACACCCTCTACCTGCTCGACGAGCCGACCACCGGGCTGCACCCCGCGGACGTGGCGCTCCTGATGCGCCAGCTCCACCAGCTCGTCGACGCCGGCAACACCGTCGTGGTGGTCGAGCACGACATGGACGTCGTCGCGGGTGCGGACCGGGTGCTCGACCTCGGACCAGGGGCCGGGGACGCCGGTGGGCGGATCGTCGTGGCCGGCACGCCCGAGCAGGTGGCTGAGGCGCCGGAGAGCCGGACGGCCGGCTACCTGGCAGGACGGCTGCCCGGGCGCTGAGGCCGGCTCAGCGCACGCCGGCCCGGCGCAGTGCGGACTCCAGGCCGACGGCGGTGCGCTCCAGCACCGCCGACACCCGGCCGAGCTCCTCGTCGGTGGCCAGCGCCAGGGGCAGCGAGCAGCTGATCGAGTCGGTGGCCGGGATCCGGTAGCCGACTGCGCGGGCGACGCAGCAGATGCCCTCGGAGTTCTGCTCCCGCTCCACCGCGACGCCCGCAGTGCGCGCCCGGCCGACCGCGGCGGTCAGCTCGGCCCGGTCCACCACCGAGTGCGGCGTCAGCGGGGTGAGCTCCGCGGGCACGACCCGGTCGATCTCGGCCTCCGTGCGGTCGGCCAGCAGTGCCAGGCCCAGTGCGGTGAGGTGTGCGGGCAGCACCCGGCCGACCCGGGACACCAGCCGCGCCGGGGCGGTCGCCTCGCGGGTGGCCAGGTACAGCACGTTCGACCCGTCGAGCCGGCCGTAGTGGGAGGTGTAGCCGACCTCGGTGCGCAGCGACTCGATCGCCTCGATGCCCAGCGGCAGCGCCGGGTCGCGGTCGAGGTAGGCGGTGCCGCAGATCAGCGCCCGCGGGCCGATGCCGAACCCGGCGCCGGCCTGCTCCACCCAGCCGGCCTGGGTCAGCGTGCGCAGCAGCACGTGCAGGCTGGACTTCGGGATCCCGCTGCTGACGGCGAGCTCGGCCAGGGTGGGCCGGTGCTCGGACGCGGCCAGCATCTCCAGCAGCCGCACCGAGCGCTCGGCCGACTTCACCATCTGCGGCCCGGCAGCAGCGTCCTCCGTCGGGGCGGTCGTCGGCGCGGTCTCCATCGCCCCAGGATGGCAGGCCGTCCGTCGTCCGTCCACGTACGTGGACGCGTCCAGCCGGTGCTTGACAGTTCCGTGACCTGGCTCATAGCGTCGGCGGTGCGGACGGGCCCGCTCCTCGCGCACCCGCACCGTGCCCCGGCCGCACCGTCGCGACCGGGGACGAGGCCCGGAGAGGACGCACCGACGTGCAGCCACACCCCATCCAGTTCGTCGACCTGACCGTCCGCGACCTGGCCCGCTCGGTCGACTTCTACCGCACCCACCTGGACCTGGTGCCCCTCGAGACGGCCGAGCCCGGGCAGGCGTGGCTCTCCGCCGGGCCCGGCGTCCTGCGGCTGACCGAGGCCGGCTCGGCGGGGGTCGACAGCGGCTGGTCGCCCGACGACACCTCGCGCGGCTTCCGGCACGTCGGGTTCAAGGTCGGTGACCTCGACGAGCGGGCCGCCCGCCTCGACGACGCCGGGGTGCGGTTCCACAAGCGCCCCAAGGACGTCCCGGGCGGGGTGCACATCACCTTCTTCTTCGACCCGGACGGCACGCTGCTCGAGTTCGTCCAGGGCCGGCTGCAGTACGACCGGGTCGTCGACCAGGGGCTGGTGGACGCCGAGCACGCCCGGCCCACGCCGACCACCCCACGGTTCGACCACGTGGCGATCACCGTCGCCGACCCCGCCCGCTCGGTGCAGCTCTACCGCGACCAGCTCGGCTTCGGCGTCGCCGGGCAGCTGGTCCGCGCCGACGACCCCCGCGGCTTCGAGATCACCTACCTGCACGCCGGCGACAGCGTCCTGGAGCTCTTCGCCTACGGCATCGACACCACCGCCGGCCCGGACACCACCCAGCCCGGCCTGCTCGGCTTCGGGTCGATCGGGCTCACCGACGACGACCCGGCCGGACTCACGTCCCGGCTCGTCACCGCCGGTGCGGCAGCCGTGGGCACAGACCGCGTCGTCGACGCCGACGGGCTCGTCGTCTCCCTGCAGGCCGACCGGTGACCGACCTGCCCGCCGACTGGCTGCGCCCGCTGGGCAGCACCGGGCTCACCGTCTCGGCCCTCTGCGCCGGTGGCGGTCCGCTGGGCAGCATGCCGGGCAACTTCGGCTACGAGGTGCCGGCCCAGCAGGGCGTCGACACCGTGCTGCGCGTGCTCGAGGGGCCGATCCGCTTCCTGGACACCTCCAACAACTACAGCGGCGGCGACAGCGAGCGCCGGATCGGGGCGGCGCTCGCCCAGGCCGGTGGTCTGCCCGAGGGCTTCGTGCTGGCCACCAAGATCGACCGCGGGCCGGGCAACGACTTCTCCGCCGCCCGGGTCCGCCGCTCGATCGCCGAGAGCCTCGAGCGCCTCGGGCTGGACCGCATCGAGCTCCTGTTCCTGCACGACCCCGAGCACATCAGCTTCGAGGAGGGCATGGCCGAGGGCGGGCCCGTGCGGGAGCTCGTGCGGCTGCGCGAGGAGGGACTGGCCGCCCACATCGGCGTGGCCGGCGGGCCGGTCGACCTGATGCGCCGCTACGTGGAGACCGGGCTGTTCGAGGCGCTGATCACCCACAACCGGTTCACCCTCGTCGACCGCTCGGCCGACGAGCTGCTCACCGTCGCCGCCGACCGCGGCCTGGGCGTGCTCAACGCCGCGGTCTACGGCGGCGGCATCCTCGCCCGGGGCGCCGCGGCGACCACCCGGTACGCCTACAAGGAGGCGCCCGCCGAGGTGGTGGACGCCGTCCGCGCGATCGAGGCCGCCTGCGCCCGGCACGGCGTGCCGCTGGCCACCGCGGCCGTGCAGTTCTCCACCCGCGACCCCCGGGTCACCTCCACCGTCGTCGGCTTCTCCCGGCCCGAGCGGGTCGCCGACGTCGTCGAGCAGGCGAGCCAGCCGGTGCCCGACGAGCTGTGGGCCGAGATCGACGCCCTGGTGCCCAGCAGCACCCACTGGCTGTACTGAGTCGAGGAGACCGACGTGAGCGAGCCCCTGACCTTCCCCGCCGGCTTCCGCTGGGGCACGGCGACCGCCAGCTACCAGATCGAGGGCGCCGTCGGCGAGGGCGGCCGCGGGGTGTCCATCTGGGACACCTTCGCCGCCACCCCCGGCACGATCACCGACGGGTCGTCGGGCGCGGTCGCCGACGACCACTACCACCGCTACGCCGAGGACGTCGGCCTGATGGCCGAGCTCGGCACCGGCACCTACCGCTTCTCCTTCGCCTGGCCGCGGCTGCAGCCCACCGGCAGCGGCGCGCTGAACCCCGAGGGCGTCGCGTTCTACGACCGGCTGCTCGACGAGCTGCACGGCCGGGGCATCGCGCCGTGGGCCACGCTCTACCACTGGGACCTGCCGCAGACCCTCGAGGACGCCGGTGGCTGGCCGGCCCGCGACACCGCCGCCCGGTTCGCCGACTACGCCGTGGCCGTGCACGCCCGCTTCGCCGACCGGGTCCCGGACTGGACGACGCACAACGAGCCCTGGTGCTCGGCCTTCCGCGGGTACGCCGGCGGCCAGCACGCCCCCGGCCGCCGCGAGCCCGGTGCCGCGGTGCACGCCGCCCACCACCTGATGCTGGGTCACGGGATGGCGGTGCAGGCGATGCGCGCGGCCCGCCCGGACCTGCGCTACGGCATCACGCTCAACCTCTACCCGACCGACCCGGCCACCGACTCGGCCGCCGACGCCGACGCCGCGCGGCGGGTCGACGGCATCTGCAACCGGCTCTTCCTCGACCCGCTGCTGCGCGGCGCCTACCCCGCCGACGTCCTCGACGACGTGGCGCCGGCGGCCGGACGGGACTTCGTGCAGGCCGGGGACGAGGAGCTGATCGCCCAGCCGCTGGACGTGCTGGGCGTCAACTACTACAGCCGGCACGTGGTGCGGGCCCGCACCGGCCCGGACGACGAGGGCCGCGGCGACACCGGCTGGGTGGGTGCCGAGCAGGTGGTGAAGGTGGGCACCGGCCGCCCGCGGACGCACATGGGCTGGGAGATCGACCCCGACGGGCTGGTCGACGTCCTGGGGTACGTCTCCACGAGGTACGACGCCCCGCCGCTGTACGTCACCGAGAACGGTGCGGCCTTCGACGACGTGGTGAGCGAGGACGGCGCCGTGCACGACCCCGAGCGCACCGCCTACCTGGACGGCCACTTCCGCGCCGCTCTGCGCGCCATCGCCTGCGGGGTGGACCTGCGCGGCTACTTCGTCTGGTCGCTGCTGGACAACTTCGAGTGGGCGTTCGGGTACACCCGCCGCTTCGGCCTCGTGCACGTCGACTACGACACCCAGCGGCGCACCGTGAAGGACAGCGGCCGCGGGTACGCCCGGGTCACCGCCGCCAACGCCGTGCCGGCGGACCGATGAGGATCACCGGGCTCAGGTGCGCGCTGCTGGGGGCCAACCCCACGGTGCGGATCACCACCGACGAGGGCATCGACGGCTTCGGCCAGGTCGAGGCCTACAAGCCGTGGCTCAAGCCGATCGTGCTGCACTACGAGCCCTACATCCTGGGGCAGGACCCCACCGACGTGGAGCGGGTCATGCTGCGCATCCGGCGGATGGGCGCGGCCAAGCCGTGGGGGAGCGCGGTCAGCGCCATCGAGATGGCGCTGTGGGACCTGGCCGGCAAGGCCGCCGGACTCCCCGTGTACAAGCTGCTGGGCGGCAAGGTGCGCGACCGGGTGCGGGTCTACAACGGCGGTGTCCGCGCGCCGATGACCGGCTACGACCCGGAGGACTACGCGGCCGCGGCGGCGTACATGAAGGCCGCGCCCGAGGGCTTCACCATCGTCAAGGAGGGCATCGGCTTCCACGGGCCGATGGCCGCCTCCACCCCCGGCTTCTTCTACGGCGACCCGCGCACCGGGCCGCCGCACCCCGACGCCGGCGTGCTCACCGAGCGGGGGATGGCGCACGCCGTGGCCTGCGTCGAGGCGGTCAAGGAGGTGCTCGGCGACGGCATCGGCCTGGCGCTGGACTGCGGACCGGGGTGGAGCGTGGCCGACGCCGTCCGCTTCGCCCGGAAGGTGGAGCACCTGGACCTGATGTGGCTGGAGGACCTGCTGACCGGTGACTACACGCCCTACACCGACGCCGGCACCTACCGGGACGTCACGATGAGCACCACGGTCCCGATCCACACCGGCGAGCAGCTGTACCTGCGGCAGAACTTCATGGAGCTCATCGAGCGCCGCGCGGTGCGGGTGATCGGGCCCGACCCCGCCGACGTCGGCGGGCTGGCCGAGCTCAAGTGGATCGCCGAGCACGCCGACCTGCACGGCATCTCGATCGCCCCGCACGGCGTCTGGGACGGGCTGATCGGCCTGGCCGCGCACGTGCAGGTCGGGGCGACCCTGCCGTCGAACTTCATCGCCTTCGAGTACCCGGTGGCCAGCCCGTCCTGGTGGTACGACGTGGTCGAGGGGCTGCCCGACCCGATCGTGGTCGACGGCCACATCGAGGTGTGGGACCGACCGGGCCTGGGGGTCACGATCAACGCGGAGGCAGCACGGGAGCACCTCGCCGAGGACGACCGCGACTTCTTCGACACCCCGGTGACCCGGTGACCCCGGCCCTGCTCCCGGTCCACCTGGACGACGAGCCGGCCGAGGCCTACTGGACGCAGCTGCGGCACCTGCAGCGGCTGGCCGGCGACGCGGTGACCTGGCTGCCGGGGCAGCACGTGCGGGACGCCGTTCCCGCCGACGCCGCGGCGGTGGTGGTGCCGGACATGAACGGCCGGGCCTACCGGATGGTCGAGGAGTTCCGCCGCATCCCGGTGCCCGTCCTGCTGGTGACGTCGGAGTTCGGCACCGTCTCCATGTGGGACTGGGAGATCCGCGACTTCCTGCGCCGCCGCGGCGTCGACACGGTCGCCCCCACGTCGCTGGAGGAGTTCACCGACGTCTGCCGCGCGCTGCAGACCAAGGAGAACTTGGCCAGCGGGGTGATGCTGGCCTACCAGGACGACCTGGGCGCGGGGAAGCAGCCGGACATCTTCAAGCGGTTCTTCTGGTGGGAGGACAGCTGCGTCGAGGCGCTCACCGACACCTTCGGCGTCACCGTCGAGCGGCGCAGCTACCGCGAGCTCGCCGCGCGGGCCGCGGCCGTGTCCCCGGCCCGGGTGGCCGAGCACGTGGCGCGGCTGGGCAGCTCGGTGCCGATGGTCGGGGTGAGCACGCCGGCGCGGGACGCGGCGCTGCAGCTCTACGTCGCGCTGTCCGACGAGCTGGACGAGACCCCGGGTGTGATCGCGGCCGGGATCAACTGCCTCAACGAGTCGGCGACGTCGAACACCACCCCGTGCCTGGCCTGGAACCTGCTGTTCGAGGAGCGCGGCCTGATGTGGGGGTGCGAGGCCGACCTGACCTCGATGATCACCCAGTACCTCACCTACGAGTCGCTGCGCGTGCCGGTGATGATGAGCAACCTCTACCCGTTCCTGATGGGCGGGGCGGCGCTGCAGCACGAGCGGATCCCGTACTTCCCCGACGTCGCCGACCCCCAGGACTGCGTGCTGGCTGCGCACTGCGGCTTCTTCGGGGTGGTGCCGCAGTCGTTCGCCACGGAGTGGACGGTGCGCCCGCGGGTGCTGGAGATCGTCGACCCGAACGCCCACGCCCTCGACGCCCGCTTCGCCACCGGGGCCACCACCATCCTCAAGCTGGCGTCGACGATGGACACCGTGACCCTGGCCAGTGCCCGGCTGGACGACTACGCGCAGTACTCCGACTCCGACTGCCTCAACGGCGCCGTGCTGCGGGTCGCCGACGGACCGCGCTTCGTCGAGCGGCTGCCCTCGCACCACGCGGTGCTGGCCACCGGCGACCTGACCCGCCGCTTCGAGGTGGTCGCCGCGGTGCTCGGGCTGGCCGTCGAGCGGATCTGAATCCGGCCGCCCCGGGGACGCCCGGGGCGGCCGCCCCTCAACGCTGGACGGCGTCGTCCCCGCGGCCCAGCGCGGCCAGCTCGCGGCGGGTGGGGGAGCCCTCCCAGTCGCCCTCGACGGTGCAGGCCAGGGCGCCGCAGCCGACGGCGGTGCGCAGCCGGTCGGCCGGGGCGAGCCCGGCCAGCCGCTCGGCCAGCCAGCCGGCGACGAAGGCGTCGCCGGCGCCGACGGTGTCGACGACCTGCACGGGCACGGCGGGGGAGCTGAGGAGCTCACCGTCCACCAGCGCGCAGGCACCCTCGGCACCGAGCTTGAGCACCACCTCGGCCGGGCCGCGGGCGGTCATCCGCTCCAGCTGCGCGCGCGGCTCACCCTCGCCCACGAGCGGGGCGAACTCGTGCGGAGACCCGAAGACGACGTCGACGTCGGGCAGCAGCTCGCCCAGCGTCGCCGCGTACTCCTCGACGCCCCACAGCCGGCTCCGGTAGTTGAGGTCCAGCGACACCGCGACGCCGGCGGCCCGCGCCCAGTCCACGGCCGTGCGGGCGGTGTCGCGGGCCTGCGCGGACAGGCTGAAGGTGATGCCGCTGACGTGCAGCACGCCGGCCCCCTCGACCAGGCCGCGGTCCAGGTCGGCGACGTCGAGGGCGGAGCCGGCGCTGCCGGTGCGGTGGTACCAGACCCGGGAGGCCTCGGCGCTGCGCCGCTCCTTGACCATCAGCCCGGTGGGCCGCTGCGGGTCGACGGTGGCCTGCACGTGCACCTGCTCGGCCCGCAGGTCGCGCAGCACCAGCTCACCCAGCTCGTCGTCGCCCACCCGCCCGGTCCACGCCGTCGCGGTGCCCAGCCGGCTGGCCGCGATCGCCACGTTGGACTCGCTGCCACCGGTGCCCAGCAGCAGCTCGCGCTGGTGCCGCAGCAGCCCGGGGCGGCTGCTGGCCACCAGCGCCATCGTCTCGCCCAGGCAGACCAGGGCGGGCGGGGTCACCGCGCCCACGGCGGGAGGGGCGTGTCGACCGGTGCGCCGGTGGCCAGCGACCGGTGCACGGCCAGCGACACCAGGTGGTCGTGGCAGGCGTCGGCGAGGGGGTAGGGCCCTGGCCCCTCGTCCCGGGCCCACCCGGCCGCGTCGACCATCACCGAGGCGATGGCGATCTCCTCGTCCATCAGCCGCAGGCCCAGGAACGGGTTGCGCCAGAGCACCTCCATGCCCAGCGACAGGTGCTCGGTGTCGGCGCCGTCGAGGTTGAGGTCGTGCCCCAGCTGGGAGCGGGCGATCGTGGCGGTCACCACGGTGCGCTCGGCGACGAGCCCGACCACCGTGTCGTCGACGATCTCCCCGGAGCTGCCGCGGACCACCATGCGGCGCCGGCGCAGCCGGTTGTGCCACTGGTTGTCGGTGAAGTCGTAGAGCCCGGAGGCCCCGTCGCCGAAGTCGATCGTGGCCAGCACCGTGGCGGCCTCCTTCGGCTCCGGGTCGTCGGTCCAGCCCGAGCGGCGCAGCGGGTCGACCAGCGGCGCGGTGAGCGAGGTGGCCGACACCCGGGTGGGGCCGAGGCCGACGCCCAGGTGCCGGCGCATGAGCGCGACCGCGTGGTAGTCGTGGGTGGAGGAGACCTGCACCGAGGTGGGTCGGCCGATGTGCCCGCGGCGCACCACCTCCTGGCGCGCGGCGTGCGTGGGCATCGACGGGTACTGCTCGGCGACGTGCACCAGGTCGCGGGCGCCGAGCGACGACCACAGCGCGGCCAGCGCGGCCTCGTCGCTGGCCGGCGGGGTCTCGGTGAGCACGTGCACCCCGCGCCCGACGAGGTCGGCCAGCACGTGCGGGTTCTCGGTGCGGGGCACGCTGCTCACCACCAGCTCCGGGTGCTGCGCGTCGACGAGCTCCGCCGCGGACCCGTAGGCGGGCACGCCCCACTGCCGGCCCAGCCGCTCGACCGTCTCCGGCGTGCGGGCCGCGGCCCCGACGAGGGTGAACCGGTCCGGGAGCAGCCCGGCCAGCCGGGTGAAGAACTCCGCGCGCCAGCCGCCGCCGACGACGGCCAGCCGCACCGGCGCGGTCATCCCAGCCACGTGCGGGACGGCGGGGTGAGCGCGTCCAGCTCGGCCCACAGCGCCCCGGGCACCGGGACGGCGGCCAGGTCCAGGGTCTGCGCGAGCCGCTCGGGCCGGGTGATGCCGACGATCGTCGAGGTGATCCGCGGCTCGCGCGTGGAGGCCTGCAGGGCCGCCGCGGCCAGCGGGACGCCGGCCCGGTCGCAGGCCTCCTGCATGGCCAGCACGCTGTCCCGGACGGCGTCGCTGACGTCGCGGTAGGCGTAGCGCGGCGCGGCCGCCGGGCCCTTGACCAGGATGCCGCCGCCGAACGGGGCACCGTTGACCACCGCCACCCCGGCCGCGGCGCAGTCGGCCAGCAGCGGCTCGGCGGAGCGGTCCAGCAGGGTCCACCGGTTGTGCGTGATGACGACCTCGAACAGCCCGGTGTCGACGAAGCGGCGCAGCATGTCCACCGGCCCGCCGGCCACGCCGAGGTGGCCGATCCGGCCCTCCTCGCGCAGCGCGACCAGCGCCTCGACCGGCCCGCCGGGGGCCATCGCCGCCTCGAAGCCGATCTTCTCCGGGTCGTGCAGGTGCACCACCGGCAGGTCGGTCAGCCCTAGCCGCTCGCTGCTCTCGGCCAGCGAGGCCCGCACGCGCGCGCCGGAGAAGTCGTCGCTGCCGGGCGCCGGGTCGACCTTGGTGCTGAGCAGGAAGCCCGGCGGCAGGCCGCCGATCTCCCGCAGCGCCGCGCCGATGCGCTGCTCGCTGGCCCCGGCGCCGTAGCTGTTGGAGGTGTCGATGAACCGGATCGGGCCGGCGAACACCGCCCGCAGCGTCTCCAGTGCCTGGTCGTCGGCGACCTCGTAGCCGTAGATGCGCGGGATGCTGCCGATGGCGCTGGTGCCGATGCACAGCGGCGGCACCGACAGCCCGGTGCGGCCCAGCGGGCGGGGGGTGAGCACCTGGTCCTCTGCCCGGGTCATCGGGTCCCTCCTCCGGTCGGTGCGTCGCTGGTCGTTGCGGTGCCGGGCCGGACGACGTTCTCCAGCGGCCGGCCGTCGAGCCACCGGCACACCTGGTCGGCGACCAGCTGCCCGGCGCGGTCCCGCCAGCCGACGGCGCCGCCGCCGACGTGCGGGGTGAGCACGAGCCCCGGCGCCGCCCACAGCGGGTGGTCGGCCGGCAGCGGCTCGGGGTCGGTCACGTCCAGCACCGCCCGCAGGCGCCCGGACACCAGCTCGGCGAGCAGGGCGGCGGTGTCCACGATCGGCCCGCGGGCCACGTTGACCACCACCGCGGAGCCGGGCAGCCGGGCCAGCAGCGCGGCGTCGACGAGCCCGCGGGTCGCGTCGTCCAGCGGGACGGCGAGGACGAGCGCGTCGGCGGTCGCGCACAGCTCCGGCAGGTCGGCGACCGCGGCCACGCCGTCGCGGGCGGTGCGGCCGCACAGCGTGGTGCGGGCACCGAACACCTGCAGCGCCGCCGCGACGGTGCGGGCGATGTCACCGGCGCCCACGACGACCACGTGCCGGCCCCAGGCGGTCTCGGCCTGCACCGGTTCCCAGCGGTGCGCCCGCTGCTGCTCGGCCAGCGCGGGCAGCGCGTGCCAGTGCGACAGCAGCCCGGTGACGGCCAGCTCGGCGGTCGAGGACCCGTGAACGCCGCGGCCGTTGCAGATGGTCAGCCCCGGCGGCGCGAGCGGCAGCCACGCCTCGGTGCCGGCCGAGAGCACCTGCAGCACGGCGGCCGCCGGCAGCCGGGTGAACTGCTCGGCCGTCCAGCCCGCCTTCGGGTACGGCGGGACGACGACCGACACCCGGTCCAGCCCGGGCGGCGGCTCCGCGTGACCGTCCCAGACGACGACCTCTGCCTCGGGGGCGACGGCGCGCAGCCGGTCGGCGAACCCGGCGTCGGGCACGCAGACGGTGGTGGTCACCCGCCCTCAGCCCAGCGTCGGCGTGCCGTCGATGCGGCGGGGGAGACCCGGGGTGCGGGGCTCGTCGCGCAGCTCGTCGGGCAACAGGTCCGCCGGCACGTCCTGCAGGCTCACCGGGCGCAGCCACCGCCGGATCGAGGTGGTGCCCACGCTGGTGTGCAGCGGGTTGGTGGTGGCCGGGTAGGGGCCGCCGTGGTGCATCGCCCAGGACACCGCGACACCGGTGGGGAAGGCGTTCCAGACCACCCGGCCCACGCTGCCCATGGCGTGCTGCAGGACCTGGGCGGCCAGCGGGTGGTCCTCCTCGTCGGCGTGCACGGTGGCGGTGAGCGCGGGGCCGAACCGGCGGAGCGCGGCCAGCGCCTCGGCCTCCGAGCCGTACTCGACCAGCACCAGCACCGGGCCGAAGCACTCGTCGGTGAGCGGGGCCCGCACGGCGTCGACGTCGGCGCGCAGCAGCAGCGGCTCGCCCCACCAGCCCTGCCCGGGCCGCTGCCCGCCGCGGGCCAGCACCTCGACGCCGGGCAGCGAGGTGAGCCGCTCGGTGCCCTCGGCGAAGGAGTCGGCGGTGCGTTCGCTGAGCATCACGCCGGCTGCGGCGTCGGCCACGTAGCTGATCAGCGCGCGGCGGATCTCCTCGCCGTCCGGCCCGGCCGGGATGAGCGCCACGCCGGGCTTGGTGCAGAACTGGCCGACACCGAGGGTGAAGGAGGCGGCCAGCCCGGCGCCGATCTCCGCGCCGCGGTTGCGGGCGGCCCCGGGGGCGACGAGCAGGGTGTTGAGCGCGCCGAGCTCGCCGTAGAACGGGATGGGGGAGGGGCGGGCGGCAGCGAGGTCGGCCAGCATCCGGCCGATCTCCAGCGACCCGGTGAACCCCACGGCGGTGACCGCCGGGTGCTGCACCAGCGCCGAGGCGGCCTCCCGGCCGTAGACCAGGGCCACCACGTCGCCCTGCACCCCGGCGGCGCGGGCGCCCTCCAGGAGCACGTCGCGACAGAGCACCGAGGTGGCCGGGTGGGCACCGTGCACCTTGGCGATGACGGGGCAGCCGGCCGCCAGCGCGGATGCGGTGTCGCCGCCGGGCACGGAGAAGGCGAAGGGGAAGTTGCTGGCCCCGAACACCGCCACCGGCCCGAGCGGCAGCAGCATCCGCCGCAGGTCCGGCCGCGGGCCCATCGGCGTCGGGCCGGCGTGGTCGATGGTGGCCTCGAGGTAGCCGCCGTCCTCCAGGACCTCGGCGAAGAGGTCGAGCTGGTAGGCGGTGCGGGTCAGCTCACCGTTGAGCCGCTGCGGGCCGAGCCCGGTCTCCCGGTCGGCCACCGCGACGAGCTCCTCGCGGTGCGCCTCCAGGGCGGCCGACATCGCCCGCAGCACGGTGGCCCGCCCGGCGCGGCCCAGCGCGGACAGCTCGGCGGCCGCCTCCAGGGCGCGCGCGCAGAGCTGCTCGAGGTCGTCGGTGGTGGTCGAGACGTCGAGCTCCTCGACGGTCGTACCGGTGCGTGGGTCGATGCTCGCGATCATGCTGGGGCCTCCTCGACCAGTCCGCGGACGACCGGGTTGGTCAGCGTGCCGACCCGGTCGATGTCGATGTGCACCGTGTCGCCGGGGGTCAGCGTGAACGGCGGGGGCGGCACCAGGCAGGTGCCGGTGGACAGGACGACGCCGTCGGGGTGGACGTCGCCGCGCATCAGGAACCCGACCAGGTCGTCGAGCCTGCGGTGCAGGGTGGCGGTGCTGGCCGTGCCCGACCACTCCGGCCGGCCGTCCCGGGTGATGGTCAGCGCGATGGCCAGGTCGTAGGGGTCGGGCACCGCCCACACCGGGGTGATCCACGGGCCGACCGCGCAGCCGCCGCTGTAGACCTTGGCCTGCGGCAGGTAGAGCGGGTTCTCGCCCTCGATGCTGCGGGAGGACACGTCGTTGCACACGGTGTAGCCGACGACCTCGCCGAAGCGGTTGACCACCAGCGCGAGCTCGGGCTCGGGGACGTCGACGGTGGAGTCGGCGCGCACCCCGACCGTCTGCCCCGGCCCGCGCACCCGCCAGCCCACGGACTTGAAGAACAGCTCGGGCCGGTCGGCGTCGTAGACCAGCTCGTAGACGTCGGCGGCCTGCTCGCTCTCCTCGACGCGGGCCTCGCGGGAGGTCTCGTAGGTGACCCCGGCGGCCCACACCTCGGTGCGGCCGTCGACGGGGGCGAGCAGCTCGACGTCGGCCAGCGGGACCGGCTCGCCGTCGGGTGGGGTGGCCAGCCGGTCGCGCAGCTCGTCGAGCCGCAGCGACCACAGCTGGGCCAGCGAGGAGACGCCGGGCAGCGCGGTGACGGCGCCGTCGGCGTGCACACCGACGACGGGGTCCGGGCTGCCGGCCCGGCGGAACCGGACCAGCTGCCGGGGGGAGGGGGAGGTCACGGGCGTCAGCTCCCGAAGTCGTGGGCGAGGTGGGCGCGCATGCGCTCGGTGTCGAAGCCGAGGCCCAGGCCCGGCCGGGTGGGCAGCCGCAGCCGGCCGCCGGTGTTCTCCAGCGGCGCGTCGAGGAACTCCTCGTAGCGGCTGAGGTCGGTGTCGCTGGACTCCAGCCGGTAGAAGTTCGGCGTGGTGACCATGACGTGGGCGCCGGCGACGAGGTTGACCGGGCCGCTGGCGTCGTGCGGGGAGACCGGCACGTACCAGGCCTCGGCCATGGTGGCGATCTTCTTCAGCTCGCTGATGCCGCCGGTCCAGGTCACGTCGGGCATGACGAAGTCGGTGAGCCGCTCGCTGAGCACCGGAGCGAAGTCCCACCGGGTGTGCAGCCGTTCCCCGACCGAGATCGGGAGGGGCACGCGCTCGCGCACCTGGCGCAGGGCGTCCCGGCTCTCCGGCGGCACGGGCTCCTCGAACCAGTGGACGTCGGTGGTGTCGGCGAGGGCGTTCCCCAGCCGGATCGCGGTCGGGACGTCGAAGCGGCCGTGCGCGTCGACCAGCAGCTCGACGTCGGGCCCGGCCGCCTCGTGGATCAGCGCGGTCAGCGCCAGGGCACCCCGCTCGCCGTCCCGGTCCAGCCGGCCGTCGAGGTAGGCGTCGTTGTCGGCGGGCTGGTCGGCCGCGTGCGGGAACGGGTCGAACTTGATCGCGGTGTGCCCGGAGTCGACGATGCGGCGGATCTCGGCGACCACGCCGTCCTCGTCGACGAAGCGGCTCTGGTCGGGGTGGGTGTAGAGCAGCAGGTCCTCCCGGACCGGCCCGCCGAGCAGCTCGTACACCGGCTGGTCGAGCGCCTTGCCGCGCAGGTCCCACAGCGCGATGTCGATGGCGCTGACCACGGTGCAGGCCAGGCCGCGGCTGCCGCTGTAGGTGAAGGAGCGGAACGTCTTGTGCCACAGCGCCTCGATGCGGGCGGCGTCCTCGCCGACGAGCAGGTCGTTGAGCTGGTGCAGCAGCGCCCCGGTCGCCCGGTTGGCCGCCCGCGTGGTGGTGGTGATCTCGCCCCACCCGGACAGGCCCTCGTCGGTGCGGACCTCGACGAAGAGGAACTCGCCCCAGTAGGAGGCCGACGACCGCACCAGCCAGGGCACGATGCGGCTGATCTTCACGGCTGCAGCCCCCGGGCCCCCTGCGGCACCGGCACCGAGGTGTCGTCGGTGATCGGCTGGTGCGCGACGTGCCCGTTGCCGTCGAGCCGGGCGGCGGCGTTGCGGCCGGCGCCGTCCTGCTCGGCACGCCACTGCTCGTACTCGGGGCGGGCGGCGTCGCTGAGCGGGTAGTAGCGGCGCAGGTCGCCGCCCTCGGCCAGCCGGATCCGGGAGAACTCCTCCCACTCGGCGTGCTGGCCGGCCTCCTCGAGCAGCCGGGGGGCCAGCGCGATCGGCACGACGACCGCGCCGTCGTCGTCGGCGATGATGATGTCGCCGGGCACGACCACGGTGTTCCCGCAGGCGACCGGCACGTTGACCGCCGTGGGGAAGATGTCGGTCTGGGAGTGGAAGTTCGGGGTGGTGCCCCGCAGCCACATGCCCAGGCCCAGGGTGCTGGCGGAGGGGAAGTCGCGGATGCAGCCGTCGATGACCACGCCGACCCCGCCGCGGCCGGCGAAGTAGGTCAGCATCATCTCGCCGAAGACCCCGCTGGTCATCGAGCCGCGGGCGTCGACGACGACGATGTCGCCGGGCTGGGTGTGGTACAGCACGTGCCGGTGCAGCTGCTTCTCCGGCTCGGCGTACTCGTCGACCTGGTAGAGGTCCTCGCGCTTGGGCATGAACTGCAGGGTCAGCGCGGGCCCGGCGACGCTGATGCCCGGCGTCCGGGACACCGGGCCGCTGATGTGCGCCGAGCGGATGCCCAGGCGGTTGAGCTCGCTGCTGGCCGTGGCGCTCCCGATCAGCGACAGGCCGTGCACCAGCGCCGGGTCCGGGCGGACGATGTCCGGAGTCTCCACAGTGGGTCCCTCTCGTTCCTGCGACGCCGCCCCGGCCGCGGTGAGCGCGCTCGGACCCGGTCGTCACCCGGTGGGTCGGCCGGTCCACGGGGGTGACGCCCCAGTGACCCCGGTCTCTTTTCGGCGACACTAGCCCCCGGACCGGTTCGGTGGAAGACCGAAATTTCGAACCTGTTTCGGTCCCGGTGGTCCGGTGCCCGGACCGGTCGACCGCGCGGCTCCAGCTCGACGGCATCGGCGCAGGTGGAGGCGGGAACGCCGCCGTACCGGGCGTCCTCCTGCCCCGCGAGCTGCGAAAACGCGCTGTCGAACGCCGGGCGCGCGGCTCTTGACGGGTGATCGTCGACAGGTCTAGCTTCCGTCGAAAGTGATCCACGTCTCGAAACATCGAAACAACAGAGTTTCGACGTCCGGCAGCCGGTCGCGGACCAGTCCGCAGGCGCCGTGCGGGACGCAGCCCACTCGCTCCGACCGTCCGAGTCCTCCAGAGAAGGGCAAGCCCGTGAAGCGCCAGTATCCCGTCGTCGCGGTACTCGCAGCGTCCACGTTGGTCGTCACCGCCTGTGGCGGTGGCAACGGGGGCGGAGACGCCGCCGTGTCCCCCGACGACTACCAGACCGGGGGCACGTTCACCCTCGCGCTGGGCAGCGACCCGGGCAGCGTGAACCCCTACAAGAGCACCGGCGGGCTCAACCGCCAGATCTACGCCTTCGCCTACGACACGCTCGTCGGGCGGGGCGCCGACGGCAACGCGGTGCCCCAGGTCGCCAGCAAGTGGGACGTCACGCCCACCTCGGTGACCTACACGATCAAGGACGGCGTCACCTGCGCCGACGGCACCCCGGTCACGCCCAGCCTGATCGCCGCGGACTTCAACCGGATCAAGGAGAAGGACACGCTGTCGCCGTGGGTCGCGCTGTCGGTCCCGGTGGACTACAGCGTCGAGGCCGACGACACCGCGAAGACCTTCACGATCACCTCGGAGACGCCCTTCGGGTCGCTGCTGCAGGGTGCGGGCGCGGTGCCCATCGTCTGCCCCTCCGGCACCGACGACCCCGACTCGATCGAGCACGCCTCGGCCGGCTCGGGCCCGTACACGATCACCGAGTACGTGGCCGGTGACCACTACACGATGGCCGTGCGGCCCGACTACACCTGGGGCCCCGACGGCGCCGCGACGTCTGCGCCCGGCACCCCGGCGACCGTGCGGGTCAACTTCGCCGCCAACGAGTCGACGATGGCCAACCAGCTGGTCGGCAACCAGATCAACGCCGCCCAGATCACCGGCCCCGACCGGGCCCGGCTGGACAAGTCCAAGGGCATCCAGCGCTTCGACGTCCCGGTGATCGTCGGCGAGGTCAACTACAACCACGCCGCCGGCCGGGTGTTCGCCGACCAGGACGTGCGCGTCGCGGCGACCGCTGCGCTGAACCTGGCCGACCTGGTCCCGGTCAGCACCGCCAACCAGGGCGAGCCGGCGAAGAACCTCATCGCCGAGGTCCCGGTGCAGTGCCCCGGTGACGAGACGACCGGGTCGCTGCCGGACTTCGACGTCGAGGCGGCCAAGTCCGGGCTGGAGGCGGCCGGCTGGACCGCCGGACCCGACGGCATGCGGTCCAAGGACGGCCAGCCGCTCAAGGTGAAGATCATCTACCAGACCGGCGCACCGCAGACCGCCTCGGCCGTGGAGCTCATCGGTCAGCAGTTCGCCGCCGCCGGCATCGGCACCGACCTGGTCGGGCTCACCAACGCCGCGTTCTTGCAGACGCTCTACGAGACCGCGGACTTCGACATCTTCTACAGCGCCATCAACGTCGAGTTCCCCTACATGGCCACCACCTTCTTCGGTGGGGCCACCCCGGCCGACGGCGGCCGCAACTCCGGTGCGATCGCGAACAAGGAGTTCGAGGACCTCTCGGCGCAGGCCAAGGCGGCTCCGGCCGAGGAGGCGTGCGACCTGTTCACCCAGGCGCACAAGGCGCTGTTCGAGGCCGCCGACGTCGTCCCGATCTCCAACGGCAACCGGCCCTTCTACACGTCGAAGGCGACGCTGCAGACCATCGGCCTGTTCGCCGTCCCGACCAGCATCCGGCTGCTCAAGTAGTGCCGACGGGGTCGAGAGAGGCGGCGCAGTGAGCACCACCCAGGTCGTCGAGGGGGCCGTCGCGGCCTCCTCGGCCCCCGTCCCGCCGGCGGGCGAGCACGCCCGCCGGCGGGACGGCGGACGATGGACCTCCTTCATCGTCCGCCGGCTCGTCCGGCTCGTGCTCTCCCTGCTGGTGCTGGTCACGGCGACGTTCGTGATGGTCCACCTGATCCCGGGTGACCCGGTCGCCGGCGCCCTGGGTGCCGAGGCCACCCCGCAGCTGATCGAGCAGCGGCGGCAGGAGCTCGGGCTGGACCAGCCGCTCCTGCAGCAGTACCTGACCTACCTCGGGCACCTGGTGACCGGTGACTTCGGCAGGTCGATCGTCACCGCCTCGCCGGTGTCGGACCTGATCACCCAGCGGTTCCCCAACACGCTCAAGCTGGCGCTGCCGGCGTTCGTGCTGGTCATCCTGCTGGCGCTGCCGATCGGGCTGGCCACCGCGGTGCGCACCCGGGGCGGTCGCGGGCGCACCACCCGCAGCGTGTTCGTCGGCGTGACCGGGCTGCTCAACTCCGTGCCCGACTACGTGCTGGCCACCCTGCTCAGCGTGCTGTTCGTGGTGGGCGTCCAGCTCTTCCCGGCCGCCGGTGACGAGGGGCTGGGCTCCTACGTGCTGCCGGTGACCGCACTCGTCGTGGGTCCCGCCGCGTCGCTGGCCCGGATCGTGCGGGTCGAGGCGCTGAAGGTCCTCGACGCGGAGTACGTGCGGGCGGCGAAGTCCCGCCGGCTGCCGGTGCGGCTGCGCTACTGGCGGCACGTGCTGCCGAACATGCTCACCGCCTCGCTGACCTTCGGGACGCTCATCCTGTCCGGCCTGGTCGCCGGCACGGTGCTCGTCGAGAACGTCTTCGGCTGGCCGGGTGTCGGCACGGTCATCTCCCAGGCCGTGATCCAGAAGGACTACCCGACGGTGCAGGGCGTGCTGCTCGTGCTGGGTGCCGCCGTCCTGCTGCTCAACATGATCGTCGACGTCCTGCTGGGCGTCCTGGACCCCCGATCGCGAGTGGGTGAGCAGTCATGAGCACCACGACCACGACCCCGACGGCCCGGACGGCCCCGACGGGCGCGCCGGACTCCCCGCGCAGGCCGAGCCGGGCGAGGCGGCTGCTCGCCGGTGGCCTCCCGCTGCTGCTCCTGCTGCTGCTGGTCTTCCTCTGCATCGCAGCCCCCAGCATCTGGGGCGACCGGGCCGAGGTCAGCAACGTCGCCGACGCCGGTCAGGGCATGAGCGGGGCGCACTGGGCCGGCACCGACGACCTCGGCCGGGACATCATCGCCCGCACCCTGGTCGCCACCCGCGCCTCGCTGGTGCTCGCGGTGCTGGCCACCCTGCTCGGTGCGGTGGTCGGCATCGCCCTCGGGCTGCTGTCCGGCGTCTCGCGCCGGCTCGGCCGCGTGCTGAGCGCGGTCATCAACCTGCTGATCGCCTTCCCCGCCCTGCTGCTGGCGATCTTCTTCGCGGTGCTGTTCGGCATCGGGTCGGTCGGCAGCGTGCTGGCGGTGGGCGCGGCCTTCACCCCGGGCTTCGCCCGGATCACCCAGACGCTCACCGCCTCGGCGGTCAACCGGGAGTACGTCGAGGCGGCGAAGGTGCTGGGCAAGAGCCCGGCCTACGTCCTGCTCCGGCACGTGCTCCCCAACATCGCCGAGCCGGTGATCCTCTACACGACCATCCACATCGGGACGGCGATCCTGTCGCTGTCCGGGCTGAGCTTCCTCGGCCTGGGGGTCCAGCCGCCGGCCTACGACTGGGGCCGGCTGCTCAGCGACGGGCTGACCCGCGTCTACATCTCCCCGGGTGCCGCGCTGGCCCCGGCGATCGCGATCGTGCTGGCCGGCCTCACCTTCAACATGCTGGGCGAGCGGCTGTCCGACGCGATCGGCGGCCGCGGCGGTGCCCCGCTCCGCACGGGCACCACGCCGCTGGAGGCCGTCTCGGTCACCGACGTCCCCGGCGACGACGACCGCACGGGTGACCGGCTGCTCGACGTACGGCACCTGCGGGTCCGCTACCCCGGGAAGCGCGGGGTCTCCATGCCGGTGCGCGACGTGTCCTTCTCGCTGTCGGCGGGGGAGACGGTGGGCATCGTCGGGGAGTCCGGGTCGGGCAAGTCCATGACCACCGCGGCCGTCGCCCAGCTGGTCGAGGCGCCCGGCAGCGTGGAGGCCGACGAGCTGACGTTCGTCGACGTCGACCTGCTGCACCCCGACGCGGCCAGCGACGCCGTGCTCGGCCGCACCATGTCCATGGTCTTCCAGGACCCGGGGGAGTCGCTCAACCCGGCGATCAAGATCGGCACCCACCTGATGGAACCCGCAGTCCTGCACCTGGACATGCCGAAGAAGACCGCCCGGGCCAAGGCCCTGGAGGCGTTGCGGGCGGTGGCCATCACCGACCCCGAGCGCCGCTTCCGCCAGCACCAGCACGAGCTGTCGGGCGGGATGAAGCAGCGGGTGAGCATCGCCATCGGCCTGATGGGGGAGCCGCGGCTGCTCATCGCTGACGAGCCGACGACCGCCCTGGACGTCACCGTGCAGCGGCAGATCCTGCGGCTGATCTCCGGGATCAGCCACCGCACCGGCGGCAGCCTGCTGTTCATCTCCCACGACATCGCGGTGGTCAGCGAGATCTGCGACCGCATCCTGGTGATGTACGCCGGGTTCGTGGTGGAGGAGGCGCCGACGGCCACGCTGCTGAGCTCCCCGGCGCACCCGTACACGGCGATGCTGCTGGCGGCCAGCCCGCACATGGGCATCGACAAGAAGGCGCCGCTGCCGGCGCTGGACGGCCGGATGCCCTCGGCCGAGGCGCAGCTGCCCGGCTGCTACTTCGCCGACCGGTGCCCGCGCAGCACCGACACCTGCCTCACGTCGCGGCCACCGCTGGCCTCGGCCGACCGGGGGGAGGGGCACCGGGTCGCCTGCTGGCACCCGGTCCCCGAGACCGACGTCCCCGCCGGCGCCACCCGGATCCCGGTCGAGGTGCTCCGGTGACCGCCGCCCTGGCGGTCGAGGGGCTGACCGTGCGGTACGGCGCGGCCACCGTGGTCCGCGACGTGTCCTTCGAGGTCCCGCGCGGGTCGGTGCTCGGCCTGGTCGGTGAGTCCGGCTCGGGCAAGAGCACCACCGCGCGGGCGATCGTGGGCCTGGCGCCGTCCACCGGCGCCATCCGGATAGGCGACGTCGACATCAGCCGGATGTCCGCGCGCCAGGCGCGGGCGGCCCGGCGCAAGGTGCAGATGGTCTTCCAGGACCCGCGGAGCTCGCTGGACCCGCGGTTCACCGTGGGGCAGTCGGTCGCCGAGGGGCTGACCGGCACCACCCGCGGCGCCGCCCGGTCCCCGCGGGTGCGCGAGCTGCTGGAACTGGTGTCGCTGGACCCCGGGCTGGTGGACTCGCGCCCGAACCAGCTCTCCGGCGGGCAGCGGCAGCGGGTGGCCATCGCGCGGGCGCTGGCCGCCGAGCCCGAGCTGCTCATCGCCGACGAGGTCACCGCCTCCCTCGACGTGTCGGTGCAGGCGGTGGTGCTCAACCTGCTCCGCCGGCTGCAGGACGAGCTGGACCTGACCATGCTGTTCATCAGCCACAACCTGGCCGTCGTGCGCTACATGTGCGACGACCTCGCGGTGCTGTTCAACGGCCAGGTCGTCGAGCAGGGCCGGGTCGAGCAGGTCATCGACCACCCCGAGCACCCCTACACCCGCTCCCTGATCGGGGCGATCCCGGAGATGGGGCAGCGCCGGCTGCTGTCCGAGGACGACGTCGAGGCCTCGGTGACCGCGGGGCCGGCGTCCGGGCCGGGCTGCGACTACCGGCTGCGGTGCCCGCTGGGGCCGGCCGCGCAGGCCGGCCGCGAGGTCTGCGAGACCACCGACCCGCAGGCGGCCGCGCAGCAGCGGGCGCACGCGGCGGCCTGCCACTTCGCGGCGTCCCGGCTGGTCGACGCGGCACCGGTGACGTCGGGGAGCTGACGGACGGCCCGGCCCGGGGCGCTGTACCCGGGCCGGGCCCCGCTCAGCTGCGCGGTGCGGCGGTGCTCTCCCGGACCACCAGCGTGGTGGGCAGCTCGGTGCGGCCCTCGGGGAGCGTGCCGCCGTCGCGGACGCTCAGCAGTGCGCGGATGGCGAGGGCGGCCACCTCGCGGATCGGCTGGCGGACCGTGGTCAGGCCCGGCAGCACCCACTGCGACATCGGGACGTCGTCGAAGCCCACGACGCTGAGGTCCTCGGGCACGCTGCGGCCGCGCTGCCGGGCCGCGGCGTAGACGCCCATCGCCTGCTCGTCGTTCGCGGCGAAGATCGCCGTGGGCGGGTCGGCGAGGTCCAGCAGGGCGAGCGCGGCGGTGACGGCCGAGGCGTAGTGGAAGTCGCCGTGCTGGACCAGCGCCGGGTCGGTCTCGATGCCGGCGCGGGCCAGCGCCGTGGAGTGCCCGGCGAGCCGGGCCTGGCTGCACAGGTAGCGCATCGGGCCGGTGATCGTGCCGATCCGGGTGTGCCCGAGCTCGAGGAGGTGGGCGGTGGCGGTGAGGCCGCCGCCCCAGTTGCCGGCGCCGAAGGACGGCAGGTGGGCGTCGAAGTCGCCGACCGGGTCGACCAGCACGGTCGGCGTGCCCATCTCCGCGGCACGCTGGGACTCGGCGGGGGAGAGGTCGGAGAAGGCCAGGATCGCCCCGATGGAGCTGCGCTCCTCGGCACCGTCGAGCCAGGCGCTGATCCCGGCGCTGCCGAGCTGCACCTCCGAGACCACCAGCGAGACCTGCGCGGCGGTGGCGATCGCACCCACGCCGCGGATCATCTCGGCGGCCCAGGGGGAGCCGGCGTCGTTGAAGACCAGGTCGACCAGCGCGCGCTTCTGCTGCCGGCGGACCGGGGGCCGGGTGCGCCGGGTGGTGTCCTTGACGTAGCCGTGCTCGGCGACGGTCGCCTTGACCAGGGCCCGGGTGCCGGGGGCGACGTCGGCCCGGTCGTTGAGGACCTTCGACACCGTCGCCGGCGACACCCCGGTCACCCGGGCGATGTCGGCGACGGTGACCCGTCCGGCACTCGTCTCGGTCACGTGTCTCCTCTGCGGCGGGCGGGAGCCCAGTCTGCGACCCCGGGACCGACCGCGCGCGGAACGCGGCGGCCGGATCCGGACGGTCCCGGTGCTGATCGAACGGTCCCATCGAAACACATCTCGAAACATTGACGACAGATCCGTTCGATCAATAGTGTTTCGACATCTCGGGGCACTGCCCCGTTCGGCCCGGCAATGACGGCGAGCCAGCTCCACCCACCCCGGCGGCACCACCGCGCCGGGGTGGGCGGTGGTGCCGCCTGGAAGAGGCGAGTCCATGCGCACCAGAGCCGCCGTCCTCCCGGCAGTCGGGAGCCCCCTGCAGGTCGAGGACGTCGACCTCGCCGATCCCGGCCCCACCGAGGTGCTGGTGCGGATCGAGGCCGCCGGGGTCTGCCACAGCGACTGGCACTACATGACCGGCGACCTCCCCTCCGCCCTCCCGGTCGTCCCCGGGCACGAGGGCGCCGGGGTGGTGGAGCGGGTCGGTGACCAGGTCACCCGGGTGCGCCCCGGCGACGCGGTCTGCCTGATGTGGCGGCCCCGGTGCGGGCACTGCGAGTTCTGCGTGACCGGCCGGCCGCAGCTGTGCCAGGCCGGCGCGGTGCACGCGGCCACCGGCGGGCTGCAGGACGGCACCAGCCGGCTGCGCCGCGCCGACGGCGGCGAGCTGTTCCACCTGCTGGGCGTCTCCTGCTTCGCCCAGCACGCGGTGGTCTCCGAGCGCGCCGTCGTCCCGGTGCCGGCCGACGTGCCGGCCGAGGTCGCCGCGATCACCGGCTGCGCGGTCATCACCGGGGTGGGCGCGGTGCTCAACGTCATCGGCGCCTGCGCCGGCCAGGGCGTCGTGGTCTTCGGCGCCGGGGGCGTGGGCCTGTCGGCCGTGATGGGCGCCGCGCTCTCGGGTGCCTCGCCCATCGTGGTGGTCGACGTCGTGCCCGAGCGGCTGGCCGCGGCCCGCCGGCTCGGCGCCACGCACACCGTGGACCCCCGCACGGAGTCCCTCGCCGACCTGGTCGAGGAGATCCGGCCCGGCGGGCTGGAGTGGGCCGTGGAGGCGATCGGCCGGCCCGACACCCTCACCGCGGCCGTCGACGTGCTGCGGCCGGGCGGGACGCTGGTCGCGGTCGGGCTGGCGGCGAAGGGCCGCACCTTCGAGGTGCCGGTCAACGTCCTGGTGCAGCGGGAGAAGCGGGTCGTCGGCAGCCTCTACGGCTCGGCCAACCCGCTCATCGACGTCCCGAAGCTGCTGGAGCTGTACCGGTCGGGCCGGCTGCCGGTCGACGAGCTGATCGGCGCCCGGTACCCGCTGACCGGCGTCAACGAGGCGTTCGCCGGCCTCACCGGTGCCGGCGTGGGCCGCGGGGTCCTGCTGCCGGGGTGGGCCGGGTGACCGGGCCCGGGTACGCCAGCTACCCCAGCCTGCGCGGCAAGGTCGTGTTCCTCAGCGGCGGGGCCACCGGGCTGGGCGCGGACTTCGTCACCCAGCTCGCCGCCCAGGGGGCCGCGGTCGGGTTCGTCGACGTCGACGTCCCGGGCGGTGAGGCGCTCGCCGCGCAGCTGGCCGGCGCCGCCGTGCCCCCGGTCTTCCTGCCCGCCGACGTCCGCGACGTCGGCGCGCTGCGGGCGGCGATCGCCGAGGTCGCCGACCGGCTGGGCCCGATCACCGTGCTGGTCAACAACGCGGCCAACGACGAGCGGCACGACCTGGCCACCGTGGAGCCCGACTACTGGGACGCCAACCTGGCGGTGAACCTGCGGCACCACTTCTTCGCCGCCCAGGCCGTCGTCCCGGGCATGCGCGCGGCCGGTGGGGGCTCGATCGTCAACCTCGGCTCGGTCACCACGCGGGCCCAGCTGGTCGGCATGCCCGGCTACATCACCGCCAAGGCCGGCATCGAGGGGCTCACCCACACCCTGGCCCGCGAGCTCGGCCGCGACCGGATCCGGGTGAACTGCCTGCTGCCCGGCTGGGTGATGACCGAGCGGCAGCTGCGCGGGCGCCTGGGCCCGGCGGCCGAACGCATGATCGAGGACAACCAGTGCCTGCCCGACCGGCTCGTCCCCCCGGACGTGACCCGGA
This sequence comes from Modestobacter sp. L9-4, assembly GCF_019112525.1. Lineage (NCBI taxonomy): Bacteria > Bacillati > Actinomycetota > Actinomycetes > Geodermatophilales > Geodermatophilaceae > Modestobacter > Modestobacter sp. L9-4. The sequence goes on from NZ_CP077800.1 coordinate 3,710,179, forward strand.
TGTTGCTGTGGCTCGCCGCCGACGACAGCTCGGCCGTCACCGCACAGAACCTGCACGTCAACGGAGGCTGGCTGTGAGCGAGGAGCACACGATGGACCGCACGGACGGAACGGGACGCCGCAGTCAGGAGTGGTTCGGCGCCGAGGGGCGCTCGGGGATGCTCTACCGGTCCTGGATGCGCAACCAGGGGTACGGCGCGGAGGTCTTCGACGGCCGCCCGGTCATCGGCATCGCCTCGACGTGGTCGGAGCTCTCCCCGTGCAACGCGCACCTGGACGAGGTGGCCGAGGCGGTCAAGCGCGGGGTGTGGCAGGCCGGTGGGTTCCCGCTGGTGTTCCCGGTGATGTCCACCGGGGAGACCCTCATGCGGCCCACGGCGATGCTCTACCGCAACCTCCTGGCGATGGTCGGCGAGGAGCTGATCCGGGCCAACCCGCTGGACGGCGTCGTGCTGCTGTCCGGCTGCGACAAGACCACCCCGGGCCTGCTGATGGCCGCCGCCAGCGTCGACCTGCCGGCGATCATGGTCACCGGCGGCCCGATGCTCAACGGCAAGTACCGCGGCCAGGACGTCGGCTCGGGCACCCACGTGTGGAAGTTCGAGGCCGAGGTCAAGGCCGGCCGGATGACCGTCGACGAGTGCCACGTCGCCGAGGGCTGCATGGCCCGCTCCAAGGGCCACTGCATGACCATGGGCACCGCCTCCACGATGGCCTGCATGGCCGAGGCGCTGGGCATGCAGCTGCCCGGGTCGGCGACCTGGCCGGCCGTCGACGCCCGCCGCTTCGAGGTCGCCCAGCAGGCCGGCCGGCAGATCGTCGAGCTCGTCGAGCGCGACGTCCGGCCCAGCCAGGTCATGACCCGCGGTGCGTTCGAGAACGCCATCCGCACCAACGCCGCGATCGGTGGCTCGACCAACGCGATCCTGCACCTGCTGGCCATCGCCGGCCGGCTGGGCGTCGAGCTCACCCTGCAGGACTTCGACGAGCTGCCGCTCCCGGTCCCCACGCTGCTGGACCTGATGCCCTCGGGCCGGTTCCTGATGGAGGACTTCTGCTACGCCGGTGGCCTGCCGGTGGTGCTGCGCCGGCTGGACGAGGCGGGGCTGCTCGCCCGCGACGCCCTCACGGTCACCGGCGAGAGCATCGGGGCCAACGTCGCCGACGCCGAGTGCTGGAACGACGAGGTCATCCGCACCATGGACGCCCCGCTGCAGCCGGCCGGCACCGGGACCGCGGTGCTGCGCGGCAACCTCTGCCCGGCCGGGGCGGTGCTCAAGCAGTCCGCGGCCTCGCCGGAGCTGCTGGTGCACACCGGCCGCGCGGTCGTCTTCGACTCCCCGGAGGCCTACCACGCGGTCGTCGACGACGAGGACCTCGACATCAGCGCCGACGACGTCATCGTCGTCCGGGGTGCCGGACCGCGCGGCTACCCGGGCATGCCGGAGGTGGCCAACGTGCCGCTGCCGGCGCGGCTGCTGCGCGCCGGGGTGACCGACATGGTGCGGATCAGCGACGGGCGGATGAGCGGCACCGGCTTCGGCACCGTCGTCCTGCACGTGTCGCCGGAGGCCGCCGTCGGCGGGCCGCTGGCCCTGGTGCAGACCGGCGACCGGATCACCCTCGACGTCCCGGCCCGGCGGCTGGACGTCGACGTCCCCGACGAGGAGCTGGAACGCCGCGCTGCCGTGCTGGTGCCCGCGGTGGTGGACGACCGGTCGGGCTACCGCTGGCTCTACCGCCAGCACGTGCTGCAGGCCGAGCAGGGCGCGGACTTCGACTTCCTCGTCGGCGGCCGCGGCAGCGCCGTCCCGCGCGACTCCCACTGACCGGACGGCGGCCGACATGACGAGCGTGCTGTACATCGGGGGGACCGGGGCGATCAGCGCCTCGTGCGTCGCGGAGTCCGTGCGGCTGGGGGACGAGGTGACGGTGCTCAACCGCGGCCGCACCGCACTCCGGCAGCTGCCGCCCGGCGTGACCACGGTGACCGCGGACGTCGCCGAGCCCGGCGCGCTGGAGGGCGTGCTGGCCGGCGGGTTCGACGTGGTGGTGGACTTCCTCTGTTTCACCGCCGAGGACGCCGCCCGCGCGGTCGCAGCCTGCCGGGGGCGGGTGCGGCAGTACGTCTTCATCAGCTCCGCGTCGGTCTACGACCGGTCCCGCGCGCGGCTGCCGGTGGTGGAGTCCTCGCCGCGCTGGCGGGAGGCGCCGGGCTACACCGGGGCGAAGATGGCCGCCGAGGACGTCTTCGCCGCCGCCCGGGCCGAGGGCTTTCCGGTCACCGTCGTGCGGCCCTCGCACACCTACGACGACGCGAAGCCGCCGCTGCCCGGCGGCTGGACCGACGTCGACCGGCTGCTGTCCGGGGAGGAGGTCGTCGTCCCCGGTGACGGCACCTCGCTGTGGACGCTGACCCACGCGAGCGACTTCGCGGTGGGGCTGGCCGGGCTGCTCGGCGACCCGCGCACGCTGGGGGAGACCTACCACGTCACCTCCGAGGAGGTGCTGCCCTGGGACGAGGTCTACCGGACCCTCGCCGACCTGGCCGGGGTGGTGCCGCGGCTGGTGCACGTGCCCGCCGACCTGCTGCCCGTCGCCGCCCCGGACTGGCGCTGGTCGGCGCTGATCGTGGGCGACCTGCGCTACAGCACCGTGGTCGACAACAGCAAGGTGCGCCGTGCGGTGCCGGCCTTCGCGCCGGTGGTCACCTGGGCCGCGGGCGCCGCCCGGCTGCTGGCCTGGCGCGCGGAGCACCCCGCGGAGTGCCGGCGCGACCCGGCCACCGACGCCGTGCTCGACCGGCTCGTCACCGGCGTGCACCGCAGTGCCGACCTGCTCCGGTCGCTGGTCCCGTGAGCGGCCGGGGACAGGTGGCGCTGACCAGCCCCTGGCTGCACGTGCGCCCGCACCACGGCGAGGGCGTCGTGTGGGACCAGCGGCACGACGCGCTGCTGTTCGTCGACGTCACGCCGGGGCGGGTGTGGGAGTTCCGCCCGGCCACCGGTGCGCTGAGCTCCTTCGACCTGCCCGGGACCGTCGGGGCGGTGCACCCGGTGGCCGACGACCGCTCCCTGGTCGTGGCCGACGGCGAGGGCATCGCGCTGGTCCGCGACGGCCGGGTCGCCGAGCGGCTGGCCGCACCGCTGGCCGGGCAGCCGGACCGCCGGATGAACGACGCCAACGTCGACCCCGCCGGCCGCTACCTGGCCGGCAGCATGGCCCTGGACCAGCGCCCCGGCGGCGGCGCGCTGTTCTCGCTGGGCGGGGACGGCGCGCTGCGCACCGTCATCGCCGACGCGGCGATCAGCAACGGGCTGGACTGGAGCCCGGACGGCCGGCGCTGCTACTACGTCGACAGCCCCACGCGCCGGGTCGACGTGTTCGACTACGACGTCGCCGACGGCTCGCTGACCGGCCGGCGCTGCTTCGCCGACGTCTCCGACGTGCCCGGCATCCCCGACGGGCTCACGGTGGACGCCGACGGCGGTGTCTGGGTGGCCTTCTTCGGCGGCTCGCGCGTCGTCCGGTTCACCCCCGACGGCGTCCCGGAGCTCACCGTCGACCTGCCGGTCGCGCTGGTCACCTCGTGCTGCTTCGGTGGCCCGGACCTCGGTGACCTGTTCATCTCCACGTCGACCGAGGGGATGGACGCCGCCGAGGTGGCGGCCCAGCCGGGCGCCGGCGGGGTGTTCCACCTGCGCCCCGGACAGCACGGCCGGCCGGCGACCCCGTTCCGTCCCGCGGCATGACCGTCACCGTGGCCGAGGTGTCCGCCACCGGGGTCATCGCGGTGCTCCGGGCGCCCTCGGCGGAGGCCGCCGTCCGCGCAGCCGATGCGCTCGTCGCCGGTGGCGTGACCGGCATCGAGGTCACCTACTCCACCCCGGACGCCGAGCGGGCGATCGCCGAGGTCGCCGACCGGCACGGGGACGCCGTCCTGCTGGGGGCGGGCACGCTGACCCGGCCGGAGCAGGCCGCGCGGGCCGTGGCCGCCGGTGCCCGGTTCCTGGTCAGCCCCGGCACCGAGCCCGGGCTGGCCCGGGCCATGACGGCCACCGGCGCCCTCGTGATGCTGGGTGCGCTCACCCCCACGGAGGTCATGGCGGCCACCGCGCTCGGCGCCGACGTGGTGAAGGTCTTCCCCGCCTCGCTCGGTGGGGCCGGGTACCTCCGGGCGCTGCGCGGGCCGTTCCCCGACGTCCCGCTGATGCCCACCGGGGGCGTGACCGCGGACAACGTGGGGGAGTGGCTGGCCGCCGGCGCCGTGGCGGTCGGGGTGGGCAGCGAGCTGTGCAGCCCGGCGGCGATGGCGGCCGGGGAGTGGGCCGCGGTCGAGCGCAGCGCCCGGCTGTTCAGCGCCGCCCTGAGCGGCGCCCGCACCGGCGCCTGAGCAGCCTGCGGGGCACTACCGTCCCGGCATGGAGACCCGGATCGGTGCCGTCACGGTCCACTCCGTCGAGCACGGCAGCGGGCCGCCACTGGTGACCCTGCACGGCGCCGGCGTCGACCACCGGGACGTCGAGGCCGCGCTCGAGCCGCTGCTGCAGGACTCCGGGCTGCGCCGCATCCACGTCGACCTGCCCGGCATGGGGCGCACGACGGCCGAGGGACTGACCGGCAACGACGACGTGGTCACCGTCCTCGGTGCGTTCCTCGAGCGGATGGCCGGCGGGCCGGTGCTGCTGCTCGGCCACTCCTACGGCGGGTACCTCGCCCGCGGCCTGGTCGCCCGGCGACCGCACCTGGTGCGCGGCCTGGCGCTGGTGTGCCCTGCGGCCGAGCGCACCGGTGAGGTCCCCGACCCGCAGGTGGTCCGGCAGGACGACGACGCGTACGACGAGCTGGACGCCGACCAGCGCGCGGGCTTCGACGACTACTTCGTGGTGCGCACCCGGACGACCGCCCGCCGGCACCGCGACTCGGTCGTGCCGGGCATGGCCGTCCAGGACGAGGTGGCGCTGGAGCGCGTCCTCGCCCGCTGGCCGGTCGACGTCGGCACCGGCAGCGAGGTGCCGACGCTGCTGCTGGCCGGCCGGCAGGACTCCGTCGTCGGGTCAGCCGACACCGTCGCGCTGCTCGGGCGGCACCCCCGCGCGACGCTCGCCGTGGTCGACGGCGCCGGCCACGCGCTGCTGCACGAGCGGCCCGAGGTCGCCGGCCCGCTCCTCGCTGACTGGGTCGCCCGGGCCGGCTGACCGACCCGGGCGCCGTCGGTCAGTCCTCGCTGATCCAGGCGGCGGTGTTCGCGGGCAGGGCGACGGTGCCCGGCGACTGGCGCACCGAGGTCGAGGATGCGAGCAGCACCGTGCCCGTCGTCCGCACCAGCACGGTCTCGGTGCCCATGTTGACCACGCAGCGCACCTGCTCGCCGTCCCCGGCGCAGTGCACGGTGAGGACGTCGCCGGTGGTCTCGACCGTCGCCTCGCCGGAGCCGAGCGCCGGGTGGGCCTCCCGCAGCGCCAGCGCCCGGCGGTAGAGGGTGAGCATCGAGCCGCCGTCGCGGGTCTGGGCGGAGACGGCGTAGCCGCTCCAGTCGGCCGGGATCGGCAGCCACGGGTCGGCGGCGCCCTCGGGGGAGAAGCCGACGCCGTCGGTGTCGTTCCACGGCATCGGGATGCGGCAGCCGTCGCGCCCGGCGCGGGCGCCCCCGCTGCGGAAGAAGATCGGGTCGGTCTTGGCCTCGTCGGGGACGACGGCCTGCGGCAGGCCGAGCTCGTCACCGGCGTAGAGGTAGGCAGAGCCGGGCAGCGCCAGCATCAGCAGCGCCGCGGCGCGGGCCCGGGCGGTGCCGAGCGCGCCACCGCCGAAGCGGGTGACCTGGCGGTCCTTGTCGTGGTTGCCGAGCACCCAGGAGACCGGGGCGCCGACGGAGCCGAACGCGTCCAGGGCGCTGCGCACGCCGTCGGCGAAGGCCTCGGTGTCCCAGCCGGACTTCAGCAGCCGGAAGCAGAACGACTGGTGCATCTCGTCGGGGCGCGAGTACAGCGCCACCTCCTGCGGGTCGGCCAGGCAGACCTCCCCGACGATCATCGTGTCCGGGTACTCGTCGCAGATCTCCCGCCACCGGCGCCACACGTCGTGCACCTCGGGCTGGTTCCAGGTCATCGCCTGTTCCGGCCCGTGGCCGAACAGGGTGGGGGAGTACGTCCCGGGGTTGTCCCGCAGCTCGGCGTCCTTGAACAGCCCGTACGCCACGTCGACGCGGAAGCCGCTGACCCCGCGGTCGAGCCAGAAGCGCAGCGTCTTCTCGAAGTCCGCGGCGACGGCGGGGTCGCGCCAGTTCAGGTCGGGCTGCTCGGGGGCGAACAGGTGCAGGTACCAGCGGCCGTCCGGGGTGCGTGACCAGGCGGGCCCGCCGAAGAGCGACTGCCAGTTGTTCGGCGGCTCCTCCGACGCGGGGGCGAAGTGGTAGCGGGAGGCCTCGGGGGAGTCCGCGTCGGCGAGCGCGGCCTGGAACCACGGGTGCTGGTCGGAGGTGTGGTTCGGGACGACGTCCAGCACGACCTTCAGGCCCAGCTGTCGGGCGTCGGCGACCAGCGCCTCCAGGTCGGCGACGTCGCCGTAGTCGGGGTCGACGGCCCGGTAGTCGGCGATGTCGTAGCCACCGTCGGCGCCGCCGGAGGGGTAGTGCGGGTTGATCCACAGCGCGTCGACACCCAGCCAGGACAGGTAGGGCAGCCGTGAGCGCAGCCCGGCGAGGTCACCGATGCCGTCGCCGTTGCTGTCGGCGAAGGACCGCAGGTAGACCTGGTAGACGACCGCCGACCGCCACCAGGGCGAGAGGGACGGGTGGGCCGCGACCTGCTGCTCGGTCGAGGTCCGCATCGTTGCGAGCCGACGTGACATGTCGCCATCATCGGCAGCCGCCCGGCGCGCTGTGTGCTGCAGGTCTCACCAATGACCGAGCCCGCGTCGGCAGAAGTAGCCAACGACTGCGCACGGACCCCTTGCGCCGGATACCCCCGGGGGGTACACAGACGTCGTCCGTCCCGAGGAGGCGTCATGCACGACAGCACGGTCCACCCGGTCCACGGCTCCACGCCGTCCGTCAGCTGGGCCATGGCGGCCCAGGCCACCCTGCACTGCCTCACCGGCTGCGCGATCGGTGAGGTGCTCGGCATGGCGATCGGGACGGCGGTGGGCCTGCCCGCCGCCGGCACCGTCGTCCTGTCGATCGTGCTGGCCTTCGTCTTCGGCTACGCGCTGACGATGCGCGGTGTGCTCCGCGCCGGCCTGCCCCTGCGGGCGGCGCTGGGCGTGGCACTGGCCGCCGACACGGTGTCCATCACGGTCATGGAGGTCATCGACAACACGGTCATGGTCGCCGTCCCCGGGGCGATGGACGCCGGCCTGGGCAGCGCGCTGTTCTGGCTGTCCCTCGCCGGGGCGCTGGCGCTGGCGTTCGTGCTCACCGTGCCGGTCAACCGCTGGCTGATGAGCCGCGGCCGGGGCCACGCGGTGGTGCACCAGCTGCACTGACCCCGGGGGGAGTCCGCCGGTCAGCCCCGTGGCGGCAGCTCCACGGTCACCGCGAGCCCGCCGGTCGGCTGGGCGGTGGCCTCGATGTGTCCGGCGTGCGCCTGGGTGATCGACCGGGCGATGGTGAGTCCGAGCCCGGCACCGCCGCTGTGGTCCAGCCGGTCGCCGCGGGCCCGCCGGAAGGGCTCGAACAACCGCGGCACGGACTCGGCGGGCACCAGCGGGCCGGTGTTGGTCACCTGCAGCACCGGCTGCCCGGGCGTCACGCGCAGACACACCTCGCCGCCCGGGACGTTGTACTTGATGCCGTTGTGGACCAGGTTGGCGATCAGCCGTTCCAGCAGCGCCGCCTCCCCGGCCACGACCACCGGCTCCAGGGCGGTCTGCAGCCGGACGCCGGCCGCCCCGGCCAGCTGCTGGTAGACCGAGGCGACGTCGGCGGCGATGGCGTCCAGCCGCTGGGGACTGCGGGTCACGACGGCCTGGTCGGTCTCGGCCAGCACCAGCAGGCCCTCGATGAGCGCCTCGTTGCGCTCGTTGGTGGTCAGCAGCTGCCGGGTGAGCAGCTGCACCTGGTCCGGTGTCGGGTCCCCGGACAGGCCGACCTCGATCAGGGTGCGCTGCAGGGCGAGCGGGGTGCGCAGCTCGTGCGAGGCGTTGGCGGCGAACCGGCGCTGGGCGTCGTAGCCCTCCGCGACCCGGTCCAGCATCGCGTCGATGCCCCCGGCGAGCTGGCCGAACTGGCCGCGGCGGGCGGGCACGTCGGTGCGCTCGGCGAGGTTCTGCGGCCCGAACCGCTGCACGGTGACGCTCAGCCGACGCAGTGGCCGCCCGCTCCACACGGTCAGCCCGACCACCGCTGCCAGGACCAGTGCACTGACGAGGACCAGCAGGACGACGGCCTCGAGGGGGTCGTAGTCCGAGGGCGCGCACCCGCTGGCGCCGACGTCCCGCCAGTCGTCCGAGCAGCGCAGGAACAGGGAGTCGTAGAAGACGGCGCGCCGGATGTTGGCCAGGTGCTGGTACGCCCACGGCACGAAGAGGCCGCCGAGCAGCAGGCAGGTCAGCAGGCCGAGGGAGGTCCGGGCACGCAGGGGCAGCCGCACGGTCAGCTGCCCCCCAGCCGGTAGCCGACCCGGGGCACGGTGTGCAGCACCGGCGGGTCACCGAGCTTGCGGCGCAGGGTCATCACCGCGACCCGGACGGTGTTGGTAAAGGGGTCGGTGTGGGAGTCCCAGGCCTGCTCCAGCAGCTGCTCGGCGGTGACGATCTGGCCCTCGGCGCGCATCAGCACGGTGAGCACCGCGAACTCCTTGGGGGTCAGCGACAGCAGCCGGCCGTCCCGGGAGGCGGTGTGCCGCGGGACGTCGAGGACGATGCCGTGCTGGTCGAGCACCGGCGGGGTGGCCGCACCCGAGCGCCGTCCCAGCGCCTGCACCCGGGCGGCCAGCTCGGCGAAGGCGAAGGGCTTGGTGAGGTAGTCATCGGCCCCCAGGCTGAGGCCGTCCACCCGGTCCCGGATGCCACCGGCCGCGGTGAGCATCAGCACCCGCACGCCGTCCCGGCTGGCCACCATGTGCCGGCACACCTCGTCACCGGTGCGCCCGGGCATGTCCCGGTCGAGCACCGCGACGTCGTAGCGGTGCACCGACACCAGCTCCAGCGCCGCCTCGCCGTCGTAGCAGACGTCGACGGCGATCGACAGCCGGCGCAGCCCCTCGGCCACGGTCTCGGCGAGCAACCGCTCGTCATCGGCCACCAGCACGCGCATCAGGTCCCCTCCCGGCGCTGCCCACATCGGCAGCGCGCATCCCCAGGATGCCCAGCCGCGGCATAAGGGCGGCATAAGGGGACGCCGACGTCCGCCAGGGGCGGCGCCCCGAGAGCTGCTCCGCATGGCCCCGCCCCCGTGCTGCGCGCTCCCGCCCCGGCGCCCACCGCCGCACGACGAACCACCCACCGGCACGGTCGGCCGGTCCGGCACCCCGGAGGGCACCACCTGGGCCGCGGCGGAGACCGCCCTGACCGACACAGCCGAGCAGGTCGTCGAGGGCTGACCGCCGGTCCCCGCACGCGGCGGGGACCGGCGGCGATCAGCGCTGGGCGAGGTAGGCCGCGCCGGTCTCCCGGAGCCGGGCGTGCACGCCGTCGAAGGCGGCCGCACCCGGCAGGTACCGCTTGGCCAGCTTCGCCACCATCGTGTAGTTGGTGTCCACGACGTTGGCCACCGGCGCCAGCCCGGCCTGGCTGACCAGCTGGTAGGCGTCCAGGAGGTCCCAGCCGGCGAGCTCGGCGGTCCAGCCGACCAGGTCCCGCTGGCTGACCCGGTAGGCGTCCTCGAGCGGTCGCACCGAGCCGGTCGACATCAGGAACTCGTCGCTCTCCAGCCGCGGCCACGCCGGGGCGCCGCCCTTGACCAGGTCGACCACGACCACCGTGCGCATGGCCGCCTCGACCGCGGTGCCGCACACCTCGCCCTCACCCTGCCGGCAGTGCCCGTCGCCCAGCGACAGCTGCGCCCCGGGGACGTTGACCCCCAGGTAGACCGTCGTCCCGGCGCGCAGCTCGGGGGTGTCCATGTTGCCCCCGTGCGCCGCGGGCGTGATCGACATGAAGGCCTGCCCCGCGGCCGGGGCGACGCCGAGCGTGCCGTGCATCGGGTCCAGCGGCAGCTCGACCTCCGGTCCGCCGCGGCGCGGCCGGAACAGGCAGGTGCCCCGCTCGCGGTCGACCTCGTAGACCCACACGACCTCCTCGAGCGGGTCGTGCAGCATCGCGGTCTCGTGGGTGGCGGTCAGCGCCCCGAAGTGCGGGAACGTCGTGGACACCGCCCAGTCGCGGGCCGGGGCGATGTCGATGACGTGCACGGCGAGGGTGTCGCCGGGCTCGGCGCCCTCGACGTGCACCGGTCCGGTGACCGGGTTCAGGTGCGCCAGGTCGCACACCCGGCTGGGCAGGTCCTCGGCCGTGCGCACCCGGCCGCCGAAGCAGTCCTCGGTGGTGAGCTCGACGACGGTGCCGGGCTGCACCCGGACCAGCGGCTCGGCGCCGCCGCCGAAGACGTAGCGGTACTGCTCCGGCGTCGGGTGCAGCCCGACGACCTCGAGGTCGGCGCTCACTTCACCGTCTCCTCGGCCAGCACGGGCTTGCGGCCGGTGGCGAGCAGGTAGACCAGCACCAGCACGCCGAGGCCGAGCCAGGCGAAGCCCAGCCGCTGGGCCGCCACGTTGGCGTTGACCACGACGTAGCTCAGGATCGCGAACCCGATGACCGGCACGATGAGGTGCCGCCACCAGTCGCGGCTGCCGTTGCGGACGACGAAGTGCACGACGACCGCCACGTGCAGCACCAGGAAGGCCGACAGGGCGCCGAAGTTGACCAGCGTCGACAGCGTCCCGATGCCGTAGTCGTCGCGGGTGGTCATGTACAGGCCGAGCACCAGGCTGACCGCGGCGACCAGCAGCGTGGCGTTGACCGGCACCCGGCGCGTGGGGTGGACCTTGCGCAGGAAGGCAGGCAGCTGCCGGTCGCGGGCCATGGCGAACAGCAGCCGGGAGGTGGCGGCCTGGGCGACGAGGGAGTTGGCGAAGCCCCAGGCGATCGCGGTCGCCACCGCGGTGACGATGTAGAGCCAGTGCCCGCTGGCGGCCTCGGCGGCGTCGTAGAAGGACGTGCCCGCGGCGTCGCCGTCGGCGATCAGGGTCGCGGGGGCGGGCACCAGCAGGGCGGCGATCCAGGTCTGGACGATGAACAGCGTCCCGGCCAGTGCGAGCGCGGCGATCATCGACTTGCCGATCGAGCGGGCGGACTCCCGGTTCTCCTCGGCCAGGGTGGAGATGCCGTCGAAGCCCAGGAAGCTCAGCACGGCGATCGAGACGGCGCCGAACACCAGGCTGACGTCGAAGGTGTCGCTGTCGTAGATCGGGGAGAACGCGTCGGCGCCGTTGCCGTTGCTGCTCAGCAGCGCGATCAGGCCGATGACCACGAACAGCGCCAGCACGACCAGCTCACCGATCAGCATGATCTTGTTGGTGCGGGCGGTGAACTCGATGCCGAGGAAGTTGACGACGGTGTTGAGGACGACGAAGGCGACCACCCACACCGCGACGGGGATGCCGCTGACGATCGCGTTCATGGCGACGCCGGCGATCAGGTAGAGCAGGCCGGGGATGAGCACGTAGTCCAGCAGGATCATCCAGCCGGCCAGGAAGCCGACCGGCTGGGCGATGCCGCGCCCGGCGTAGGTGTAGACCGAGCCGGCCATCGGGAAGGCCCGCGACATCTGCGAGTAGGACGCCGCGGTGAACGCCATGGCCAGTCCACCGATGAGGTAGACGAGCGCGATCATGCCGCCGGAGGCGGAGAAGACGCTGCCGAAGATGCCGAACGGCGCGATCGGCACCATGAAGACCAGGCCGTAGACCAGCAGGTCGGTGAAGCTCAGCGAGCGCTTGAGCTCCTGCTGGTAGCCGAACGCCTCGACGCCGTCCTCGCCGGCGGTCGTCGCTGGTGCCTCGGCGGGGTGGGTGGTGCGTGGGTCGCTCACGGCGGGTCCTCTCCTCAGCCGGCCCGTGGCCGGACGGGAGGACCGTAGTGGCGTTTTGTTTCCGTGTGGAAACGAATCTGCGCCGGTCGGTCAGCCGGCGGGCAGCTCGTGGAACGTGAGCCCGTCCGCCCTGGCCAGCCGCGGCGCCGAGCGGGCCGTCCGGCCGCCACCTCCACCGGCGAGCAGCGAGCAGGCCAGCCGCACGCCGTCGTGGACGCTGCGGGCGTAGGCGCAGACGACCGGCGCGCTCGCGCCCGCCCGCTGGGCGTGCCGCTCCTGCAGGGCCAGCTGGTGCTCGTCGGTGGACGCGGGGGAGGCGGCGAACGACGGCATCGCCGCGTAGAGCTCCCCGGTGGCGTCCCCGCCCATCGCGTAGAGGCCGTTCTCCTCCAGCGCGCCCGACAGCCGCACCACCCGGCGGTCCAGTCCGGCCCGGGCGAACTCGCGGTGGAACAGGACGAGGTCGCGGCCGACCAGGCTGAGCAGCACGGCGTCGGCGCGGCTGCGCACCACCAGGTCCAGCAGCGGCCCGGGGTCGCCCGGGCCGAAGGGCACCAGCGCCTCGCCGACCACCTGCGCGCCCAGTGCGGCCAGGCTCTGCCGGGCGGCCAGGTGGACCGCGCGGGGCCAGACGTAGTCGGTGCCCAGCAGCACCCACCGTGTCGCGCGCCGGTGCCGGACGAGCCAGGCCAGCGCCGCGGCGTGCTGGGCGGTCGGGCCGTGCCCGGTCCGGTGGACGCCGGGCAGACCGCGGCCGCCCTCGTGCGGCGGGGTGAACACGTAGCTGCCCCGCCCGGCCCACGCCCGGGCGAGGGCACGGTGCACGTCGCTGGTGTGGAAGCCGACCAGGCTCTCGAAGACCCCGGCGTCGCGCAGCGCGACCGCCTCGGCCACCACGACCTCCGGGGCGCGGCCGGAGTCGACCGGCACCAGCTCCACCCGCCGTCCGGACACCCCGCCGGCCTCGGTGCACTCCTCGGCGGCCAGGACCGCGAGGTCCAGGGTGGACGGCGCGGTCAGCGCGAGCGGCCCGGACAGCGGGACGGCCAGCCCGATCCGGACGGCGTCGGGCGCGGGTCCGGAGACGAGGACGTCCCAGGGGTCCCGCAGCGGAGACGGTGTGCCGCGCACGCCGCTGAGTATGGTCAGCCGCATGCCGGGGCGGGACGTCGAAGCCGTGACGACCGGCCGCCCCGACCTGGTCGAGCTGCTCACCGCCACCTCCCGGCGGGTCGAGCGGGCCGTGTCGGCCGCGCTCGCCGAGGACGGCGGGACGCTGGAGGGCTACCGCGTGCTGCGCGCCCTGGCGGCCGCGCCCGGGGTCACGATGGGCCAGCTGGTCGCCCGGCTGCAGCTGCCCGGGCCCACCGCGACCCGGGTCGTCGACGGGCTGGTCGACGCGACCCTGGCCCACCGGCTGCCCGACCCGGAGGACCGGCGGCGGGTCGTCGTCCACCTGTCGGCCGCGGGCCGCACCCGGCTGGCCCGGTGGGAGTCGCTGGTCGAGGCGCGCGAGGCGGCGCTGGCCCGGTCGCTGGGGCAGGACCGGGTGGACGCGCTCGCCCAGGCGCTGACCGAGCTGGTCGAGGAGCCCGGCGCCGCCGACCGCTGATCGGTGCCGCACAACCCATCGCCGGGTAGACGATTAGGACGACGTGGTGCAGGGCACAACCCGACGGTGACCACAGTGCAGCGGGCGAGCACGTACGCGGTGGGGTTCGCGCGACCCGACCGGCGTTACTGGGCCCAGCCCGTCGACCAGCCCATGTCCTGGCACGCCGTGGAGGCGCACCGCCCCACGGACGAGCTCGACGGCGAGGTGGAACTGGCCGTCTGCGGCGCCATCGTGCAGGTGTGGGGCTCCCAGCAGTGGGAGCGCATCAGCACCGGCCGGTCCACCTGCGCCGAGTGCCGCCGCCTCACCGTCCCGACCGACTGACCCCACGGCCGACGCCTGCCCGGTGTGCCGGGCAGGCGTCGTCCGGGCTCAGCGCCGCTCGAGGACGCCGCGCACGATCGCGGCCTGACCGGCGTGCTGCAGGTCGTCACCGATCACGCTGAGCAGCCGGACGCCGAGGGTGACCGGCGGGTCCCAGCGCTCGTCCACGACCCGGTCCAGGTCCGCCGCCGACAGGGTGCGCAGGAAGTCGGCGGTCCGGCGGTGCACGTCGGCGTGGTAGTCGACGAGCAGCTGCGGGTCGGTGACCACGGTGGCCGCGACGTCCTCGCTGCTGAAGCCGTAGCCGATCGCGCCGGGCTCGAAGGGCAGTGTGAACCGGTCGGCCCAGCCGCTGGCCGTGTAGGCCTGCTCGGTGCCGGCGACCTCGGCCACGTGGTCGTCCTGGACCCGGGTCAGGTGCCAGACCAGCCAGGCGATCGTGTTGGCCTCGGGGTCGATCCGGGCGTTCAGCAGCTCCGGGTCGATCCCCTCGACCGCCCGGGCGACGACCTCCTCGATGTTGTCGAACGCGGTCAGCAGCAGCTCACGGCTCTCCATGTCGTCGGCCTACCCGTGGCCCCGCCGCGCCAGTCGTCGGCTCAGGACAGCTCGACGACCCCGGTGACCAGCAGCGCGAGCGCCGCGACGACGACGAGCAGGACGAGCACCAGCAGCACCATCGGGACGACGACCCAGCGCCGCTTGAACCGCAGCCGCCGCTGCTTCACCGCCTGCCGTCGCTCGTGCCGGCTGCGGGTGGGTGCGGCCTCCGCGTCGGCCCGGCGGCGGTCGGTCGCGTCGCGCACCTGGTGCCGGGCGCCGCGCACGGCGGTGCCCACCACGGCCTTGGACGTGGAGGCCAGGGCCAGCAGGTCGGCCAGCTCGAAGCGCTCGACGGTCCCGCCGAGGACCGCCGCCCGGGCACCGCGTGGGCGGGCCGGTGCGGCGTCGACCCCGGCGGCGACCTCCGCCAGCTCGCGCCGCGCCTGCGCCGCCGTCGTCCGCAGGGCCGGGTCCTTGGTGAGCAGCCCGCTCAGCAGCGGGGCGAGCGGGCCGGCGGCCTCGCCCGGCGCCGGCTCCTCGCGCACCACCGCCAGCAGCGTGGCCATGGGGGCGCCGCGGTCGAACGGCGGCCGCCCCTCGACGGCGGTGTAGAGCGTCGCGCCCAGCGACCACAGGTCGGCCGCGGCGGAGGACTGCTCGCCACGGGCCTGCTCGGGGGCCATGTAGGACGGCGAGCCGAGCACCGCGCCCTGGGCGGTCAGGGACGACTCGTCGGTCACGGTGGCGATGCCGAAGTCGGTGAGGCAGGCGTGCCCGTCGCCGTCGTCGAGCAGCACGTTGCCCGGCTTCACGTCGCGGTGCACGATGCCCGCGGCGTGCGCCACCTCCAGCGCCGACAGGACGTCGAGCCCGATCCGCGCGGCGGCCGCCGGGCTCAGCGGGCCGTCGTCCTCCAGGACCTGCTGCAGGCTGCGGGAGGGCACGTGCTCCATGACCAGCCACGGCTGGCCGTCCTCCACGACGACGTCGTGCACGGTGACCACGTGCGGGTCGTCGAGCCGGGCCGCGGCCCGCGCCTCGCGCAGCGTGCGCTCGCGGAGCACCGCGCGCTCGTCGTCGGTGAGGTGCACCGGGTAGCTGATCTCCTTGAGCGCCACCTGGCGCTGCAGCACCTGGTCGGTGGCCAGCCAGACCACGCCCATGCCGCCACGGCCGAGCTCGGAGACCAGCAGGTAGCGGCCGCCGACCAGCCGCTCGTCCCCTCCGGCCCCGGACGTCATGATCACGTGGGTGCTCCGCGCACGAGGCGGCCAAACGCCCCACGCGCGGACGGTAGGTTGCGCCTCCAGCGTCCGACCCGGCAGGAGACCCGTGTTCCTCCTCATCACCCGGCTGACCCGCCTGCTGGGCAGCCGGCTGCACGGCTGGCGGCTGCCGCTGGCGGTGATCGTGCTGGTGTTCGCCACCAGCTGGCTGGCGATGGACCTGGTCGAGCCGGCCGACAGCGAGATCACCGCACCGGGCAACTACTGGTGGTACTTCGTCGTCACCGCCGCGACCGTCGGCTACGGCGACTACTTCCCCGTCTCCGGGGCCGGGCGCCTGGTGGGCACCTACGTCATCGTCGGCGGGATCGTCACGCTGACCCTGCTGTTCACGCGGCTCGCCGACTACCTGCAGTCGGTCCGCGGCAAGCGCCGGAGGGGTGTGGGAGCACTGGAGCTCACCGATCACGTCGTCGTCCTGGGGTACCTCCCGGGCCGGACCGAGCGGATGCTCGCCGAGCTGCACGCGGAGAACGCGACACCGATCGCGCTGTGCGCGTGGGACGACGTGCCCGAGAACCCGGTGCCCGAGGACCCGGTGGTCTCCTTCGTGCGCGGCGACCTCACCCGGCACGACGTGATGACCCGCGCCTGCGTCGAGGCGGCCCGCACGGTGATCGTCGACGGGCGCGACGACAACGAGACGCTGGCCATCGCCGTCGCGGTCGAGCACGCCAACCCCGGCGTGCACACCGTCGCCGCGCTGCGCGACCTCGGCCGGCGCGACAACCTGCGCTACGTCAACCCCGGCATCGCCTGCGTGCAGTGGCACATGCCCACGCTGATCACCGAGGAGGCGCTGGACCCCGGCATCACCGAGGTCTACAGCGACCTGATGAGCGCCGGCGGCCACGGCAACACCTACTCGCTGCAGCTGCCGGCCGGGCACGGGTTCGCGGTGTTCGGCGACTGCCAGACCCACCTCGGACGGCGGTTCGGCGCGACCGTGCTCGCCGTGCGCAGCTCCGGTGGGCTCGCCGTCAGCCCGCCGTGGGACACCCCGCTCGGCGGCGCGACGACGCTGTACTACGTCGGCCGCGCGCGGATCGACGTCCGGGAGCTGCGCGCCGCCACCCGCTGAGGCTCAGTCCGGCAGCAGGGTGCTCAGCATCCGGGCGGTGTGCTCCACCAGCGGCAGGTGCCGGCTCAGCGAGCGCGGCTGGGCCCGGCCCGCGACCCCGCACAGCGTGCCGTACAGCTCGCCGGATCGGGTGACCAGCGGGACGCCGAGGTAGGCGGCGACCCGGTCGCCGTGCAGGGTGACCAGGTCCCGGTAGGCCGGGACGGCGGCGGCGACGGTGGCCACCCGGGGGGCGGTGCCGCCGACCATGGAGCGGCAGAACGACTGCTCCCACGGGACCGCGGTGCCGCAGGGCACCGCGTCGCGGGGATGGGTGAGCAGCACCAGCTGGTCCGGTGGCTGTACGTGGGTGACCATCCAGGCGTCCAGCCCGATGGTGCGGTGCAGGAACCCCAGGGAGGCGCGGGCGGCGGTGGTCCAGTCCTCGAAGGGGGCGACGTCGTCGATCACGAGCGTGCCCATGCACCGATGATGCGCCTCCCGGGGCCGCGGGGGCAGCCCTCGCGGTGCACTCCTGCCACACCCGTCCCACGTCGCACTGGGGTACACAGGACAGGTGCCTGTCGAGGACCTGCCGCCCGCCGACGACGGCACCCGACTGCACCGGCCCGGGCCGCTGAGGTGGCTCGGCTACGCGATGGGCGCCGGCCTGCCCGCGCGGCACCGCGCCTGGGTGCTGCACGACACCACGACCAGCACCTGGGGGCAGCGGCACCTGGCGCGGGCGCTGGTGCAGATGGCCGTGCCGATCGCGCTGGTGCTGCTGCTGGTGCCCGGCCCGTTCTGGATCCGCGGCATGACCGCGCTCGGCGGGCTGCTGCTCGGGCTGATCTTCTCCTTCGCCTACATGCCCGAGACGACCGAGAACCGGGTCAAGAAGGCAGGCTTCCCGCCCGGCACCGCCCAGGCGGTGCGCGACCAGGCCGAGCAGGGCCGCACCGCGGCGGAGTCGGAGCGCCGACGGACGGCCGCGGAGAAGCGGGCCGCCCGCTACCGGCAGCGCCAGGGCCGCTGACTCAGCGGTCGAACAGCGTCACCGCGCCCGGTGTGACGGTGAACGGGTTGGCCCACTCGGAGGCGGCCGGGGTGATCGGCTGGGCATCGGTGACCACCACGAACGGCGTGCCCGGGTAGATCGCCAGCACCCGGCTGGGGGAGCCCAGCTCCTCGGTGTGCTCGACCAGCTCACCGCGGCGCAGCCGGGACGTCGTCCGTCGCCCGGTCAGCGGTTCGCCGACGGCGGCGACCCACTGGGCGCCGTCGGTGTCGAAGGTGATCGAGGCGACCCGCTGCCCGGGCGGGGCCGGCTCGCAGCCGGCGAACTCGGCCAGGGCGTCGTAGAGCCGTTCGGCCTGCTCGTCGTCGCTGGCGCGCGGGAGGAAGAAGGCGACCATGCCCGTCATCCTCGCGCGCCCCTCCGACGGTCCGGTCAGGCGAGCCGGGCGCGCAGCAGCTCCTCCTCCTTGCGGAGCACGACGGCCATCAGCTCGCGGACGGCGTTCTCCGCCTGCCGGCCGACCAGCGGCGCGTCGACCCGGACGTCACCGGTGATCGTCGCGCGGGTGCCGCCGGCCTCGGGCCGCAGCCGCCGCTCGCCGGTCACCCGCACCTCCCGGCCGAAGACCTCCGACTCGACGTCCAGCGGCGAGCGGTGGCCGCCCTCGCCGTCCGACGTCCAGGTGGAGCGCTCGACGACGGCGACCGCGGACCCGACGAAGCGGGCGAAGACCGGCGGGATGCCGGCGGTGGGCGCCGACAGCCGGGTGGTGGTGGCGTGACCGGTGACCGTCACCTCCTGCACCTGGGCGTTCAGCGCCGCGGCGCGGTCCCGGAGGAACTGCTCGTCGGTGAGGACGGCGAGCACGGCGTCGGGGGAGGCGGGGTAGCTGACGCTGGAGTCGAGGGGCACGTGCTCATCCTCGGCCGGACGGCGCCGGCCTGCCGGTCAGCGCTGCTCGCGCAGGTTCCAGGCCCGGGTCAGGAGCTTGCGGGCCTCCTCGACGGCGGCCTCGGCCTGGCTCTGCGCCTGCGCGGCCAGGTCGCCCAGCCGCAGGGACGCCTGCTGCTCGCCGTGGGCGGTGGCGTGGTGCTCCCGGCACAGCGACGTGCCCTGGTACGAGGTCACCGCCGGGCGCTCCTCGTCCTGGGCCAGGCAGGAGCTGCACCACCCGAGCGGGCGGGGGACACGGTTCTTGTCAGCCATGCCCGGAATGTAGATCGACGGCGACCCGGTCACCTCCGGTCGCCCGGCGCCTCGCACCCCACCGGCCTGCTGTCCCGCCGGCGGACGGGGACTGCGCGTGGGCGTGCTCAGTCCTCCCGGTGGAACCCGAACGGGTAGGCGTCCAGCCGGGCGCGCTCGAACATCCCGCGGATCTCCTCGCGCTGACCGGCGCCGGTCCGCAGCGGACTGCGGGTCTTCAGCACCCGGGCGCTGGGGCGGGCCGTCCCGACGACCTGCTGCGCGACGAGCCCGACCGCGAGGACGACCTCCAGGTGGGGGTGCAGGGCGATGGCGCGCTTGAGGTACTTGGCGCCCCGCGCCTTGTCGTCCGCGGTGAGCGGTCGGTCCAGGCCGCAGGGGATGGCGTTCCACCAGGACCACATCCCGGGCTCGAAGCCGGCTCCCTCGAGGATGCCGGCCCACTTGCCGGTGACGTCGTCGTCCGGTGCCCCGATGTTGCGGCCCTCGGGGAAGGCGGGACCGCCCTCCTCGACGACCAGGATGCGAGCGGTCACGGCGTCCTGCGCGGCGTAGGCGTAGACGGTCCCGCCCGGGTAGGCAGCTGCAGCCTCGGCGGCGAGCTCGTTGATGGCGTCGGTCATGGCACGCAGGCTCTCACCTCGTCGACGTGGGACGCCGCCCGGCGTCGGGTGGATGGGAGGGTGGGACGGCAGCGTCGCCAGGGGCCGTGCGGGGCTGTCGGCGGGGTACCTGACCCGGACCCGGTCGGGGACGCGACCAGGGACCGAGGTGGGCGATGGACACCGGACACCCGGACCGCACGTCGGGTCCGCACCCGGCTCGGCGCCGGTCGTGAGCGTCGGGGGCAGGCCGGCGTCGCGGGTCGCCGACGTGCTGGGCCTGGTCCTGACGCGCGCCGACCGGCTCGGCTGGCCGGACGCACTCGTCGAGGACTGCAGCCGGGCCCTCGGGGCTGCCGGCGTGGGACTGGCGGTGGGCGACTCCGGTGGCGCCCTGGCCGTGGTGGCGGCGACCGAGGGCCTGGGCCGGGCGGGGGAGGACCTCCAGTACACGCTGGGCGAGGGCCCCGGCCGGCTGGCCTCGGCCACGGGCCGGGTGGTGCACAGCCCGCACCTGGGATCCGACGCCCGCTGGGCGCTGTACGGCCGCGAGGCGGCCTCGCTAGGCATCGGGGCGGCGTTCAGCGCGCCGTTGCAGGTGGGGGCCGTGCAGCTCGGGGTGCTGGACGTCCACTGCAGGCAGCCGGGGGACCTGTCGCCGGACGGGCTGGCGACGCTGCACGCGCACGCGGGGGCGGCCGTCGCCGTCCTCCTGGTGCTGGCCGACGGCGACGACGTGACCGGGCCCGCGGCGGACGTCGCCGAGCTGGTCGACGTCCGGCCCGTGGTGCACCAGGCCGCGGGGATGGTCGCCGTGCAGCTCGACGTCCCGCTGGGGACGGCGCTGGTCAGGCTGCGGAGCGCCGCCTTCGCCTCCGGCCGCCGGCTGAGGGACGTGGCGGAGGACGTCGTGGCCCGCCGCGTCCGCTTCGACGACACGGATCTGGGCATGGTGGGTGCCGGGGTCATCGAACGAGGTCACGCGGCACGGCAGGGCGCGGACGGTGACCGGCACCAGCCCGACGGGGGAGAAGACCCCGATGAGAGGCGACTCGGATGAACACGCGTGAGGACCTGATCGCCGACTCGTTCGTCGAGCTGGCCGACTCCCTGGTGACGGGGTTCGAGGTGACCGACTTCCTCGACCGCCTGGTCCTGCGGGCGGTGGGGCTGCTCGACGCCGACGCGGCCGGCATCATGCTGGCCGACGCCCAGGGGGAGCTGCAGGTGCTGGCGGCCAGCTCGCACGACGTCCGGCTGCTGGAGCTCTTCGAGCTGCAGGGTGACTCCGGTCCCTGCCTGGACAGCTTCCGCACCGGTGAGTCGGTGACGCCGCCGGACCTGGCGGCGATGCGCGCCTCCTGGCCAGCGTTCAGCGCGCGCGCCGAGGCGGCGGGCTACCGGTCGGCCCAGGCCGTGCCCATGCGCCTGCGCGACCAGGTGATCGGCGCCATGAACGTCTTCCGGGTCACCGAGGGCGCGCTGGTGGGCAGCCAGCTCAAGCTGGCCCGGGCGCTGGCCGACGTGGCGTCGGTCGCGTTGATCGCCGAGCGCACGATCTCCGCGCGCGCGGTGGTGGCCGACCAGTTGCAGGAGGCGCTGAACAGCCGGGTCGTGATCGAGCAGGCCAAGGGCATGCTCGCCGAGCGCACCGGCATCGGGGTGGACGAGGCCTTCGTGCAGATGCGGGACCACGCCCGGCGCAACGGCCTCCCCCTGCGGGACGTCGCAGCCGCGGTCGTCGAGCAGCGAGGTCGCCCGCCCCGGCGGTGAGGTCGGCGTCCCCGGACCGGTCCTCGATCGGCGCCGGGACTGTCCACGCCGGGCGTGCGGCGCTATCGTGACGTCGCACTCCAGGTGGCCCCGGACCCGGCGACCCTCACGACCGAGGGGAAGCGCCATGTCAGGACGTTGCACCACCGCCTTCTACGCCGAGGACCTCTGCGTCCTGACGGTCGTGGAGCGACTCGTCACGCCGGGACGCGTTGTCCTCACGGTGGTCGGGGACGTCGACCACTCCACGTGCGGGCTGCTGGACGGGGCGCTGACCCGTACCTGGGAGGCCCGGCCCAGCGCGGTCTCGATCGACGTGCGGCAGACCCGGTTCCTCAGCGCCGGTGGTCTGCGCGCCCTCCTGCTGGCCAGCCGGACGGCGCAGCTGCGCGGGGTGCCGCTCACCCTGCAGGCCACGCCCGGTCTGGTGACCCGGATGCTGGTGCTCGTCGGGCTCGCGGGCCGGCTCGAGCCCGGTGACGAGGACGAGCAGGACGACGAGGACGGCGCCGTCGCAGCCGGCCCGCCGGGTCCCCACCGCGCCCTCCACCTGGTCGCCCGGCTGCCGACGGGACGGCGGACACCGCGGGAGCCCGGCGTCCTGGGCTGTGCTCGGTCCGGACCGGGGTCGCGGTGTCCGACCGGGCCGGCCACCCCGGCGCCGCTCCGGACCGCCCCCTGCCGTGAGGACGCGCGTCGGCCGGTGAGCCGGCGCCGCCGCCCGGGCCCTGACCCCGCCCGGGCAGCAGCGCCGGTCAGGAGAAGTGGGGCGGGTGGGGCTCGAACCCACGACCCAGGGATTATGAGTCCCGTGCTCTGACCGGCTGAGCTACCGCCCCAGGCGTCCACGCTAGCGTTGGCGGGGGAGCGGCCGTCGAGGGACTCCGCCGCTGCCCGACAGGTGGACGATCCCGGGTGGATCCGTCCACGTGTCGCACCAAGATCGTCGCTGAGCTGCGGGAATGCCCGCCTCGCTGGACCACTGGCGTCCCAGTCGTCTCATCCACACCAGTGCGGGCTGGCGCGACCGGGTCATGATCCGGCAGACTCACCCTGGTCGCTCTGAGAGCCGCCGAGGTACGTGAGCAGTCCACCGCACGACAGGTCCGTTGGGGAAGACGGAGTCAGTCGAGTCGATGGAGGTGCGCCGTGCAGCGACGGTCAACCCAGGGTGTCGTCTTCGTGCACTCGTGCCCGAAGGCTCTCTGCCAGCATGTCGAGTGGGCGCTCGAGCGCGTCGTCGGCGCGCCGGTGTCCCTGTCATGGGCTGACCAGCCCATGGCGCGCGGTGCCTACCGTGCCGAGGTCGCCTGGACGGGCGCCCCCGGGACCGGGGCGAAGCTGGTGGCTGCCCTCAAGCAGTGGCCGATGCTGCGCTTCGAGGTCACCGAGGAGGCCAGCCACGGCAACGACGGCGAGCGCATGTCCTACGTGCCCGGCCGCGGTGTGCACCGCTCCCCGGTGAGCGCGAACGGCGACCTCGTCATCAGCGAGCAGCAGCTCCGCCACCTGGCCGCCACCGCGAACTCGGTCGAGGCCTTCCGGCACGGTGTCGACGCCCTGCTGGGCTCCGCCTGGGACGAGGACCTCGAGGCCTACCGCCACGCCGGCGACGCCGCCCCCGTCACCTGGCTGCACCAGGTCGTCTGAGGAAGGACCCCACTGCCCCCCACGCCACGCTCCGCGCGGCGCGGGTCCCTGCAGCGGGGCCGGAGGTCCACCACGTGCTGCCGTGGTGGACCTGCACCACGGACAGCGGCCCGGCCCCCTCCGCAGAGGGGCCGGGCCGCGTCGCGTTCTGGGCCCTCTCCGGGCCCGGTGTCACAGCGGGATGTTGCCGTGTGCCCCGCGCCCGGACGGCGCCTCGGTCAGCGCGGCCACCAGCCGGCGCTTGGTCTCCGACGGGTCGACGACGGCGTCCACGACACCGATCTCCATCGCCCGGTTCACGCCGCCGGCGATCCGCTCGTGCTCGGCGGCCAGCTGCGCGTGCAGCGCCTCGCGCTCACCGGGCTGCGCCGCGGCCAGCTTCTTGCGGTGCAGGATGCCCACGGCGGCCTTGGCGCCCATCACGGCCACCTCGGCGCCCGGCCACGCGAACACCGCGGTCGCGCCCAGCGAGCGGGCGTTCATCGCGATGTAGGCGCCGCCGTAGGACTTGCGGGTCACCAGCGTCACCCGCGGCACCACGGCCTCGGCGAAGGCGTGCAGCAGCTTGGCGCCGCGGCGGACGACGCCGTCCCACTCCTGGCCCACACCCGGCAGGTAGCCCGGGACGTCGACCAGCACGACCAGCGGCACCCCGAAGGCGTCGCACATCCGCACGAACCGGGCCGCCTTCTCCGCCGACGCGGAGTCCAGGCAGCCGCCCAGCCGCAGCGGGTTGTTGGCCACGACGCCCACGGTGCGCCCGGCCATCCGGCCCAGCGTGGTGATCACGTTGGGGGCGAAGCGCGGGTGCAGCTCCAGGCCGGGGCCGTCCAGCACCGCGGCGACCAGCGGCTTGACGTCGTAG
The DNA here is from genome assembly GCF_019112525.1 of Modestobacter sp. L9-4. Classification (NCBI taxonomy): domain Bacteria; kingdom Bacillati; phylum Actinomycetota; class Actinomycetes; order Geodermatophilales; family Geodermatophilaceae; genus Modestobacter; species Modestobacter sp. L9-4. Next base: position 3,734,148 of record NZ_CP077800.1, read on the forward strand.
GCGCGGTTGCGCTGCTCGGGCAGCAGGCTCATCAGGTCGGCGGTCGGCTCGCCCTCGGCGGGGGAGAAGCTGCCCTGGGCGGCGAGCAGGTCGACCGCCGTCCGGGCCGTCTCCAGCGCCTCGGCCTCGCTCTCGGTCACCACGTGGACGACGCCGGAGCGGCGGCCGTGGGTGTCGGGGCCGCCGAGCTGCTCCTGGTCGACGTTCTCGCCGGTGACCGAGCGGACGACGTCCGGGCCGGTCACGAAGACCCGCCCGGCGGGGCTCATGATCACCAGGTCGGTGAGCGCGGGACCGTAGGCGGCGCCGCCGGCGGCCGCACCCAGGACGACGGAGATCTGCGGGATGCGCCCGGAGGCGCGCACCATCGCGGCGAAGACCTCACCGACCGCGTGCAGGGCGACGACGCCCTCGGCCAGCCGGGCACCGCCGGAGTGCCAGATGCCCACGACCGGGACCCGCTCGCGCAGCGCGGCGTCGATGGCGTCGACGATGTGCCGGCACCCGTCCAGGCCCATCGCCCCGCCCATGATCGTGGCGTCGGTGCAGTAGGCGATCGCCGGGGAGCCGGCCACGGTGCCGCGGGCGGCCAGCACGCCGGACGTGTCCCGGGCGGCGAGCAGCTGCAGCGAACCGGCGTCGAAGAACTGCTCGAGGCGGTGCTCGGGGTCCCGCGGGTCGACGGTCGCAGCGGGCGGATCGGCGTGCACGGTGGTCATGAACTGCTCCTCAGAGCGGGAGGGAGCGGTCCGGGCCCCGGTGGGGGCCCGGACCGGACTGGTGGGTCGGGGGCCGCTAGGCCTTGGTGAAGACCACGGCCATGTTGTGGCCGCCGAAGCCGAACGAGTCGTTGAGGACGGCGTCGAAGCTGGCCTTGCGGGGCTCGCCGCGGACGATGTCCAGCGCCTGCACGGCCGGGTTGTCGTCGAGGTCCTCGAGGTTGGCGGTGGCCGGCACGACCTGGTCGCGCAGCGCGAGGATCGCGAACACCGACTCGAGCGCACCGGCGGCACCCAGCAGGTGACCGGTCTGGCTCTTGGTGGCGGTGACCAGGGTGTGGTCGCCGATCGCGTCGTGGATGGCGGTGGCCTCGGCGGTGTCGCCCAGCGGCGTGGAGGTGGCGTGGGCGTTGACGTGGCCGATGTCGGCGGCGGTCAGCCCGGCGTCCCGGATGGCGGCGCCGATCGCGCGGGCCGCACCCTCGCCCTCGGGGTGCGGGGCGACCAGGTCGTAGCCGTCGGAGGTGCCGCCGGCGCCGGCGAGCCGGGCGTAGACCTTGGCGCCGCGGGCCTGGGCGGCGTCGGCGCGCTCGAGCACGAGCGCGGCCGCCCCCTCACCCAGGATGAAGCCGTCGCGGCCCTTGTCGAAGGGGCGGGAGGCGCGCTCGGGCTCGTCGTTGCGGGTGCTCATGGCGCGCATGGCGGCGAAGCCGGCCATGGGCAGCGGGTGCACGCAGGCCTCGGTGCCGCCGACGACGACCATGTCGGCGCGGCCGAGCCGCAGCAGGTCCAGGCCCCAGCGGATGGCCTCCGCACCCGAGGCGCAGGCGCTGACCGGGGCGTGCACGCCGGCGCGGGCGCCGACGGCCAGCCCGACCGCGGCGGCCGGGCCGTTGGGCATGAGCATCGGGATGGTGAAGGGGGAGACGCGCTTGGGCCCCTTCTCCTCCAGGATGTCGTCCTGGCCGAGCAGGGTGAGCGCGCCGCCGATGCCGGTGCCGAAGACCACGGCGATCCGCTCGGGGGCGACGCCGGAGTCGGCGCCGGCCGCGTCGCGCCAGGCCTCCTCGGCGGCGACCACCGCGACCTGCTGGCTGCGGTCCAGCCGGCGGATGCGCACCCGGTCGAGGGTGTCGGCGGGCTCGCTGGAGAGCCGGGCGACGAGCTGGGCGGGGAACTCCTTGACCCAGTCGTCGGTGATCCGGGTGACCCCGGACCGGCCGGCCAGCAGTGCCTCCCAGGTGGAGGCCACGTCGCCACCGAGGGGCGTGGTGGCGCCGAGCCCGGTGACGACGACATCGGCGGTGGGCGTGCTCATGGGACGTTCCTTCCTGGGACTGACTGGCCGGACGGCCTGGTGAGGTGTTTCGGCCACCTCTCAGGGGCCCGCGCCGAGCGTGCGAGGCGTGGGGGGAGAGGTGGTCCTTCTACTACTGGTGGGACTCGATGAAGGAGATCGCGTCGCCGACGGTCTTGATGTTGGCGAGCTCGTCGTCGGGGATGGCGACGCCGAACTTGTCCTCGACCGCGGTGGCGATCTCGACCATGGACAGCGAGTCGACGTCCAGGTCGTCGGTGAAGGACTTCTCGGGGGTGGCGTCGGCGGGGGCGACCCCGGCCACCTCCTCCAGGATCTCGGCGAGACCGGCCTGGATGTCTGCGGTGCTGGGCACGCTGGGTCCTCTCTCTGGCGGGGTGACGGCGGCTGGGTGGCTGCCGTCGTCCGGGACGGGTGTCCCGGGAGTGTGGGGGGCGCCCGCCTCACCGGAGGCGGGTCACCGGGGCCTCAGGGGAGGCGGAGCACCTGACCGGCGAAGGTGAGCCCGGCGCCGTAGCCGAGCACCAGCACCAGGTCGCCGGACTTCGCCTCGCCGGACTCCTGCAGCGCGGTGAGCGCCAGCGGGATGGAGGCGGCCGACGTGTTGCCGGACTGGACGATGTCGCGGGCGATCACGGTGTCCTCGGTCAGGCCCAGCTTCTTGGCCATCGACTCGACGATCCGCAGGTTGGCCTGGTGCGGGGCGAAGACGTCGATGTCGGCGGCGGTCACGCCGGCCCGGTCCAGCGCCTCGAACAGGGTCTCGGTGAGCTTCGTGGTCGCCCAGCGGTAGACCGCCTGGCCGGCCATGGTCATCGTGGAGCGGCCCGCGGCGATCTCGATGGCGTTGTACTGGTCGCCGTCGCTGCCCCACACGGCCGGGCCGATGCCGGGCTCCTCGGAGGCGCCCACCACGGCCGCGCCCGCGCCGTCGGCGAAGATCACCGCGGTGGTGCGGTCGGCGAGGTCGGTGACGTCGGTGAGCCGCTCGACCCCGACCACCAGCACGTTGCGGGCATCGCCGCTGCGGATGGCGTCGCTGGCCAGGCCGAGGGAGTAGCAGAACCCGGCGCAGCCGGCGTTGAGGTCGAAGGCGCCGGGGCGGGGGATGCCGAGGCGGTGGGCGACCTGCGGGCCGATGCCCGGGATCGGCGCGGTCAGGCTGGCGCTGGCCACGATGACCAGGTCGACGTCCTCGGGGGCCAGGCCGCTGGCGGCCAGCGCCTTGCCGCCGGCGGCGACCGCCATCTCGACCAGCGTCTCGTCCTCGGACGCCCAGCGGCGCTCGGCGATGCCGACGCGGGTCTGGATCCACTCGTCGTTGGTGTCCATCATCGTGGACAGCTCGTCGTTGGTGACCCGGCGGCGCGGCCGGTAGGCGCCCAGTCCCAGGATCTGTGCGCCGGGCGCGCCCTTGCGCAGCGTGATGGCGGTCATCGGGGAACCTCCGGGTAGAGACGGACGAGCGGATCTCCGGCGTCGACGAGGTCGCCGTCCTGCACGAGCCACTCGGCGAGGACGCCGTCGTACCCGGCGGACACGTCGACCTCCTCCCGGCGGCCACGGATGCGGCCCAGCGGCGTGCCGGCCGGGACCCGGGTGCCCTCGGGCACCTCGGCCGGGACGACGGTGCCGCGGGCGGGGGAGACGAGCACGCGCCACTCCGGGGCGTGCTCGGCCTCGGCGCGGCCACGCTCGGCGGCGATGAGCTCACGGGCGCGGTCGAGCTCGGCGGGACCGGTGAGGGCCAGCACCTCGATGCCGGCGCCCTTCCACTCCCGCTTGGCCAGGCCGGCGAGCGCGCCGGCCGGCGGCAGCTCGAGCACCGCGGCGACCCCGAGGCCGCGCAGGGTGGCCAGGCACGCGTCGAAGCGCACGGGGCTGGTGACCTGGCTGACCAGCCGGGAGACGACCTCAGCGCCGCTGCCGACCGCGGCGCCGTCGGCGTTGGACAGCAGCAGCCGGCTGGGGTCGGCCGGGCGGAGACCGCCGACCAGGCCCTCGAGCTCCTCGCGGGCGGGGGCCATGTAGGACGTGTGGAAGGCACCGGCGACCGACAGCGGCACGATCCGGGCCTTGGCCGGCGGGTCTGCCTTGAGCGCGGCCAGCCCGTCGAGGGGACCGGCGGCGACGACCTGCCCGCCGCCGTTCATGTTGGCCGGCGTCAGGCCGTGCCCCTCGATCGCGGCCAGCACCTCGGCGGGGTCCCCGCCCAGGACGGCGGACATCCCGGTGGGCTCCAGCGCGCAGGCGCGGGCCATCGCCCGGCCGCGGACGGCGGTCAGCGCGATCGCGGCCTCCACCGACAGCACCCCGGCCAGCGCGGCGGCGGTGAGCTCACCGACGCTGTGCCCGGCGATGACGACGTCCCGGCCGGTCTGCGGCGAGTGCACGACCGGGCCGGGCAGACCGCCCAGCTCGCGGGCGATGAACAGGCTCATGGCGACGACCAGCGGCTGGGTCACCGCGGTGTCCTGGATGGCCTCCGCGTCGCCGGTCGTGCCGAGCTCGAGGAGGTCGGCGTCGGCGATGGCACCGGCCCAGCGGAAGAAGGACTCGGCGCCCGGGAGGTCGAGCCACTCGGTGAGCATCCCGGGCTTCTGGGCCCCCTGACCAGGGGCGAGGACGGCGAGCACCTGTTCACCGTGCCATTCCGGCGGCCCGCGCGTACTGGCATCGCCCACGAACAACACCCACGACTCTTTGGAGGATCCCTACAAGACGGGCCCGGTCAACCAGCCGCGCGGCCGCGTGTCGGTGAAGAACCCCACGACGTCAGTGCCACAGCGAGCGGTCGCCCTCCAGGTGGGCGAGGGCGAGCGCGAGCTGCAGCGTCCACGCCCCCCGCGGGTCGGTCGCCGAGTAGCCGGTGAGCTCGGTGGCCCGCTTGAGGCGGTACCGCACGGTGTTGGTGTGCACGAACAAGGCGCGGGCGCTGGCCTCCAGGTTGCCACCGGTGCCCAGCACGGTGCGCACCGTCTCGAGCACCTCGCCGCCGGCGCCCTGCAGCGGCAGCGCGATCCGCTCGGACAGCGCCGCGCGGGCCAGTGGGTCGCCGTCCAGGGCGCGCTCGGGCAGCAGGTCCTCGGCGTCGACCGGGCGGGGGGCGTCGGGCCAGGCGGCCGCGGCGCGGAGCCCGGCCAGCGCGGCGGTCGCGGACTCCCCGGCGCGGGCGAGCGAGTCGACCCGCGGTCCCCGCACGACCGGGCCCGGCCCGAACTCGCGGCAGACCCGGTCGGTGACCGCCGCCGGGTCGGCGGCCCCGCCGAGGACGACGACCAGCTCGTCGGCGTGCACCCCGACGAGCACCTCGCAGCCCAGCGACCGGGCGGCCCGGCGGACGGCGGCCCGGGCGTCCTGCCCGTCCGGCGGCGCGGAACCCACCAGCACGAACACCGGCTCGGTCTCCGCCCAGCCGAGCGCGGCGGCACGGCCGGGCAGCTCCTCGGAGCGGTCGCCGCGCACCAGGGCGTCGACGACGAGGGCCTCCAGCCGGGCGTCCCAGGCGCCGCGGTTCTCCGCGAAGCTGGCGTAGACGTGCGCGGCGGCGAAGGCGATCTCCCGGCTGAACTGCAGCACGGTCAGCCGCAGCCGGTCGGCGTCCCCGGGCTCGGCGACCTGCTCGACCCGGTCCTCGACCACCTCGACGGTGACCTTGATCAGGTCGACCGAGCGCTTGAGCGGGACGGCGTGCATGAGCTCGCGGGGCGCGGCGCCGAACACCTCTCCGGTGAGCTTCGGCGGCCGGCCGGGGTTGCGGCACCACTCGACCAGCGAGGCGATCCCCGCCTGGGCCACCAGCGTCACCCACGACCGCTGGGCCGCCGGCATCGCCCGGAACCAGGACAGCTCCTCGTCCATCCGGGCCACCGCCTGCGTCGCCAGGGCGCCCGAGGCGCGCTCGAGCCGGCGCAGGGTGGCCTCCGAGGGCGGGCTCACCCCGGCCCGGGCGGCTGGTTCCATGCCCCGAGCCTGTCACGGCGCGCACCGTCGGGGATCGTGGAGTGCGTGCACACCGCCCGTTCGGGTCGCCCGGCGGCGGTCGTCGTCGTCTCGATTCTCCTCCTGGGTCTCGTCGCGCTGCTCGGCCGGGCGGTGGCGGTGCAGGCCGGGCCGCTGCTCCGGCTGGACCGCGCGGTCAGCTCCGCCCTCTACGCCGGCGACGACCGGTCGGGGCTGCACGAGGCGGTCCTGCAGGTGGCCACGGCGCCCGGGTCCTCCGCCGTCCGGGCGGTCGTCGTCCTGCCGGTGCTGGTCGTCCTGGCGCGCCGACGCGCGTGGCGGACCGCCGGGTGGGTGCTGACCGCCACCGCGCTCGTGGGCCCGCTGACCACCGCGGTCAAGGAGCTGGTCGGGCGGGCGCGCCCCCAGTTCGCCGACGGCGGCGCGCGGCTGGACTCGCTGAGCTTCCCCAGCGGGCACGCCTCCGGCATCGCCACCCTGGTCACCGTCGGCCTGCTGCTCGCCTGGCCGCGGTTGTCGCGGGCCGGACGGCGCGGGGCGCTGGCCGCCGGCGTCGCGCTGGCCCTGCTGGTGGGCTGCACGCGGATGTGGCTGGGGGTGCACTTCCTGTCCGACGTGGTCGGCGGGTGGGCGCTCGGGGTCGCCTGGACGCTGCTCGTGGCGCTTGCGTTCCGGGCGCTGCCGGGCAGGCTGTCGGCGTGACCTCGCGGGTGCTGCTCGAACCGGACGACGGGTCGCTGGGCCCGCTGCTGCGGATGGCCGACGACCGGCTCGACGGCGGCACCGGGTACGGCCGGCACGCGCACGCCGACGTCGACGTGGTCGCCGTCCTGCTCGCCGGGTCGCTGCGGCACGCCTGGGGCCGGGAGGCGGTGCTCGGTCCCGGCGACGTGGCGGTGCTGCGGGCCGGGCGTGGGCTCGAGCACGACGAGGTCGCCGGCGCGAGCGGGGCGCACGTCGTCCAGACGTACCTGCGGGCCGCCGCCCCGGGCGCGCAGCCGGCGCACGACGTGCTGCTGCGGCCCACCGGCTGGGTCGACCTCGGCCGCCCCGACGCCCGGCTCTGGCTCGGGCCGGCCGGGGCGGACGTGCCCGCGGGGCTGCGGGTGGTCGTGCGCGGCGAGGAGGTGCTCACCGGAGCCGAGCCGGCGGACGGCGACCGGGTGCTGGTCTGGCAGCTGGACGCCGCCCGCCCGGCGTGGGCGTCAGAGGACTGAGAGGTCCGTCGTCCGGCCGGTCGCGGCCAGCAGCAGCGGGCCGGCCTGCCCGCCGGTGACCGCCAGCTCGGCGACCAGCGCGAGGGCCTCCGCCGCGGGCGCCGCCGGGACGTCGAGCGGCTCGCCCAGTGCCCGCGCGAGGTCCAGGCCGTGCACGACCAGCTCGAACGTGCGGGTCGGCAGGTAGTCCACCAGGCGCATGCCACCGGCGATCGTGGTCACCAGCTCGGTGCCGTCGCAGGTGCCGACGAGGGCGAGCACGCGCGCGGCGATGTCGTGCACGGCGGCGGCGGGTGCCCCGCCCAGGGCCGCACCGGCCTCGCGCCCGCGGGTGGCGACCGCGGGGGAGGCCGCCGCCGCGCGGGTCGCCGCGTAGTACCCGGCCGAGGAGCGGATCTCGGCGGTGGCGGCGGGGCGGGCGAGGTAGGCCTCCACCGTGAGGAACGACCGGCTGGTGTGGCCGACGAGGGCGCGCACGTCCCACTCGCCGAGCCCCGGCTCGGTCCAGCGGTCGCCGACCCGGTCGACCGTGGACAGGAACCACCCGGCGGCCTCGGTGAACGATCGGCGGCTGTCGTCCCAGGACATGCCGGGCACGCTAGCGGTTCCCCCGGTCGTGAGCGTTGCTACAGACTGTGCGGCATGCCTGCCGATGCATCCGTAGCCGCTGACCTGCTCGCCGCCGCCCGCGCCGACGCCGACCGCACCGTCGAGCTCCGCCGCGCCCTGCACCGCACCCCGGAGATCGGGCTGCAGCTGCCGCGCACCCAGGCGCTGGTCGTCGAGGCGCTGGCCGACCTGCCGATCGAGGTGACCACCGGCACGAGCACCACGTCGGTGGTCGGCGTCCTGCGCGGCGGTCGCCCCGGCCCCACCTACCTGCTGCGCGGGGACATGGACGCCCTGCCCGTGGCCGAGGACACCGGCCTGGACTTCGCCTCCGAGAACCCCGGCGTCATGCACGCCTGCGGCCACGACACCCACGTGGCGATGCTCGTCGGGGCGGCCCGGCTGCTGTCCGAGCGCCGGGAGTCCCTCGCCGGGCAGGTCGTGTTCATGTTCCAGCCGGGGGAGGAGGGCCACCACGGCGCCCGGTTCATGCTCGACGAGGGGCTGCTGGACGTCGTCCCGGAGGCCCCGGTCAGCGGTGCGTTCGCGCTGCACATCTCCGCGGCGTTCCCCACCGGCACGATCAACGTGCGGCCCGGCTCGATGATGGCCTCGGCCGACCAGTTCACGATCACCGTGCACGGCCGCGGGGGGCACGCCTCGACCCCGCACATGGCCGCCGACCCGGTGCCGGTGGCCGCCGAGATCATCCTGGCGCTGCAGATGATGGTCACCCGCCGCGTCGACGTCTTCGACCCCGCCGTCGTCACCGTCGGGCACCTGGAGGCCGGGCGGACGGACAACATCATCCCGGAGACCGCGCTGGTGCACGGCACGATCCGCACCCTGTCGCCCGAGCGCCGGGCGGACGTGCTGGCCTCGGTGCAGCGGGTGGGGGAGCACGTCGCCGCGGCTCACGAGCTGCGCGGGGAGTTCGTGCACGTCGAGGGCTACCCGGTGACCGTCAACGACGCCGAGGTCGCCGCCCAGGTGACCGAGGCCGCCGCCGTCCTGCTGGGCGCGGAGGCCAGTGCGGTGATGGCGCAGCCGCTGATGGGCGCCGAGGACTTCTCCTACGTGCTCGAGCAGGTGCCGGGCGCCATGGCCTTCCTCGGCGCGCGGCTGCCCGAGCTCGACCCGGCCACCGCGCCGGGCAACCACTCGAACCTGGTCGTGTTCGACGAGTCGGCGCTCCCCGCCGGCGTCGCGATGTACGCCCTCATGGCGGTCCAGGCGCTGTCCTGAACGTGCTGATGGAGTCCCAGCGCTCGGTTTTTGATGCGCTGGGACTCCATCAGGGGACTGCTACGCCTCGGGCTGCTGCTCGGGGGTGGTGCTGGTGTCCTCCGGGGCGGCCTGGACGTCGCCGATCCGGTACTTGTCTACGGCCTGCCGGACGACGTCGCGCTCGATCTCGCCGCGGTTGGCCAGCGAGGCCAGCGTGCGGACGACGATCGACTCGGCGTCGACCCGGAAGTGCCGCCGCAGCGCCGGGCGGGTGTCGGACAGGCCGAACCCGTCGGTGCCCAGCGACGTCATCCCGTTCGGCATGAACGGCGCCAGCAGGTCCGGCACCGCCTTCATCCAGTCCGAGACCGCGACGACCGGCCCGGGGGCGTCGGCCAGCTGGGCGGTGACATAGGGGACCTTCGGCTCCTCGGCCGGGTTGAGCAGGTTCCACTCCTCGGCGGCCAGGGCCTCGCGGCGCAGCTCGTTCCACGAGGTCACCGACCACACGTCCGCCGAGACGCCCCAGTCCTCGGCCAGCAGCTCCTGCGCCCGCAGCGCCCACGGCACCGCGACACCGGAGGCCAGCACCTGCGCCTTGGTGCCCGTGGCCCCGCCCTCGTCGGCAGAGCCCTCCACAGCCGGGCCCTCGGCGTAGCGGTACATGCCGGCCAGCAGGCCGGTCACGTCCAGGTCCGCGGGCTCGGCCGGCTGCACGTAGGGCTCGTTGTAGATCGTCAGGTAGTACATGACGTTCGGGTCGCGGTCGCCGCCCAGCGGCGCGCCCGGGTCCTCGCCGTACATCCGGCGGAGGGCGTCCTTGACGATGTGCCCGACCTCGTAGGAGAACGCGGGGTCGTAGGACACGACGGCGGGGTTGGTCTCGGCCAGCAGCAGCGAGTGGCCGTCCTCGTGCTGCAGGCCCTCACCGTTCAGCGTCGTCCGGCCGGCGGTGGCGCCGAGCAGGAAGCCGCGGGTCATCTGGTCGGCGGCCGCCCAGAACTCGTCGGCGGTGCGCTGGAACCCGAACATCGAGTAGAAGATGTAGATCGGGATCATGGCCTCGCCGTGCGTGGCGTACGAGGTGCCCGCGGCGATGAACGACGCCGACGAGCCGGCCTCGTTGATGCCCTCGTGCAGGATCTGCCCGGTCGTGGACTCCTTGTAGGCCAGCATCAGCTCGCGGTCGACCGAGGTGTAGTTCTGGCCGTGCGGGTTGTAGATCTTCTTCGTCGGGAAGAGCGAGTCCAGCCCGAAGGTGCGGGCCTCGTCGGGGATCACCGGTACGAAGCGCGGGCCGAGCTCGGGGTCCTTGATGAGCTCCTTGAGCAGCCGGACGAACGCCATGGTGGTGGCGACCTCCTGCTTGCCCGACCCGCGGCGCACGACCTCGAAGGCCTTGTCGTCGGGGGCCTTGAGCTGCGCGGCGGTGTGCCGGCGGCGGGGGATCGACCCACCGAGGGCCTGACGCCGCTCGAGCATGTACTGCATCTCGTCGGAGTCGGCGGCGGGCTTGTAGTAGGGCGGCAGGGTCTTGTCCAGCGCCTCGTCCGGGATCGGCAGGTGCAGCCGGTCGCGGAAGTTGGCCAGGTCCTCGGCCGTCAGCTTCTTCATCTGGTGCGTGGAGTTGCGGCCCTCGAAGTGGCTGCCCAGCGTCCAGCCCTTGATGGTCTTGGCGAGGATGACCGTGGGCTGGCCCTTGTGCTCCATCGCGGCCTTGTAGGCGGCGTAGACCTTGCGGTAGTCGTGGCCACCGCGCTGCAGGTCCCAGACCTCCTTGTCGCTCATGCCCTCGACCAGCTTGCGGGTGCGTGGGTCACGACCGAAGAAGTGCTCGCGGACGTAGGCGCCGTCCTCGGCCTTGTAGGTCTGGTAGTCGCCGTCGGGCGTGGAGTTCATCAGGTTCACCAGCGCGCCGTCGCGGTCGGCGGCCAGCAGCTTGTCCCAGCCGCGGCCCCAGACGACCTTGATGACGTTCCAGCCGGCGCCGCGGAAGATCGACTCCAGCTCCTGGATGACCTTGCCGTTGCCGCGGACCGGGCCGTCGAGGCGCTGCAGGTTGCAGTTGACGACGAAGGTGAGGTTGTCCAGCTCCTCGCGGGCGGCCAGCCCGATGGGGCCGATCGACTCGACCTCGTCCATCTCGCCGTCACCCAGGAACGCCCAGACGTGCTGGTCGGAGGTGTCGGCGATGCCGCGGTCGTGCAGGTAGCGGTTGAACCGCGCCTGGTAGATCGCGTTCATCGGGCCCAGGCCCATGGAGACCGTGGGGAACTCCCAGAAGTCGGGCATCAGCCGCGGGTGCGGGTAGGACGAGAGCCCGCCGCCGGAGTGGCTGACCTCCTGGCGGAAGCCGTCGAGCTGGTGCTCGTCGAGCCGGCCCTCGAGGTAGCCGCGGGCGTAGATGCCGGGGGAGGAGTGCCCCTGGAAGTAGATCTGGTCGCCGCCGCCGGGGTGGTCCTTGCCGCGGAAGAAGTGGTTGAAGCCCACCTCGTACAGCGACGCCGACGAGGCGTAGGAGGAGATGTGGCCGCCGACGGAGATCCCCGGCCGCTGGGCGCGGTGGACCATGATCGCGGCGTTCCACCGGATGTAGGCGCGGATCCGGCGCTCGACGTCCTCGTCGCCGGGGAACCACGGCTCCTGCTCCGGGGCGATCGTGTTGATGTAGTCGGTGCTCCGCAGCGCGGGGACGCCGACCTGCTGCTCGCGGCTGCGCTCCAGCATGCGGAGCATCAGGTAGCGGGCGCGGTTGCGGCCGGCGTTGTCGACGACCGCGTCGAGGGACTCCAGCCACTCCTGGGTCTCGTCCGGGTCGGTGTCGGGGAGCTGGCTCGGCCGCCCGTCGGTGATGACCGCGCGGGGGCTGCCGGTGATGCGGGCGGGGTCTCCGTCCGACTGCTGCGTGGCACTCATGTGCCCATCGTCTCCTGCCGGGGCGGCGCACGTCACGTTGCCTCGCGATCGGGCCCCTGCGGATGTCCCCGGAGACCCCTCCGACGGCCTTCGGGACCCCGCCGCCGGCCCCCGTGACCCCTGCGGTCGTGCGCAGACCTTGCGCCGTGCCGCCGATGCCCTACGCTCCGCTGCAACGGTGGCCCGGTGAGGTCCGCCCGCGACGCCCGGCAGCCGCCGGGCAGAGCCGGGAAGGGTCCCGGCCGGGCACGTCGGTCCGGGACAGGGCACCATCCCTGCAGGACACCCGCCCGGCGCACACGCGACGGGCACCGCACGAAGCTGAAGCCCGGAGCAGACCGGGCAGTCGAGCACATGGAGGAACAGCAGGGATGAGCGTCGACTCGGGGAGCACCAGCATGGCTGCCCGGCTGGGGATCAAGCCGGGCATGGTCGTGCAGGAGCTCGGCTGGGACGAGGACGTCGACGAGGACCTGCGCGACTCCGTCGTCGAGCTCTCCGGCGGGGACATGGTCGACGAGGACTCCGACGAGGTGGCCGACGCCGTCCTGCTGTGGTGGCGCGAGGACGACGGCGACCTGATCGACGCCCTCGTGGACGCCATCGCCTCCCTCGCCGAGGACGGCGTGGTGTGGCTGCTGGTCCCGAAGTCCGGGCGGCCCGGCCACGTCGAGCCCGGTGACGTCACCGAGGCCGCCCCCACCGCCGGACTGCAGCAGACCTCCAGCATCTCCGCGGCCAAGGACTGGTCGGGCATCCGGCTGGTCACGCCGAAGGCCGCCCGCACCCGTCGCTGATCCGAAGACCCCGTCGCCCCCCGCCACTCGCTCCGCTCGTGACGGGCCCCTGCGACGGGGCCGACGGCGCGGGCCCCTGCGAGGGGGCCGTTCCAGGCCGTCACCGGGTGCGGCACGATGAGGGCATGAGCCTCTCCGTCGGTGACGTCGCGCCCGAGTTCAGCCTCCCCGACCAGGACAAGCAGGTCGTGTCGCTGGCCGACCTGCGGGGCCGGCCGGTGCTCGTGGTGTTCTACCCGTTCGCCTTCTCCGGCATCTGCACCGGTGAGCTGTGCCAGCTGCGCGACGAGCTGGGCTCCTACACCGAGGCCGGCGTCCAGGTGGTCGCGATCTCCACCGACCCGACCTTCAGCCTCAAGGCCTTCCGCGAGAAGGAGGGCTTCGAGTTCCCGCTGCTGTCGGACTTCTGGCCGCACGGCGACACCGCCCGCGCCTACGACGTGTTCAACGACAAGGCCGGCATGGCCCTGCGCGGCACCTTCCTCGTCGACGCCGAGGGGGCGATCGCCTTCGCCGAGGTCAACCAGCCCGGTGACGCCCGTGCGCAGTCCGGCTGGAAGGACGCCGTCGCCGGCCTGTCCGCCGCGGCCTGAGGAAGGACCCCCTCGTAGGGCCCTGCGAGGGGGCCGGGGGCGCGTAGCTCAGCGGTAGAGCGCTCGCCTTACAAGCGAGTGGTCGGGGGTTCGAGACCCTCCGCGCCCACCCCCTGACGCCTCACCCCTCCGGGTGGGGCGCTCAACACCGAGGTGTCGCAGGCCGATGGGAGGGCATGCGACTCCGATCCACGACCCGCCCGGCGGGCCGGGGCACCCCCCTGTGGGCACACCTCTCGGCCCTGGTGCTCGTCCCGACGATCGGCGTCGCCGCGCTCACCACCGTCCTCGTGCAGGGCGCCGTGACCGAGGCGGCGACCGCGACCGGTGCGGAGTCCGCGGTGCGCGCCGTCGCGCAGCTGGACGCCGCCCGCAGCAGCGTCGAGCACGAGATCATCCCGGTGCTGTCCATCGCCGTCCTGCGCGACCCCGGCGCGGTGGCCCTCACCGGGCTCCCGTCCTTCCTCGTCGCGGCGCAGCTGGCCGACGCCGAGAAGGGGCTCGCGCAGGCGCAGCAGGTCACCGACGGTGCGCTCGCCTCCCTGCCCGCCGGGTCCGTGGGTGCCGAGGTCGCCGAGCGCGCCACCGCGCAGCTCGCCGCCGTGCGGGCCGGCTCGGCCGGCCAGCAGGCCTCCCCGCAGGACACCTACACGCAGTACCTGGCCGTCTCCGACATGCTCATGGCCGCCCAGCGGGACGCGGCGTCGGCGGCCGGCGGGGAGGAGGTCTCCGCCGAGACCAACCTCGCCACGCACGACGTGGAGCTCGTCGCCCGGCTGGCCCGCACGGCGAGCCGCGCGATCCCGCTGTTCCTCAGCACCCAGACCACCCTCTCCGGCACCGACGGTCCCGCCCTGGACTGGCGCGCCGCCTGGCGCACCTACACCGACGCGCGCAGCCAGATGGACGAGCTCGCGCAGCCGGCGCTGCAGGCCGCCTGGGACGGCGTCCGGACGTCGGACGCGCTGACCTCGGTCGACGACGTCCTGGCCGCGCAGGCCGACGACGTGACGGCCGCCCCGATCTCGATCCTGCAGGTGGCCGCACTGGTCAGCCACACCAACGACCGGGACGCCGCCCTGACCGGGCTGCTGCAGACCGCGGTCGACGGTGCCCAGGCCGCCGCGGCCGCCGACCACGAGGCCGCCGACGACCGCCGCGACCGGACGCTGCTCGCCGCGCTGGGCGTGCTGTTCGCCGCGACGCTCGGCGCCGCCCTCACCGGCCGCAGCATCTCCCGCTCCCTCCGCGTGCTCGCCGGGCAGGCCGACCAGGTCAGCCGCGGTGAGCTGGTGGAGGTCGAGGGCGGTGGGCCGCGCGAAGTGCGCACCGTCTCGACCGCGCTCGGCTCGGCCGTCGCCAGCCTGCGCCGCATCCAGGCACAGGCCGCTGCCGTCGCCGAGGGCGACCTCACCAGCCCCGTCCTCGAGCAGCCGCTCCCCGGCCCGCTCGGTGAGGTCGTGCACGCCTCGGTCCAGCAGATCGTGGAGTCGGTGCGCGAGCGCGAGCGCCTGCAGTTCGCCCTGACCCACCAGGCCACCCACGACCCGCTGACCGGCCTGTCCAACCGGGCCCAGGCGCGGGTGCTGGTCGACTCGGCGCTGCACCGTGCCCAGCGGTCCGGGGTGATGACCGGCCTGCTGTTCGTCGACCTCGACGGCTTCAAGGGCGTCAACGACGGCTTCGGGCACGCCCACGGGGATGCCGTCCTGCAGGAGGTGGCCCGCCGGCTGCTCGCCACCGTGCGCTCTGGGGACGTCGTCTGCCGGCTCGGCGGTGACGAGTTCGTCGTCCTGGTCGAGCAGGTTGCCGAGGAGCGCGACCTGGTCGAGCTGGCCGAGCGGATCGTCGCGGTCGCGGCCAGGCCCATCGACGTCGGCGCCGACCAGATGTGGATCGGGGCCAGCGTCGGGGTGGCGATCGCCCGCGACGCCGGCACCGACGCCGACGTCCTCTTCGCCGAGGCCGACGCCGCGGCCTACCGGGCCAAGGGCCACGGCCGCGGCCGGGCCGAGGTGTTCGACGACGCGCTGCGCGCCGAGCTGACCGCCCGGGCCGAGCTGGAGGCCGCCATCACCGCCGGCATCCGGGGTGGGGAGATGCAGCTGCACTACCAGCCCGTGCTCGACGTCGCGTCGGGCCGGCTGACCGGCTACGAGGCACTGATCCGCTGGAACCGGCCCGGCCACGGGATGGTGCCGCCGGACTCCTTCATCCCGGCCGCCGAGGCCACCCGGCTGATCTGCGAGCTGGACCGGTGGGTGCTGCACGAGGCCACCCGGCAGCTGGCGCAGTGGCGCGCGGAGGACCCGACCGCCGCCGACCGGACGCTCGCGGTGAACATCTCCGGCCGGCACCTCGCCGAGCCCGGCGTCGTCGACGACGTGCTGGCCGCGCTGGCCGCCTCCGGCTTCCCGGCCGAGCTGCTCATCGTCGAGGTGACCGAGACCGTGCTGGTCGACGACCCCGCGGCCATCGACAACCTGGCCGCGCTGCGGGCGCACGGGGTCGGCATCGCCATCGACGACTTCGGCACCGGCTTCACCTCGATCGGGCAGCTGCGCTCGATGCCGGTGGACACCCTGAAGATCGACCGCAGCTTCATCGCCTCCACCGAGCCGGGCAACCGGGAGCTGGTGGCGCTGATCATCCGCGCGGCGCACACCTTCGGGCTGACCGTGGTCGCCGAGGGCGTGGAGGAGGTCGACCAGCTGGAGCTGCTGCGCGCCGACGCCTGCGACCTGGTGCAGGGCTACCTGCTGTCCCGCCCGCTGCCGGCGGCCTCCGTCACCTCCTTCCGCGACGGGGCGCACGCCCCCGTCGCCTGACCCGGACGGCGACGTCGCAGGACGCCGCCGTCCGGTCACCCCGCCGGGTGGACGACGTCGGTGCCGGGCCCCGTGGTCAGGACGACGGTGGCCCCACCGGCCTCGACCGCCTGCAGGGTGCGCAGCTGCAGCAGCCCCGGCTGCTCGGCGACCATCCGCGCCGCGTTGGCCAGGGCCCGGGTCGCGGCGACCTCCGACCTGGCCCGCTCCAGCGCCGCCAGCCCCTCGGCCCGGGCGGTGGCGACGCCGGCCGCGGCCCGCCGCAGCTCCGCCGGGACCATCACGTCCCGCACCGCGACGTCCTCGACCGTGACGCCGACCGCCTCCGCGCGCTGGGCGACCGCCTCCCGCAGGACGCCGGGCAGCGCCTCGCGGGCGGTGAGCAGCTCGTCGAGGGTGCGGCCGGCGACCGCCTCGCGGAGCGCGACCTGGAGCGCGGCGTAGACGAAGCCGTCGGCGTCCTCGACGGCCTCGTGCCACTGCCGCGGGTCGGCGGTGCGGCAGGTCGCCAGCAGGCTCACCTTGACCGTGAGCCCGTCGGCGGTGAGCACCTCCTGGCTCGCGACGGTGAGCAGGCGCGGCCGGACGGCGACCCGCACGAACCGGTGCCGCCGCCGGGCGCGCCGGTGCCGGCCGGGCTCGAGCACCTCGACGAAGCGGCCGTCCCGGTAGCCCAGGACCCGCTCCCACTGCTCGACGACGATCCGCACGGTGCTCTCTCCTCCTGCTCGCTCGGGTGCCTGCCGGGGGACCGGCCGGCGCGCGGTCGGGCACGGGACGGGGGACACCGGGGTGTCGCAGACCGACCGCGCCCGGACGACCGCGCGCCGGACGGCCTGGGGAGGTGAACCCGGACGTTCCAGAGACGTCTGCCCTGACATGGCATGCCCGGAGCCGACACGCAGGACCTGCGACGGCGATGCCGTCGCCGCTGCTGACCCCGGGCGAGGAGGGACGTTAGGCTGCCACCACCGACCTGGCCAGCGGTTTTCAGCCCCGCAGGTGCCGCACCGCGCGCCAGCCGGGGTCGGTCTCGACGGTGGTGCGGGGGCGTCCCTGCGGCCAGCCCGCCGCCAGCTGCTCCACCCGGTCGGCGGCGTCGGTGGTGGCGTCGACGTAGACGTGCAGGGTGCGCACCCCGCCGCTGGTCTCGTGGGCCACCAGCCGCCCGGCGGAGCCGAGCCGGGCGCCCAGGTCGTCCTCCACCTCCCGCAGCGGCTCCAGCGAGGCCGGTCCGGGGAGCCCGGCGTCGGTGAGGTCGGTGTAGGGCAGCTCGACCCGCACGTGCCGGTCCAGGTGCGGTGCGGTCGTGGCGCGTAGCGGCTGCCGGGCGACGGCGAGCACCGGCTGGCCGTCGGCGGTGGTGGCCTCCAGCAGGGCCCAGCTGTCCGCACCGACGTCGGCGGCCAGCTCCTGCACGGCGGTCCGCAGCGCGGCCAGGTCGCCCACCTGCACGTCGTCCTGCGGGGCCGGTGGGTCCACCAGCGCGTCGATGGCACCCACCCACGTCTCGACGGCCGTCTCGCCGAGCGCGTGGTCGAGCAGCAGGAAGGTCAGCTCGCCCCGGGTGCCCTCCGGCAGCGCGGCGAGGGCGGGGTGGTGCAGGGCGACGTCCAGCTCGGGCGCCCGGCCGGTGCGGGTCCACACCGCGACGACGTCGGCGGCGTCGACCGTGCGTCCCTCGACCGACAGCCCCCAGTCCAGCGCCTGCTCCACGGGGCGCGAGTCGGCGTACTCCCACACCGCGTCGGGAGCCGGTGCGGCCAGCAGCCACCGCCGGGCGACGGAGCGCAGCCCGGGGTCACCGGCCGCGGTGACGACCAGGACGTGCTCGCTGTCCACGCCCGGGCCCAGCTCCCAGGACAGGTTCCGGTGCACGCCCTCGACGGCCGGCCCCAGCACGTCGGCGAGCGACTCGGCCTGCCCGGCGGCGATGGCCCCGGCGCAGCGAGCCGCGCCGTCGGTGGCCCACCAGGACCAGAAGCCGGCGATGCCGGCGGCGGGGTCGGCGGGACGGCGGCGGAAGAGGCCCATGGGCACCCATCCTGCCGGTGCGGCGCTCCCGCGTGCGGCCGCCGCGTCCGAATCGGTCAGACGCCCGGCCGGTGGGTGGACCGGCCGTCGCCGCCGGGCACGGAGTTGCTCAGGTCCGGCAGGTGGCCCTGCAGCACGCCCGAGGGGTCGTTGCCGGCCCGGTCCACCGCGTGGCTGGAGGAGGTGCCGGTGTTGGCGTCGGGGGCGGCGTCGCACCCGGCGAGCGCCGCGGTCCCGGCGAGGACCGCCAGCGCCGTGACGAGGGTGACGACAGGTCGGCGGGGGAGCATGCCCCGATCGTGGGCCGCCGGTCTGGGAACGGACGGGGAGGCGCCTGGGAGTCCGGTCCGGGTGGTGCCGTCGCGGCGCGCTCGGGCAGGCTGCGGCCATGGGCATCGAGGACGTGCTGGCCGCCAGCCGGGAGGGCGTGCACCGGCTGACGCCGCAGGAGCTGGGCGCCGCCGTGGCCCGCGGCGCGCTGGTCGTGGACACCCGCACCGAGTCCCACCGCCGGGTGCAGGGGGAGTTCCCCGGCGCGCTGGTCATCGACCGCACGGTGCTGGAGTGGCGGCTGGACCCGACCTGCCCGTGGCACGTACCGGAGGCCACCGGGCCCGACCTGGAGGTGGTCGTGGTCTGCCGGCACGGCTACAGCTCCAGCCTGGCCGCGGCCTCGCTGCGGGCCATCGGGCTGGCCCGGGCGACCGACCTGGCCGGCGGCGTCGAGGCGTGGACCGCGGCCGGGTACCCGATGAGCGCGGGCCCGGCCGACGTGCGGGAGTGAGCGCTCAGTCGTCGGCGCCGCGGACGCCGGACCGCCGTCCGGGCGTGGTCTCCCGCACCAGCCTCCGGGCCGCGTCGACCTCGCGGGCCACCGGTGCCAGCACGCCGGTGGCGTCGATCTCGGCGTCGTCGGGCACCCGGTGGTCGCGCAGGTCGGCCTCCAGCTCGCGCACCGCCTTGCGCAGCACGGCTACCTGGCCGGGCTCAGGAGCCGGCTCGCCCGAGCGCATCGCGATCACCGCCTCGGTGACGGCGTCGGAGGTGCGTTCCAGCTGCACGATCACCGGCCACCAGGCCGCCGCCCGGGTGCTGATCGGTGGCGGCTCGGCCAGCCGGCGCTGCAGCTGCGTCTGCAGCTCGGTCAGCGCCCGGTAGCTGGCCCGCCGGGCGCGGCGGGTGTCCTCGGGGCTCTCGTTGAAGGCGGCGTCGACGAACCGGTCCAGGGCCAGGGCCGCGGCACGCAGCGCGTCGTCCAGCGGGGCCCGCCAGGTCTGCGGCCACAGCAGGTAGCCGAAGACCAGCACGATGCCGCAGCCGATGAGCGTGTCGACCAGCCGGGTGCCCACCAGCTGCGCGCCGCTGGGGGTGGCCAGGTCCAGCAGCAGGATGATCAGCGGGGTCTGGAACACCGAGAACAGCCCGAAGTTGCCGTTGCGCGCCCACGGCAGCGCGCCGGCGGCCAGCGCCAGGGGCACCAGCACCCAGGCGTCGCGGGAGACGACGAGCAGCAGCAGCGAGCCGATCAGCACCCCGAGCAGCGTGCCGGCGCCGCGCTGCACCGCCCGGGTGAACACCGAGCCGTAGTCGGGCTTGAGCACGATCGCCACCGTCAGCACGACCCAGTAGGGCCGGTCGATCGGCAGCAGCTGGCGGGCGATCTCGGCCACCGTCATGCAGAGGGTGAGCCGGACGACGAAGGCGCGGGAGTCGGCGTTGCCCACCGTGCGGTCGGCGAGGTCGTGCAGCCGCACCCGCCGGTCCAGCCGCGGCCGCACGACGGCGGCCGAGGCGCGCTCCTCGGGGTCGCCGACGACGTCCCAGACCAGCCGCAGGCCGTGCCGGACGGCGCGCTGCTGAGCCGGGGCGTCCTCCACCCGGGGCGGGCGCTCGCCGAGCAGCGGGCGGCGGTCGGTGACCGCCGCGGCCAGTGCCCGTGCGGCCCCGACGTCGCGGGAGTCGGCGGGCACCCGGGCCCGGGCGCTGGCCACCGCGCCCTCGACCAGCGGGGCGGCGGCGTTGAGCACCCCGGCCAGCCCGGCCAGCTCGCGGTTGCGCCCGGCCGAGCGGCTGCGGGCGTGGATGACCCGGTCGTAGCCGTCGTTGAGCGCCAGGGTGAGGGCGCGGCGGGCCTCCTCGGTCGCCTCGGTGCCGATGGCCTCCAGCAGGTCCGCGACCCGGGCGAACACCGTGCCGACGGCCTCCCGGTCGGGGTCCAGCGGCTCGGTGCGTGCCTGCACCACCACCGCCAGCGCACCCAGCGCCGCCCCGGCCAGGAACCACCCGACCTCGGCGGACGCCGGCAGGGGGGTGTTGAGCCCGGAGGAGACCGCGGCGTAGACGAGCAGCTGCAGCGCCCCGAGGGAGTACGCGGCGCTCACCGAGCTGAGCAGCGCCGCGAGGGCGGCGACCAGCGCCATCAGCACGACCGGCACCCAGCCGCCCCCGGTCAGCGCCTGCCCGACGACCAGCCCGCCCCCGCCCAGCAGCGAGGCCGCCGCCACCCGCCGCAGCCGGACCCGCAGCGGCCCGGACTGCGGGGCCAGGGTCGCGGCCAGCGAGCCCATCGTGGCGAACACCCCGGCGCCCAGCGCCGAGCCGTCGATCCCGCCGACGGCCAGCGCCGCGGCCAGCGGGGCGGGGACGACGAGGGCGAAGCGGACGACGTCGCGCCAGGGCACCGGGGGCGAGCTGGTGCGCACCAGCTCCTCCAGCCAGGCCGGTGCGTGCAACCCCCTGTCCGCCACGCCGCCACCCTGCCACCCCGTCGGCGGCGCGGCCGGCAGGGGAGTCGCACACTGGACGTCGTGCCGTTCACCCCCTCTCCTGCCGCGTGAGCGCCACCACGACCGCTGGAACTGCCGAGCCCGGCTGGCTGCGGCGGCTCGTCGGCTACTGCCTGCGCCACCGCGGCGACCTGGTCGGTGCCTTCGCCGCCGCCCTCGTCGGCTCGGTGATCGCCGCGATCGCGCCGCTGCTGACCCGCGCCGTCGTCGACCGGGTCGTGGCCGGTGCCACCTCGGGCACCGCGGTCGACGTCACGCCCTTCGTCGTCGCGCTGGTGCTGGCCGGGCTGCTGCGCTTCGGCGCCGGCTTCGTGCGCCGGTACCTGGCCGGGCGGCTGTCGCTGGACGTGCAGTACGACCTGCGCAACGACGTCCACGCCGCGCTGGCCCGCCTCGACGGCCCCGGGCAGGACCGGCTGCAGACCGGGCAGGCGGTCAGCCGTTCGATCAGCGACATCACCCTGGTCCAGGGGCTGCTGGCCTTCCTGCCCAACCTGACCGGCAACGCGCTGCTGTTCGTCGTCTCCCTGGGCGTGATGGCCTGGCTCTCACCGCTGCTGACCCTGGTCGCCCTCGCCGTCGGCCCGGCGCTGTGGTGGGTCGGGCTGCGCTCGCGGCGGGACCTCTTCCCGGCCAACTGGGCCGCCCAGCAGCAGGCCGGTGAGGTCGCCGGTGACGTCGAGGCCGCGGTCACCGGCGTCCGGGTGGTCAAGGGCTTCGGTCAGGAGGACCGCGAGCTCGACCGGATCGACGCCGGCGCCCGCACGCTGTACGGCGCCCGGATGCGTGTCGTGCGGTTCACCGCCCGCTACAACCCGCTGCTGCAGGCCGTGCCCGCGCTGGGCCAGGTGGGCGTGCTGGCCCTCGGTGGCTGGCTCGCGCTGCGCGGGTCGATCAGCCTCGGCACGTTCCTGGCCTTCGCCACCTACCTGGCCGCCCTCGTGTCGCCGGTGCGCCAGCTCGCCGCCCTGCTCACCATCGGCCCGCAGGCCCGCTCCGGGGTCGAGCGGGTGCTGGAGGTCATCGACGCCCGGCCGACCCTGCTGTCCGGCCCGACGCCGCTGCCGGCCGGGCCGCTCACCGTCGAGCTGGACGACGTCACCTTCGGCTACACGCCCGACCGGCCGGTGCTCTCCGGCGTCTCGCTGCGGGTCGAGCCGGGGGAGACCCTCGCGCTGGTCGGCTCCTCGGGGTCGGGCAAGTCCAGCGTCGTGTCGCTGCTGCCCCGGTTCTACGACGTCTCTGCCGGCGCGCTGCGCGTCGGCGGGGTCGACGTCCGGGACGCGGACACCGGGTCGCTGCGCGCGGCGCTCGGCGTCGTCTTCGAGGACAGCTTCCTGTTCTCGGACTCGGTGCGGGCCAACATCGCCTTCGGCCGTCCCGACGCCTCCGACGAGGACGTGCGCGCCGCGGCCCGTGCCGCGCAGGCCGACGGGTTCATCAGCGAGCTGCCCGACGGCTACGACACCGTCGTCGGCGAGCAGGGCCTGACCCTGTCCGGCGGCCAGCGGCAGCGGGTCGCACTGGCCCGCGCGCTGCTCACCGACCCCCGCGTGCTGGTGCTCGACGACGCGACCTCCGCCGTCGACGCCGCCGTGGAGGCGCGCATCCACACCGCGCTGCGCACCGCCGTCCGCGGCCGGACGACGCTGCTCGTGGCGCACCGCCGCTCGACGCTGGCGCTGGCCGACCGGGTCGCCGTCCTCGACGGCGGCCGGGTCGTCGACGTCGGGACGGCGGCGGAGCTGGAGGCGCGCTCGCCGCTGTTCCGGCTGCTGCTGTCCGGCGCCGGCGACGTGCCCGAGCTCGACGCGGCCCCGGTCGGTGGCGTCACCGCCGCGGCCTGGCCCGACCCGGCGCCGGTCGCCGCGGACGCCGGCCCGCTGCGGGAGGCGGCCGGGTCGATCGGCGGCCGCGGTTCGGCGATGGCGGCCGCCGCGCCGACCGCCTCGCTGCGGGCGCTGGTGGCGCAGCTGCCCCCGGCCGACGACCAGCCCGAGGTGCCCGCCGCCCGGGCGCGCGCCGCCGACACCGACTTCACGCTGTGGCGGCTGATCCGGCCGTTCCGGTGGGCCCTGGCCGCGGCGCTGGTGCTGGTCGCCGCGGACACCGCGGCGCAGCTGGCCATCCCCGCGCTGGTGCGCGAGGGCGTGGACAACGGCATCGCCGCCCGCTCGACGTCCCTGCTGCTCACGGTCGCCGGCCTAGCACTGGCCGTCGTGCTGGTCGACTTCGCCGTCGCCCGCGGGGCGGCCTGGCTGACCGGGCGCACCGGGGAGCGGCTGCTGTACACGCTGCGGGTCAAGACGTTCGCCCAGCTCCAGCGGCTGGGGCTGGACTACTACGAGCGCGAGCTCGGCGGCCGCATCATGACCCGGATGACGACGGACGTCGACGCGCTGTCGGCGTTCCTGCAGACCGGCCTGACCACCGCGGTGATCAGCGTGCTCACCCTGGTCGGGGTGCTGGTCGCGCTGTTCCTCTTCGACGCCGAGCTGGCCCTGGTGCTGCTGGCGACGCTGCCGGTGCTGGTGGTCACCACCGTCTGGTTCCGGTCGCGCTCGGTGCCGGCCTACACCGAGGCGCGCGAGCGGGTCAGCGCGGTCAACGGCCGGCTGCAGGAGGACGTCGCCGGCATCCGGGTGACGCAGGCGTTCGAGCGCACCGAGCACTCCACCGAGGTGTTCCGCGGCTACGCCAAGGCCTACCGCGACGTGCGGTTGCGGGCCCAGCGCTACATCGCGACCTACTTCCCGTTCGTGGAGTTCTTGTCGGAGGTGGCGGCGGCCGCGGTGCTCGCGGTCGGGGCGTCCCGGCTGGCCGACGGCGACATCACCGCGGGTGTTCTGATCGCCTTCGTGCTCTACGTCGACACGTTCTTCGCCCCCGTGCAGCAGCTGTCGCAGGTGTTCGACAGCTACCAGCAGGCCTCGGTGGGACTGCGCCGGCTGCGCGACCTGCTGCGGCTGCCCACCTCCACGCCCGCCGCTGCCCACGCCCGCCCGGTGGGCCGGCTGCGCGGGGAGGTGCAGCTGACCGACGTCACGTTCGCCTACACCGGCGCGCCCGCCCCCGCGCTGCACGACGTCTCGCTGACCGTCGCGCCGGGGGAGACGCTGGCGCTGGTGGGGGAGACCGGTGCCGGCAAGTCGACGGTGGTGAAGCTGGTCGCCCGCTTCTACGACCCGACGTCAGGTGCCGTGTGCGTCGACGGCGCCGACCTGCGCTCGCTGGACCTGCTCGAGTACCGCGGCCGGCTCGGCGTCGTCCCGCAGGAGGCGTTCCTGTTCTCCGGTTCGGTGCGTGACGCGATCGCCTACGGCCGGCCCGACGCCACCGACGCCGAGGTGGAGGCCGCGGCCCGCGCGGTGGGCGCGCACGAGATGGTCGCCGGGCTGCCGCAGGGCTACCGGACGCGGGTGGGGGAGCGCGGCCGTTCGCTGTCGGCCGGTCAGCGGCAGCTGCTCGCGCTGGCCCGGGCCGAGCTGGTCGACCCCGACATCCTGCTGCTGGACGAGGCGACCGCGTCGCTGGACCTGGCCAGCGAGGCCGCCGTCACCCGGGCCGCCGACGCCGTGGCCCACCGCCGCACGACGCTGGTCGTCGCCCACCGGCTCACCACCGCCGCCCGCGCCGACCGGGTCGCGGTGATGGACGGCGGCCGGGTGGTCGAGGTCGGCACCCACACCGACCTGCTCACCCGCGGCGGCGCCTACGCCACCCTCTGGGCCGCCTACACCGAGGACGAGGACGCCGACCCGCTGATGGACTGAACAAGGGCCCCGCTGCTCCCCACCGCTCGCACGCTCGCGGCGGGACCCTGCAGCGGGGCCGGGGGCCGAGTGGGCAGTTGCGGCCGTTCGTCGCGGCGCGTCCGCCCGTGTCGACGACCGCAACTGCCCACTGGACGGTCAGCGGGACCCCGGTCGCGCGGTGTGCCACCGTGCCGGCATGTCGACAGACCGCCACGTCGTGCGCACCGCCGACGCGCACGACCTCGTCCAGCTGCCCGCCGTCGAGGCCGCCGCCGACGAGCTGTTCGTGCCGCTGGGCATCACGGACCTGCCGGCGCCGGCGAGCGCGGAGGAGCGGGCGCGGTCCTGGCGGGTGCTGGTGGTCGGGCAGTCGGTGCAGGGCTTCGCCGTCCTCGAGCTGCTCGACGGCGCGGTGCACCTGGAGCAGCTGTCGGTGCACCCCGTGTACAGCCGCCGGGGCATCGGCGGTGCGCTGCTGGCGGCAGGCGTCGAGGCGGCCCGCGCGCACGGCGCCGACCGCATCACGCTGCTCACCTACGCCGACGTCCCGTGGAACGCGCCGTTCTACGCCCGGCACGGCTGGCAGGTCACCGAGCCGACCCCGGCGCTGCAGGCCCTGCGCCGGCGGGAGGCCGAGCTGGGCCTGGACCGGCACGGCGCACGGGTCGCCATGGTGCGCCGGGTCAGTTGACCCCGCGCGCGGCCGGCCGGACGTCCTCGGGGTCGAAGGCCACGGCCCCGGTGAGCGCGGCGTCGGTGTCCTCCTCGACGGCCAGCTCCTGGTCGGCGTCCAGCACCGGAGCCGGCCCGGGCTCCCGCCGGGAGCCGAGGACGACGCTGACCACGGCGGTGAGCAGGCACAGCGCGATCGCGACGACCGCGCCCACGGTGTAGCCCCGCGGGGTCGGCAACGGCGAGGGCGCGATGGTGTGCGCGGTGAGGATGGTGGCGCTGAGCGCGCTGCCGATGGAGAAGCCGACCGTGCGCAGCACCTGGTTGAGCGCCAGCGCGCTGCTGGTCGCCGTGCCCGGGACCGCACGCACGATCAGCCGGGGGAGCACGGAGAACGAGCTGCCGATGGCCAGGCCGGCGAGGGCCATCACCACCAGGATCTCCCAGAGGTGGCTGCGGCTGGTCGCGAAGACCAACAGCGCCGCGGCGAACAGCAGGGCACCCAGCGGCAGCATCCGGGTCGCGTCGACCCAGCGGCTCAGCCAGGTCACCAGCCGGCTGGCGCCGAAGCTGGCCGCCGACATCGGCAGCAGCACCAGCCCGCTGACGACCACCGAGGCGCCGAGGCCCGAGGCGGACTCCGGCGTCTGCACGAACCGGATGACCATCGACATAAGCATGTACATGCCGACGCCGGCCAGGGCGCCGGTCACGTTGGCGGTGAGCACGGTGCGGTGCCGCATCAGCCGCAGGTCGACCAGCGGGTGGGTGGTGCGCAGCTCGTGCCAGGTGCACGCCGCGAGGAACACCAGCGCGGCGACCGCCGTCCCCACCAGTCGCGGGGAGGCCCAGCCCCATGTCTCGCCCTCGCTGATCGTCAGCACCAGCCCGCCCACGCCGAGCCCGAGCAGGACCGCACCCAGGCCGTCGAAGGGCTCGCGCCCGCGGTCGGAGCTGCCGGGCACGACCAGCGCCACGGCGAGGACGGCGCCGGCGCCGAGCACCGCGGCCAGCCAGAAGGCGGCGTGGAAGTCCAGGTGCTCGGCGATCAGGCCGGTGATCGGGTAGCCCAGCCCCACGCCCACGACGGCGGTCACGGACAGGGTGGCCAGCGTCCGGCGAGCCTGCTCGGCCGGCAGGTGGTCGCGGGCCACGCTCATCGCCAGCGGCAGCAGGGCCAGCCCCGTGCCCTGACCGGCCCGGCCGAGCAGCAGCAGGGCGAAGGGTCCCGGCAGGGCGGCCAGCACGCTGCCGGCGACGACCACGGCCAGCACGGTCAGCAGCACGGTCCGGCGCCACGGGCCGTCGCCCAGCCGGCCGATCACCGGCGCGGCCAGCGCGCCCACCAGCAGGGTCACCGTGAGGGTCCACTGGGCGCTGCCGAGGGAGACGCCGTAGTCGGTGGCGATCGTCGGGACCAGGGGAGAGCCCAGGCTGCTGACGACCGCGACGAGCAGTCCGACGTAGACGAGCACCGGCGGCAGCAGCCGGGTGCGGCGGGAGGCCGGGCGTGCGGCGGTGGCCGGTTCGGCGAGGACGGTGCTCATCCGGCGGGCTCCTGGCGAGGACGGTGGTTGGTCGCTGCAACTGTATGCCCTCGCCGGGTGCGACGAGGTTGCATCCGGCGGTCCGCTGGGCAGGACCGCCTGCATGACCGACAGCACAGCTGACGCGCAGACCGACCGCCCCTACGGCGAGCTGGAGGTGGTGCACGCCTTCACGTCCGGCCCGATGCCGACCGGCGTCTCGGTCTCGCACACCGGCCGCGTGTTCGTGAACTTCCCCAAGTGGGGTGACGACGTCGAGTTCACCGTCGCCGAGATCCGCGACGGGCAGGCCGTCGCCTACCCCGACCAGGCCACCAACTCGCCCAGCGGGGACGACGACGAGAGCGCGTTCGTCAGCGTGCAGAGCATCGTGGTCGACCCCGCGGACCGGCTGTGGGTGCTCGACACCGGCTCCCCGCTGTTCCAGCCCACGAAGCCCGGCGGCCCCAAGCTGGTCTGCATCGACCTGACCACCGACACGGTGGTCCAGACCATCGTCTTCCCGCGCGAGACGGCGCTGGAGACCACCTACCTCAACGACGTCCGGTTCGACCTGTCCCGCGGGGAGGCCGGCATCGCCTACATCACCGACTCCGCGGACTCCGGTGAGAACGGGATCATCGTCGTCGACCTGGCCACCGGGGACTCCTGGCGCCGGCTGCGCGACCACCCCTCGACCAAGGCGCAGGTGCCGCCGGACCTGCTGCTGATGGTCGAGGGCCGGCCCTTCCTCACCAAGGAGAGCCCGGACGCCGAGCCGCAGCCGGTGGCCATGGGCTCCGACGGCATCGCGATCTCCGCCGACGGCGCCCGGCTCTGGTACTGCCCGCTGGCCGCCCGGCACTGGTACAGCGTCTCGACCGACGCCCTGGTCGACCGCAGCCTGGACGACGACGCGGTCGCGGCCACCGTCGTCGACGAGGGCGACAAGGGCAGCGCCGGCGACGGCCTGGAGACCGACGACGCCGGCAACCTCTACGCCACCGCCGGCGAGCAGAACGCGATCGTCGTCCGCCGTCCCGACGGCGCGATCGAGACCGTCGTGCACGACGAGCGGCTGCTGTGGCCCGACACCATGTCGGTGGCCGCCGACGGGCACCTCTACGTGACGGCCAACCAGCTGCACCGGCAGGCCCGGTACGCCGGCGGCGTCGACGAGCGCCGCTACCCCTACCTGCTGCTCCGGACGCCGATCGAGGCCGGACCGGTGCGCCTCACCCGCTGACCCCACCGACGACGGCCCCGGACCACCACGGTCCGGGGCCGTCGGCGTGCCCGGGGCCGGTGCGCCGCCGGGTCGGGAGGAAGTGGCAGGATCGCCTTCCGCGAGCGGCCACGACGCCGTTCGCACGCCAGGTCCGCACCGGGCGCCGGAGACCCCGAGCAGCCCGTGCGACCTCGCCGCCCGCCGGCCGCCACCCCGTGCGCGCGCAGCTCCGTGGCCCCCGGTCGGCACGTCCGCGTACCGGTCCGGACACGACGCGCTGCCGGCGCGGACGGACGCCCGCAGGGTCGCCTGTGACGTGGCACACTCCCCGTCCCGGTCGGGCCCGCGCCGGCCCCAGCGGCAGCCACCCGTCGACCCAGCAGGCCGAGCGTGCTCGGCCGACCGAGCCCGGAGGTCCCCTCCGGGGAGGAGGACACCGTGTCCACCCCCGAGTCGCCCGCGGCCGCGCCGCCGCGGCGCAGCGACCGCAGCCCGTGGAACTGGCTGCTGATCGTGCCCGTCGTGGTGCCGCTGCTCGTGCCGCTGTACAACCACCGCGACCCCGAGCTGTTCGGCTGGCCGTTCTTCTACTGGGTGCAGCTGGTGTTCGTCGCCCTCGGCGTCGTCACCACCGGGCTCGTCTACCGGATGACCCGCCGCAGCAAGGCCGACCAGGCCGTCTCCGCCCGCGCGGCGGACCGCCCGGCGCGCGACGGGGGGCGCTGAACCATGGAGGTCAACACCGTCGAGGTCGCCGTCTTCGTCGTCTTCTTCCTGCTGGTCACCGTGATGGGCTTCCTGGCCTCGCGCTGGCGGCGCGGCGACACCCTCATGCACCTGGACGAGTGGGGGCTGGGCGGGCGGAGCTTCGGCTCCTGGATCACCTGGTTCCTCATCGGCGGGGACATCTACACCGCCTACACGTTCGTCGCCGTCCCGGCGCTGGTGTTCGGGGCGGGGGCGGCCGGGTTCTTCGCCGTCCCGTACACGATCGTCGTCTACCCGCTGATCTTCCTGGTGATCATCCGGCTGTGGTCGGTGAGCCACGTGCGCGGCTTCGTGACCCCGGCGGACTTCGTCCGCTCCCGCTTCGACTCCCCGACGATGGCCCTGCTGGTCGCCATCACCGGCATCGTCGCGACGATGCCCTACATCGCCCTGCAGCTGGTCGGCATCGAGGCCGTGCTGAAGACGATGGGCGTCACTGGGCAGTGGCCGATCCTGGCCGCGTTCCTGATCCTGGCCATCTACACGTACAACTCCGGCCTGCGGGCGCCGGCGCTGATCGCGTTCGTCAAGGACATCCTCATCTACCTGACGATCATCGTGGCGATCATCGTCATCCCCTCGAAGCTCGGCGGCTGGGACGCGATCTTCGGTGCCGCCGACGCCAAGTTCACCGCGGCGAAGAGCGGTGGGGTGCTGCTGGCACCGGCCGGTCAGCTGCAGTACGCGACCCTGGCGCTGGGCTCGGCGCTGGCGCTCTTCCTGTACCCGCACTCCATCACCGGGGCGCTGGCGGCCAAGAACCGTGACGTGCTCAAGCGGAACATGAGCGCGCTGCCGGTCTACAGCCTGGCGCTGGGGTTCATCGCCCTGCTGGGCTTCATGGCCATCGCGGCCGGGACGACGCCGGTCGGCACCGACGCGAACACGATCGTGCCCCGGCTGTTCCAGGACATGTTCCCCAGCTGGTTCGCCGGCATCGCCTTCGCCGCGGTGGGCATCGGTGCGCTGGTGCCGGCCGCGATCATGTCGATCGCCGCGGCCAACCTGTTCACCCGCAACATCTACAAGGAGTACCTGAAGAAGGACGCCACCCCGCAGAACGAGGCCAAGGTCGCCAAGATCGCCTCGCTGGTGGTGAAGCTCGGCGCGGTCGCGGCGATCCTGCTCATCGACCCGCAGTTCTCCATCGACCTGCAGCTGATCGGCGGCGTGATCATCCTGCAGACGCTGCCGTCGGTGGCGATCGGGCTCTACACCCGCTGGCTGCACCGCGGTGCGCTCATCGCCGGCTGGGTGGCCGGCATGGCCGCCGGCATGCTGATGCTCTACAACGTCCCGCGCGTGGGCCCCGGTGGTGTCGTGGTCCGCGAGCACTGGGGCGGGTCGGCGTTCGGCCTCGGCAAGCTCGGGTTCGACACGAAGGTCACCGTCTACGCCGGGTTCCTCGCGCTCCTGGTGAACCTGGTCGTCACGGTGGTCGGCACGATCGTGCTGCGGGCGATGAAGGTCGACGACGGCGTCGACGGCACCTCCCCGTCGGACTACACCGCCGAGCGGGAGGACCCCAGCGTCCGCGACCTGCCCGACCCGCTGTCCGACGAGCCGCTGGCCGGCCCGCCGCCGGGGGCCTCGGCACCCCGGCGCTGAACCACCCGGCCCGGTCCGCACCCGCGGGCCGGGCCGGGTACGTCCGGCGTGGTGGGTCCGGCCACCTCGCCGACCGTCCGGCCGTGGTGCGCCGCGGCCGGACGGTCGGCCAGGTGGCCAGACCCCGCGCCGGACGGGATGACGGCAGGACATGGTCCGGGGGACGGCGCCGCGCGGGTGATCGAGGGACCCCCCTGCCCTCCGCCCTGCGTGTGGTCCTCAGCCGGTCCGCGCGCGGGTAGGTTGGCCCCGTGCAGGCTGACCACTTCGACCAGCAGAAGCTGCTGGCCCTCGCCGCGGAGGACGTCGCGCTCGCGCAGCTCACCCACCGCGAGCGGACCCTTCCCGAGCTCGCCGCCGTCCAGGCCGCCGTCGACGCCCAGCGGACCCTGTCCGACGACGTCGTCCGGGCCCAGACCGTCGTCCGGGACCTCGACCGTGAGCAGAAGCGGCTGGAGGGCGACGTCGACACCGTGCGGCAGCGCGCCGCCCGCGACCAGGAGCGGATCGACTCCGGCGGGGCCACCCCGAAGGAGATCACCAACCTGCAGCACGAGCTGGAGTCGCTGGGGCGCCGTCAGGGCGACCTGGAGGACCAGGTGCTCGAGCTGATGGAGCGCCGCGAGGCCGCTGACGCCACGCTCGCCACCGCGCAGGCCGGTCTCGCCGGCGCGCAGGGCGACCAGGAGCGCGCCGAGCAGGCCCGCGACGCGGCACTGGCCGTCATCGCCGAGGGCGTCACCCAGCACCGGGCGAAGCGCGACGAGATCGCCGGCACGGTCCCGGCCGACCTGCTCAAGGTCTACGACCGGGTCGCCGCCCAGACCGGCAGCACCGGCGCCGCCGAGCTGAAGGCCCGCCGCTGCCAGGGCTGCCGGATCGAGTTCTACGGCACCGAGCTGGCGTCCTACCGCAACGCCGACCCGCACACCGTGCTGCGCTGCGAGAACTGCAACCGGATCCTGGTGCGCACCGCCGAGTCCGGGCTGTGAGCCGCCGGCTCGTCATCGAGGCCGACGGCGGGTCGCGCGGCAACCCCGGGCCGGCCGGTTACGGCGCGCTGGTGCGGGACGCCGACACCGGCCGGGTCCTGGCCGAGCGGGCGGAGTCGGTGGGCCGGGCGACCAACAACGTCGCCGAGTACGGCGGCCTGGTCGCCGGGCTGCAGGCCGTGCTCGACCTCGACCCGACCGCCGACGTCGAGGTCCGGATGGACTCCAAGCTCGTCGTGGAGCAGATGTCGGGCCGCTGGCAGATCAAGCACCCGGACATGAAGAAGCTGGCCGTCACCGCCCGCGACATCGCCAGGCAGCTGGGGTCGGTGCGCTACACGTGGGTGCCGCGCGCCCAGAACGGCGCCGCGGACGCGCTGGCCAACTCGGCCATGGACGGGAAGCCGGTGCGCCGCGACCTGGCCACCGAGCCGGTCGTGGTCGAGGACGACCTGCAGCCGGTCACCGAGCCGGCCCCCGTGGTCACCACGGTCACCCACCTGCTGCGGCACGGGCGCACCGAGCACACCCCCGAGCGCCGGTTCTCCGGCAGCAGCGACCTGCCGCTGTCCGACGGGGGCCGGGCCGACGCCGCCGCGGCCGCCCGGCACCTGGCCGGCCGGGGCATCGACGTCATCGTCTGCTCCCCGCTGCAGCGCACCCGGCAGACCGCCGAGGCCGCCGCCGAGGTGCTCGGCGTCCCGGTCGAGGTCGACGGCGACCTGCGCGAGCTGGACTTCGGCGCCTGGGAGGGCCTGACCGCCGACGAGGCGCAGTCGACGAGCCCGCTGGCCTTCCGGCGTTGGTCCGGGGCGCTCGACGTGCGTCCGCCCAGCGGCGAGTCGGTCACCGACGTCTCCACCCGCGTCGCCCGGGCCCGCGCCCGCGTGCTCGAGCGGCACGCCGGCAAGACCGTGCTCGTGGTCAGCCACATGATGCCGATCAAGCTGCTGCTGGCCGCCGGGCTCGGGGTCGGTGACGACGTCGTCCACCGGGTGTTCCTGGAGGCGGCGTCGCTGTCGACGGTCACCTGGTCCTCCGACGGCCGCACCAGCGTCCGGCTGGTCAACGACACCAGCCACCTCGGCTGAGCCCACCGCCTCCCCGTCCACCCGGAGGACACTGGAGCAGACCGGTGTCCTGCCAGCAGCTGGAGCACGCATGACCGCCACGATGCCCACCCCGTCCCTCGTCGGGGACGAGCGCTCGATGAGCGCCGCCGAGTACGAGGTGTGGGCCGCCGAGGTCCGCCGGCTCGCCGACGAACGCGGCGCCGTCGTCCTGGCGCACAACTACCAGGTGCGAGAGATCCAGGACGTCGCCCACTTCACCGGCGACTCTCTCTACCTGTCCCGGATCGCGGCCGAGACCGACGCCCGTGAGATCGTGTTCTGCGGCGTCCACTTCATGGCCGAGACCGCCAAGATCCTGTCCCCGGACAAGACGGTGCTGCTGCCCGACCACGCCGCCGGGTGCTCGCTGGCCGACAGCATCACCGCCGAGCAGCTGCGCGAGTGGAAGGCCGAGCACCCGGGCGCCGTCGTCGTCAGCTACGTCAACACCACCGCCGCGGTGAAGGCCGAGACCGACATCTGCTGCACCAGCTCCAACGCCGCCGACGTCGTCCGGTCGATCCCCGAGGACCGGGAGATCCTGTTCCTGCCCGACCAGTTCCTCGGCGCGCACGTCAAGCGGGTCACCGGCCGGACGAACATGTCGATCTGGGCGGGGGAGTGCCACGTGCACGCCGGCATCAGCCCCGCCGACGTCCGCTCGCAGATCGCCGCGCACCCCGACGCGGAGATCCTGGTGCACCCCGAGTGCGGCTGCACCACCTCGGTGCTGGACCTGGTCAGCCACGGCGACCTGCCCGCCGAGCGCACCCGCGTGCTGTCCACCGGCGGCATGGCCGACGCCGCGTCGGCGACCCGGGCGCCGCAGGTGCTGGTGGCCACCGAGATCGGCATCCTGCACCAGCTGCGCGCGCTCAACAGCACCACCGACTTCATCCCGATGAACTCCCGGGCCGCCTGCCGCTACATGAAGATGATCACGCCGGAGAAGCTGCTGCGGACCCTGCAGACCGGCGACGGCGCGATCGACGTGGCGCCCGACGTCGCCGCCCGCGCCCGCCGCGCGGTCGAGGCCATGATCAGCATCGGCGACCCCGGCCGCGGCGGCGAGTGAAGGACCCGGCTGCCCCCCACGACACGCTCCGCGCGCCGCGGGTCCCTGCAGCCGGGCCGATCAGACCTGGAGGGCGAGCCACAACGCGGCGGTGGCGCCGGCGAGGGTGAGCGGCACGGTGGCCAGGCCCACCAGGCTGAACCGCAGCGCGCCGGGGGCGTCGGTGCCCAGCACCCGCCGCCACAGCAGGTTGGCCAGCGACCCGGCGTAGGTCAGGTTCGGGCCGACGTTCACCCCGATCAGCACCGCCAGCACCGTCGGCACACCACCGGCCGCCGCGATCGGCAGCAGCGCGAGGGTCGCGGGCAGGTTGTTGACCAGGTTGGCCAGCAGCGCCGCGATGCCGGCGACGGCCAGCAGCGCCGGCAGGTCGTGTCCGGCGGGCAGCAGGTCGGCCAGCAGCGCCTCCAGGCCGTGCTGCTGCAGCACCAGCACCAGCACCGCCAGGCCCAGCACGAACAGCCCGAAGGGCAGGTTGGCCGCCTGCACCAGGCCAGGGACGCCGATCTGCCGGGTGACCAGCTGCCGGACGCCGAGGACGACGACCCCGGCGGCCGCCGGCCACACCGGACCGACCCCGATCAGCGAGACCAGCGCAAAGCCCGCAACCGTGGCGCCGACCACGACCAGCGCCAGCACCGGGGTGCGCGGCACCTCGGACACCGGCGCGTCGATGGTGTCCTGCAGCTGGTCGCGGAACAGCCGGCGCAGCACCAGGTACTCCACGACCAGCGCGACCAGCTGCGGCAGCACCATCAGCCCGGCGAAGTGCAGGAACGACAGCCCGGTCGCCGCGACCGCCAGCAGGTTCGTCAGGTTCGACACCGGCAGCAGCAGCGACGCCGAGTTCGCCAGGTGGCCGACCGCGTAGCCGTGCGGCGCGACCGGGACCCGCATGTGCCGGGCCAGCGCGACCACGACCGGGGTGAGCAGCACGACGGTGGCGTCCAGGCTGAGCACCGCGGTGACCACCGCGGCGAGCAGGAACACCCGGCCCAGCAGCCCCTGCGCCGAGCGGCCGGCCCGCCGTGCGGTCACCGCCGCCGACCAGCTGAACAGCCCCTCGCGGTCGGCCAGGTCGGCCAGCAGCAGGATGACCACCAGGAAGGCGACGGTGGGCCCGACCTCCCGCAGCGTGGCACCGGCGTCGTCCCACCCGACGGCCCCGAGGGCGGTGAGCAGCAGTGCGCCGGGGACGGCGATCAGCGCCGGGGGCAGCCGGGGTGAGTCGGCGGCGGCAGCGGCGAGGGTGGCGGCCAGCAGCAGGCCGGCGAGGACGAGTGCGAGGGCGTCGGGCACGGGGTGCGTCAGCCGCGGAGGAACAGGTAGACCGAGACCGAGACGCCGAAGACGACGATCATCACCCGCAGCGGGGTGCTCGGGATGCGGGTGGCGACCTTCGCGCCGAGGAACCCGCCCAGCAGCGCGGCCGGCGCGCACACCGCCACGTAGGCCCACTCGACCGGGCCCCAGATGCCGAAGACGACCACCGTCACCGATGCGGTGACCAGCGAGATCGCGCTCTTCATCGCGTTGGCCAGCTTCAGCCGGCCCAGGCCCAGGCCCAGGACGCCGACCAGGATCACGCCCAGCGCACCACCGAAGTAGCCGCCGTAGACGGTGGCCAGGAACAGTGCGACGTAGAGCCAGGCCGGGTCGCCGGTGCGGCCGTCGCCGTCAGTTCGCTTGAGGCGCCTGGTGATCAGCGGCTGGAAGGCCAGCAGGATGCTGGCCAGGAACACCAGCACCGGGACGATCGTGTCGAAGGCCTCCGACGGGGTGGTCAGCAGCAGCACCGAGCCGACGGTGCCGCCGAGCACCGCGGTGACCGCGAACCGGATGAGCCGGCTGCGCTGCCCGCCGTACTCCGAGCGGAAGCCGAGCACGCCGCCGATGTAGCCCGGCCACTGGGCGACCGAGTTGGTGACGTTGGCGGCCACCGTGCCCAGGCCCAGGCTGACCAGCACCGGGAAGAGGATCAGCGAGCCGCCTCCGGCGATGGAGTTGATGCCGCCGGCGAGGAGGGCGACCCCGGCGGCGATGAGGAGGTCGGTGGCGGACACAACGGGCGAGCCTACTGTCGCCGGTCATGAGGGACGACGTACGTGCGCTGACCATGGCCGGGGCGCTGACCGCGACCGGGGTCTTCCACCTGGTGCGCCCGCAGGTCTACGACTGGATGATCCCGCCGGAGCTCGGCCCGGCCCGGCCGTGGGTGCTCGGCAGCGGCGTCGTCGAGCTGGGCGCCGCCGTGCTGCTCGCCGTCCCGGCCACCCGGCGGGCCGGGGGCTGGGCCGCGGTCGCGCTGCTGGTCGGCGTCCTGCCCGCGCACGCACAGACGGTGCGGGCGTCCCGGCACCGGCCGGAGAAGCTGGCGGTGGCACTGGCCCGTATCCCGTTCCAGGTGCCGATGGTCACCAGCGCACTGAAGGTCGCCCGCGCCCGCTGAACCGGCCCGCTGCGCCCGGGCACCGCCGCCGGCCCCCGGGAGCGGAGGTGCGGACGGGCCCAGAGTGACGGCTGGTGCGCAGTGCGGCGAAGCGGGGCGACGTCGGCCGCCGCCAGCTCAACAAGTCGCCGTCGCCGCCGAGACCTCCCCCGAGACGTCCGAGGGGGGCAGCGGTGACGGCACGGACCTGCCTGCGACGGCGCGGTGCCTGCACGTCCGGCGACCGTCCGGCGAGCGCCCGGTGACCGCGCTGCTCTGCGTCGCCGTCGCGCTGCTCGGCGCACTGGCCGGCCGTGCTGTCCACCGGGCCTCCGGCGGTGCCCTCACCCGGCCGATGGACCCCGCGCCCGGCGCCGGTGGCGCAGGCGCTCTCGCCACGCTGCCCGTGACCGCCGTCGGCACCGGGGGAGCGGGCCCCGTGCTGGCCGCAGTGGTGGGTGCCGTGGCGTCGACCGCCGTGGTCCTGCGTTTCGGGGCGTCCGCGGACCTGCCGGCCTGGCTGTGGCTGGTGCTGGTCGGGCTCCTGCTGGGCGTGGTCGACCTCCGGGAGCACCGGTTGCCCAACCGGGTCCTGCTGTGGGGGAGCGGGCTGGCCGTGCTGCTGCTGGCCGGCGCGGCCCTGGTCTCCGGGCGTTGGGACGACCTGGGGCGGGGACTGCTCGCCGGCCTGGCCTGCTTCGGACTGCTGCTGGTCATGGCGCTGATCAGCCCGTCCGGTCTGGGCATGGGCGACGTCAAGCTGGTCGGGCTCACCGGGCTGTACCTGGGCTGGCTCGGGTGGCCGAGCGTGGTCGCCGGTCTCTTCCTGGGCTTCCTCGGGCAGGCCCTGCTGGGCCTCTGTCTGCTGGTGGCTCGGCGCACGGGGTTGAAGACGGACCTGCCCTTCGGCCCCGCTCTGCTCGCGGGCGCCCTCGTCGCCGCACTGCTCTCCGGGCCATGGGCGCTCACGCTCTGGTGATCACCGGGGCGCCGTCGTCACAGCGGGTGACGACGGTGGGCCCGGTGGCGCCTGGTCTCTCCCCCCTGCGGGTGAACCCGGCCGTGTACCGCTCGGGGTCACCCGATCCGGCGCCGACAACCCTCGTGAAGCCGCGACCCCGGATCACTCGATCCGACCAGGCGACGGCCCCTCCCTCAGGAGAAGCACCGTGGTCACCCTCTTCCAGTCGCTCTACACCCTCTCCGTCGTCGCCGGCGGCCGCGTCAACGACCGCATGACCTCGCTCAAGGACGAGAAGGGCGCCAGCGCCGTCGAGTACGCGATGCTCGTCGGCGTCCTGGCGGTCGTGATCATCGGCGCCCTGGTCCTCTTCGGCGAGAAGGTCACCAACCTCTTCAACGGCATCGACCTCAACGCCCCCGCCGCCACCCCCAAGGCCGGCTGAGTCGAGCGCCGTACGACGGCGCTCCTGCGGCGCTGCGGCCGGCTCCTCCCCGGAGCCGGCCGCCGCGCCCGCAGCCCATCCGATCCGCCATCCAGACCAGGTCCGACCCCATCTCGAGAGGAAGCGACGTGCGCGCCACCCATGCTGCCCGCCCTGCCGGCCGGAGCTGTTCCGCTGCCCGGCTGCGTGGCGAGCGCGGTGCCGCAGCCGTCGAGTTCGCCCTGGTCGTCCCGCTGCTGCTGGTGATCCTCCTCGGCATCATCGCGGCCAGCCAGGCGTTCCAGACGCAGGCCCGGCTGACTGCCGCGGCCCGTGAGGGCGCCCGGGTCGTCGCACTGAGCGGCACCACGACCACGACGATGACCGATGCCACGGCTGCGGCCACGGCCGCGGTGCAGTCGGCCGCAGGCGACCTCGGCATCTCCGCCTCGCAGATCACGTTCAGCCGGCCGTCGTGCCCCTCGACCGCCCCGACGCCGACCGGTCCCGCAGCGACCGACCCGACAGCGACCGTCACCGTCACGATCGCCTACAACGGGTCCTTCGGCGCCGGCCTGTTCGGTGCTGCCGGCCTGGACCTCACCGGCAAGGCGGTCATGCGATGCGGCGGCTGACCGGTGCACTCGGCGGTCGTCTCCGCGAGGAGCGCGGCGCCATCGCCATCTTCGTCGCCCTGAGCATGACCGTGCTGATCGCCTTCGCGGCCATCGCCATCGACACCTCGGCCGCGCGCCGGGACCAGCAGCTCCTGCGCAACGCCGCCGACGCCGCGGCCCTCGCCGTCGCCCTGGACTGCGCCCACGCGCTGCCCTTCGTCCCCGACGCCGTGCCGCCCACCGCCTGCCCGGCCGCCGTCAAGGACGCGTCGACGGACACCGCCATCCGCCTGGTGTCCGACAACGCCGTCAACGGCGGCACGGTCACCACCGACCTCGTCGGCCGGAAGGTGACGGTCACCGTCAGCGCCGCGGTCTCGCGGCCCATCCCGATCGGGCCGGGCACCGTGACGGTGAGCTCGACGGCCGAGTGGACGCCGGCGACGATCAGCTACCCGGCCAGCTACCCCCTCGCCCTCTCCTGGTGCCGCTACCTCCAGCTACCCGCCCAGACGCCGTCCCACCCGGCCGGCGAGCCGAACGGGCTGTGGCTCCTGCCGCCCCGGCAGGAGATCACCCCGGCCGCCTGGGTCGGCAACGACACCTGCAGCGGACCGGACGGCTCCCTGGTCCTCCCCAGCAGCGTGATGACCCCGACCGACGCCGGTGCCGCCTGCGGCAGCAGCTCGGCCAAGGGCAGGGACGTGACCGGCCAGGTCTTCCAGCCGGTCGCCTTCGCGGCCCGCACCTGCGTCGCGAGCAGCCAGTTCGGTGCCGTGACCAGCTGGCCCTACGGCGGCTACCAGATCGTCGTGCCGGTCTACGACCAGGTGCGCGGCGACCAGTACCGCGTCCGGGAACACCTCGGCTTCCACGTCATGGGGGTCACCGCCGACGGCGGCCTGTGGGGCTTCTCCACGGGCAAGGCCGACCCCGCACTGGGCACCCCGGTGCCCTCCTCTGTCCGGTTGACGGTCTGACCCGTGGACGTCCCCCGGCCCGCGCCCCGCCCCGTCACCCCGCCAACCCAAGGATGATCATCATGCAACGCCGCCTCCTCGCCGCCGTCGCGGCGTTCCTCATCGCCGCCGTCGGAGCTGTGGTCCTCGTGAGCTACGCGCGGTCCGCCGATGCACGGGCCCAGGCCGGCGAGCAGCTGGTCCCGGTCCTGGTGGTCGGCAGCACCGTCCCGGCCGGCACCGGTGGCGCCGACCTCGCCGGGTCCGTCCGCACCGTGGAGGTGCCGGCCCGCCTCGCCGCCCCCGGCAGCCTGTCCTCCCTGGCCGCCGTGGCCGGCTCCGTGACCACCGCGGACCTGCTGCCCGGTGAGCAGGTGCTCGCCGACCGCTTCGCGGACCCGGCCGCCCTGCTGCCGGCCGGTACGGTCGCCGCACCGGCCGGGACGCAGGAGATCAGCCTGACCCTGCAGCCGCAGCAGGCGGTCGACGGTGCGTTGAAGGCCGGCGACCGGGTCGGCGTCCTGCTGCTCGGCAAGGACGCCTCGGCCGCCTCGCAGAGCCTGGACGGCGTGCTCGTCACCCGGTCGACCGGTGCCAGTTCGTCGACCGACGCCAGTGCGCAGGTCACCGTGACCCTCGCCCTCGACGGCCCGCAGAGCGCAGCCGTCGTCGCCGGGATGCAGCAGGGCACCGTCTGGCTCTCCCTCCAGCAGACGGCCCGCCCGGGTACGACATCCGCTTCCACCGTCGCCGCCACCTCGTCCGCAGGAGCGCAGTCATGAGCACCGTCCTGACCATCGGCCTCGGGGCCGAGCTCGCCGAGCGGTTCACCGCCGCCAGCACGACCGCCACCCACCTCGGCGTCGAGGGACTGGACGCCGACGGGGGCCTGGCCGCCCGTCTCGCGGAGACCGGGAACCCCCAGGTGCTCGTGCTCGGTTCCGGCGTCCCGTTGCAGCGTGCGCTGGACCTGGCGGCATGGGTCGACGTCGCCAGCGCCGCCACCAGCGTCGTCGTCGTCGGCCCGTCGGACCCCGACCTGTGGGTCGCGGCGATGCGCTCCGGCGTGCGCGACGTGCTCAGCCCCGACGCCGGCCCGGACGACGTCGTGGCCGTGCTCCGCCGCTGCGCCGAGCGCGCCCGTGCGCTGGCCACCACCGTGGAGGAGGACTCCGACCACCGCGTCATCGTGGTCGCCTCGGCCAAGGGCGGCGTCGGCAAGACCACCGTGTCGACCAACCTCGCCGTCGGACTGGCCCGGTCGGGCACCGGCTCGACCGTCATCGTCGACCTGGACCTGCAGTTCGGTGACGTGGCGAGCGCGCTGGCCCTGGTGCCCGAGTACTCGCTGCCCGACACGGTGCACGGCGCGGCCAGCAGCGACCCGCTGGTGCTCAAGACCTTCCTCACCCGGCACCCCAGCGGGCTCTACGTCGTCGCCGGCAGCGACTCCCCGGCCGCCGGCGACGCGGTCACCTCCGAGCAGGTCGCCCGGCTGATCGACACGCTCCGGCAGGAGTTCCAGTACGTCGTGCTGGACACCGCGCCCGGTCTGTCCGACCACACCCTCACCGTGCTGGAGAGGGCCACCGACCTGGTCCTGCTCAGCGGCGGTGACGTCCCCGGGGTGCGCGGCCTCCGCAAGGAGATCGACGTGCTCACCGAGCTCGGCCTCGTGCCGGACCGCCGTCACCTGCTGCTCAACATGTGGGACACCGACGGCGCGCTCTCGATGAAGGACATCGAGACCACCATCGGCGCCCCGCTGGACCTCGTCCTGCCGCGCAGCTCGGCGGTGCCACTCTCGACGAACACGGGTGTCCCGCTGCTGCAGGCCGGTGGCCGCGACCCGGTGGCCAAGGGCCTGCAGACCCTGCTCGACCGCTTCCTGCCGCTGGCCGCCTCGGTGCGCACCGGCCTGTTCGGCCGGCGCAAGGCCGGTGCGCGATGACCCTCACCGACCGCATCGCGACCGCGCGGGGCGAGAACGTGCTCGGCCCCGAGCCGGTGCAGGTGGCCCGTGCGGCCGCCGCGCTGGCCAGCCCGGCCAAGAGCCTCGCCGACCGGGTCGCCACGACCGTCGAGCCCGGGCACGAGGTCGCGGCCACGACGGGCTCGGGGGACGCGCTGACCCGGCTCAAGAACCGCGCCAGCCGTGCGCTCTTCGACCGGCTGGGCAACAAGCTCAACGACCCCGACCTGCCCGAGGAGCACCTGCACGCCCTGGTGCGCACCGAGCTGCAGCGGGTGCTCGCCAACGAGCAGACCGCGCTGTCCGGCGAGGACCGCCGGCGGCTGATGAGCGAGATCACCGACGAGGTGCTCGGCTACGGCCCCCTGCAGCCGCTGCTCGAGGACACCGACATCACCGAGATCATGGTCAACGGCCCGGACCGGGTCTACGTCGAGAAGCGCGGCCGGCTCACCCTCACCACGAC
The DNA here is from genome assembly GCF_019112525.1 of Modestobacter sp. L9-4. Taxonomy (NCBI): domain Bacteria; kingdom Bacillati; phylum Actinomycetota; class Actinomycetes; order Geodermatophilales; family Geodermatophilaceae; genus Modestobacter; species Modestobacter sp. L9-4. The sequence goes on from NZ_CP077800.1 coordinate 3,775,718, forward strand.
CTCCTTCGCCGACGAGGCGCACCTGCGCCGGGTCACCGAGCGGATCGTCTCCCGGGTGGGCCGCCGCATCGACGAGTCCTCGCCGCTGGTCGACGCACGCCTGGCCGACGGCTCCCGCGTCAACGCGATCATCCCGCCGCTGGCGTTCAGCGGTTCCTCGCTGACCATCCGCAAGTTCTCCCGCACCCCGCTGCAGGTCGCCGACCTCATCTCCTTCGGGACGATGAGCCCGGAGATGGCCGAGCTGCTGCGGGCCTGTGTGGAGGCGCGGCTCAACATCATCGTCGCCGGTGGCACCGGGACGGGTAAGACGACGCTGCTCAACGTGCTCAGCTCCTTCATCCCGGAGACCGAGCGGATCATCACCATCGAGGACGCCGTCGAGCTGCAGCTGCAGCAGGAGCACGTCGTCCGGCTGGAGTCCCGCCCGGCCAACATCGAGGGAAAGGGCGCCATCGGCATCCGCGAGCTGGTGCGCAACTCGCTGCGCATGCGGCCCGACCGCATCGTGGTCGGTGAGGTCCGCGGCGGCGAGAGCCTGGACATGCTGCAGGCGATGAACACCGGCCATGACGGCTCGCTGTCGACCGTGCACGCCAACACCCCGCGCGACGCCGTCGCCCGCCTGGAGACCCTGGTGCTCATGGCGGGCATGGACCTGCCGCTGCGCGCCGTGCGCGAGCAGGTGGCCTCGGCCGTCGACGTCATCGTGCAGATCTCCCGGCTGCGGGACGGCACCCGCCGGATCACCCACGTGACCGAGGTGCAGGGCATGGAGGGCGACACGGTGACCCTGCAGGACGCCTTCGTCTTCGACTACTCCGGCGGCACGGACCTCAACGGCCGGATCATCGGCAAGGCCGTCCCCACCGGGGTCCGGCCACGCTTCACCCAGCGCTTCGAGGAGCTGGGCATCGCCGTGTCACCGCGGGTCTTCGGGGCTCCCGTGCACCGGACCACCTCGCCGGGGCGTGCGTGATGCCCGTCATCGTGTGGATCGGCGTCGCCCTCGTCGGACTGGCCCTCGCCGGCGGCGTCCTCGTGGTCGCCGGACCGCGGCGCACCACGGTGCCGCTGTCCCGGCTCGCCCCCGGGCGGCAGGCCGCCCCGTCGGGCGGGTTGTCCTCGGCGGCCGTGGGCACCACGGCGGGGGTCGACCGGCTGCTGCAGCACACCGGACGCACCGAGCGACTCGAGGTCGCGTTGGAGCGCGCCGGCATCCGCAGCAAGCCCTCGGAGGTCGTCGTCATCACCGGCGGCGCCGCCCTCGGTCTGGCGGCGCTGGGCCTGCTCGCCGGTGGGCCGCTGTTCGCCCTCGTCGGCGCCGCCCTCGCCCCGATCGGTGCGAAGGTGCTGGTGGGCCGGGCGACCCGACGCAGGCAGACCGCCTTCGCCGAGCAGTTGGACGACGCACTGCAGCTCATGGCCGGCAGCCTGCGGGCCGGGCACAGCGTGCACCGCGCCCTGGACACCGTCAGTCACGACACCGCGGCGCCGATCTCCGAGGAGTTCTCCCGGGTGGTCAACGAGACCCGCGTCGGTCGGGACCTCGGCGCCGCCCTGGACGAGGTCGCCGACCGCACCCAGAGCGAGGACTTCGCCTGGGTCGTGCAGGCGATCGCCATCCACCGCGAGGTCGGTGGCAACCTCGCCGAGGTGCTCGACCGGGTCAGCAACACGATCCGGGAGCGCGGCCAGCTGCGCCGCCAGGCGCGGGCGCTGTCCGCCGAGGGGCGCATCTCCGGCGTCGTCCTGCTGGTGATGCCCTTCGTCATCACGGGCGTGCTGCTGGTGATCTCCCCGCACTACGTCGGCCAGCTCTTCAGCTCCTCCGGCGGCATCACGGCGGTCGCGGTCGCCGGCGTCCTGATGCTCATCGGCTCCCTCTGGATCCGGCAGACCGTGAAGGTGGAGTTCTGATGACCCCGGTCCTCCTGCTGGCGATCCTGGCGGTCGTCCTGCCCATCGGCTGGGCGCTGCACCGGGCGCTGTCGCGGTCGAGCCGTTCCCTGTCGATCGCACGGCGCAACCTCACACGGGGCCTGGAGACCACCGAGCTGCCCCAGGTCGGCTCGCTCGAGTCGCGCGGCACCGGTTCCGGGGCCCTCCTGCGAGCGCTGACGCCCGAGACGGCGGCCCGCCGGATGCGCCGTCTGCTGGACGTGGCCGGCTGGCCCGGCGGCTGGACGATGATGCGCACGTTGTGGAGCAAGATCTGGCTCGGCCTCGGTGTCCTCCTCCTCGCCGGCTGGTGGTTCGCCGCCTCGCCCGGCCTGGTCTCGGCCCTGTTCCTCGTCGTGCTGCCGATCGGTGCCTACCACCTGCCCGAGCTGCTGCTGTCGAGGATGGGCAAGAGCCGGCAGGAGCAGATCGCCCGTCAGCTGCCCGACGTCCTGGACCAGATGGTCATCTGCGTCGCCGCCGGGCTGGGTTTCGAGGCCGCGATGTCCCGGGCGGCCACCAACGGCACGGGCGCCCTGGCCGCGGAGCTGACCCGGACGGTGCAGGACATCGCCGTCGGCCGGCCGCGGCGGGAGGCCTACGAGGGCCTGGTCCGCCGGTCGCACGTACCCGACGTCCAGCGCTTCATCGGTGCGGTCAACCAGGCCGACGCCTACGGGGTGTCGATCTCCGACGTCCTCCGGGTGCAGGCCGAGGAGATGCGCGTCAAGCGCCGTCAGCGCGCGGAAGAGGCGGCGATGAAGGTGCCCGTCAAGGTCACCTTCCCGCTCATGGTCTGCATCCTGCCGGCCCTGCTCATCATCGTGGTCGGCCCGGCCGTCATGGGCCTGTCCGGCGTCTTCGGCTGACGCCACCGGTCGCGCCACACACCCGAGAGGCCCCGCACACCCGCTCCAGGGTGGGCGGGGTCTCGTGCGTCCGCGGTCCGCGCTGTCCGGCCCCGGCCCCGTCGCTGTCCTGTCGGGCCGGTGCGGCTGCGTGCCCAGGACGTGCGGCTTGTCGCGGTCGTGTGCCGGTCGGCTCGGGCCGGGCTCGGGGCGCTTGCCCAGGGAGGGGAGATCCTGGGTCGCGGGTCCTCGGACGGCCTGACAGCCACCCGAGGGCCGTGGCCTCGGGCGCCGCAACGGCCGTCGCCTTGTACGACCCGCCCATCACCCCACCGCCCCTGCGGGAAGCCGGAGTCGGCGGCCTCGAGGACGTGGCAGACCGAGGTGACGGTGCCCAGGAACGGCTGGTCGCGGTCCGCGCCTGCGCCGGCGCGTCCGCCGGGCAGCCCCGGGCAGCCCGGCGGACCCAGGCGACCGCACCCGACCCCGTCCGGTCGGGCAGGTGGGCCGACCGCACCCGTCGCCGGACGTGCGGCGGGGCGGGAACGGCGGGGGAGGGCCTCGGGTCATGGCGCGATGACGACCGGCGGTCCGACCGTCGAGGGCCTCGCACGGGACCGCCCGGGCGGTCCGGACGGTGGTCCGACGGGAACCGGGCAGGCCGGAGTGGGCGAGATGAGCGCCGCGGACCCATCGAGCCACGTGCACCGGCCACGTCACCGGGCCGTGGCCCGCTCGCTGGCCACGGCCGGCGCGTCACCAGGGAGCGGGACGCCTGACGCAGGGGCCGCCAGCGGACGCCGGTTCGCGGCGCCGTGCGCCGTGCAGGAGACCTGGGCGCCGGACGAGCACACCGCTCCGGCACCGGTGGCGGAGCCGCACCCGTCCGGTCGAGGGGCGTGGCGTCTCCGGGCGACGGAACGGCGGTCGGACGCGCACCGGCTGCTGCGGGCGGGTCAGCGGCGGACAGGGCTCCGCCGACGGGTCAGCGGTGACAGTGCTCCGGCCGGTCGGTCACGCCGTCCCGGCCGGTGCAGGGCGGCGGGTGCCGCCGCCCCGCTCACCGGCCCGTCGAGGCAGGGACCCCCACGACGGAGCTCGCGGACGCCGTCCGCAGCCAGGGGGCCGGCAGGCCCAGGACCGGGGCCGGCGCCAGCACGGACGTGATGGACGAGGGGGACGGCTGCAGGGTGGACGTGGTGGACACACCGGACGCCTGCAGCGCCCCGGCCGACGGCAGGACCGTCACCACGGACCCACCGACCGACGGCGAGCGCACCTCGGTCCCGCCGACCCAGGAACCGGTCACCTGCGCCGTGGTCTTCACGGCCAGGCCGCTCACGTCGGCGGCGGTGACCCGCTGCGGCAGGGCGGCGCGGCAGGCGGCGGTGGCCCCCTTCGGCAGGGTGCCCGCCTGGCAGGTCGACGGGACGGCGTTGCCGTTGGCCAGCAGGACGCTCAGGCCGGTCACGTCGACGTCCCCGGTGTTGCTGACCACGTAGGTCCAGACGACGTCGTCGCCGGTGGCGGCACCGCGGGTACGGCGGGTGTCGGTGATCGCCCCGAGCACCGAGACCTGCAGCGACGGTGCGCCCACCAGCACGATCGTGTTGCTGGTGTTGTCGGCCGTGTTGGGGTCGAACGTCGAGGCGTAGGCGGAGGCGTACACGGGTGCCCGGCCGGGGGCGGTCGACTTGGCGACCGGGGCGGTGCCCTTGATGACCGCAGAGGCGCCCGGCCTCAGGGAGGGGATGGTGCACCCCGAGTAGCTGCAGTAGGGGCTCGACGGCGGGTTCACGGTGAAGCCCGCCGGAGCACCGCCGGAGATGCCCACGTTGACCGCCGTCGACGGGCCCGCGTTGGTGATGGTCAGCGTGTAGGCGGTCGACCCGCCGAGGGGGACGTTGCCGGGCGGCACGGTGAGCACGGCGCGCACGTCGGCCACGGCCGTCATGGTGCGGCTGACGGTGGCCGTGTTGTCCGCAGCGGCCGGGTCCGGCGTCGTGGCGGTCACCGAGACCGTGTTCGACAGGGTGCCGGTGAGGCTGGGGTCGGTGAACAGCACGACCGTCACCGTCGTGCTGGCACCTGCCTGCACGGCGGGGACCGTGCACTGCAGGCTGGCGGGGCTGCCGGGCGGCACCGTGCAGGTGCCGCCGGGCACCGAGCCCCGCGGGTTGGACGTGCCGGTCGGCAGCACGTCGCTCAGCACGACCGAGCGGGCGGTCGAGGGGCCGCGGTTGGTCAGCACGGCCGTGTACGTGACGTCGGTCCCGGCCACCGGCGGTGCGGAGCTCGTGCTCAGCGTCACCCCGACGTCGGCCACCGCCGTCAGGTCGTCGGTCGCGGTCGCGGAGTCGTTGCCCGGGGTCAGGTCGCGGCTGCCGGTGGTGCCCGTGACCGTGAAGGCCAGCCCGCGGACGGCCGGCGGGGTGTCCGAGAGCACCGTCGCGGTCACCGTGACGGTGGCCGTGGCGTTCCTGGTCAGGGTGCCGACGTCGCAGGTGAGGGTGCTGCCGGACACCGTGCAGGTGCCACCGGGCGTGCTCCCCGTGACGGCGGTCAGCGCGGCGGGCAGCTGACTGGTCAGCCGGGTCGCGTAGGCGTAGTCCTGGCCGGAGATCGAGCTCGTGCCGCCGAGGTTGGTCAGCGTCGCGGTGTACGTCACGGGCAGGCCGGCGACGACCGCGCCGGTGCTGGTCCGGGCGACCGTCACGGCGACGTCGGCGACCGGGCTCAGGACCATGCTCGCCGTGTTGGTCGTCGAGGTCTTCACCGTGTTCGCGAGCGGGTCGGTGTAGGTCACGACGGACTCGGAGGTGGAGGTGCTGGGCTGGGTCGAGGGGTCGACGCGGACCTGGTAGGTCACCGTGCCCACCTCGCCCTCGGCGAGGGAGCCGCCGGTGGTGGAGGTGGCGCCGGTGCCGAGCCGGACGACGACCTGCCGCGTCACCGGGTCGTACTCGCCGAGGTCGTCCCCCTTCCCGTCGCTGACGGTGGCCGCGCCCGCGGGGCCGGTCACCCGGATGGAGCCGGGCACGAGCGAGGTGCCGGCCGGCAGGGGGCTGGACAGGCTGGTCCCGAGGGCCGGGTTCCCGCCGCCGCTGGTGGCCCGGACGGTGATGGTGAGGACGTCGCCGGCCTGGGCGTAGGGGCCGCCGGAGGAGGAGGTGACGTCCTGCGTGCTGACGAGGCAGCCGTTGGTGCCGAAGGTGATGTCGTCCAGGAAGTTGCCGATGCTGAGCTTGCCGCCGTTGGTGCTGACCGCCCCGAAGGAGAAGCGGGTGGTCGTCTGACCCGCGGGGACGGTGTAGAGGCCGGAGTACCTGCCCCAGGCGCTGGTGTCGTCGGTGATCTGCCGCTGCTCGACGAGGGTGTCGCCGGCCGGGCCGATGCTCACGGCCATCGTGTCGGCACCCGTGCGACCGCGGTGGGCCAGGCTCCAGCGCATCACCGTCCCCGGGATGGTGGGCAGGTCCTGGTAGAGCGCCGAGGGCTTGTTCGCGTTCAGCTCGGCGTGCTGGGTCCCCCCTGCGGCGGTGACGCCCTCGTGCACGTTGTGCCAGATCTCGATCTGACCGTCCGAGGCGGTGGTCTTCCAGCCGGGGACCTTCGACTGGTCGAAGAAGGAGAGCTCGTTGACCTTCACGGCCGGCAGCTCGAAGCCACCGTTGACGAGTCCGACGGCGTTGGCGCACTCCGTCGGGGTCTGCACGGCGTCCGCGGTGGGCGCGGTGGCGACCACCCCGCCGACCGTGACGACGAGGGCGCAGGCCAACAGGGCGGGCCACCAGGTCCGGACCGGACGGCGCGGCACGATCGTGACCACCTGTGGACTCCTCCTCGGGGCCGCCGGCACCTCGCCCGCGGTCAGTCCGGGGCCGGTCCGGCCGGCAGGACGCCGTCCGGTGTCACCGACCCCGTGACCGGGTCATCGGCCTCCCGACCGGCGACTTGAGCCCACGCCCGCCCCGGGTGTCCGGTGGGCGACCGGTTCCCACCCGCCCGGGTGAGGTCGGCAGCCCCGCCGGTCCTCAGCGGCCGCGGACCGGCGGGGGCTCGGGATCGGTCAGCCGCGGGCCGTCCATCAGGCTGCCGGCCTGCTTGACCCGCCGCAGCACCGTGGAGGTCTCCAGGGTGTGCACCGGCAGCGACCCGACCCGCTCGGTGAGGAAGCGGTACAGGTGCGCGGTGTCCCGGCAGACCACCGCCACCATCAGGTTGGCCGGGCCGGTGACCACCGCGGTGAAGGCGGTCTCGGGCTCCCGGGCGAGGGACTCCCCGACGTGGGCGAGGTCGGCGGGGGCGACGCCCAGCCAGAGCATCGCGCTGACCGGGTGGCCGAGGAGCTCGTTGGCGACCTCCAGGTCGAAGTACAGCGTGCCGGCGGCGCGCAGGGCCTCCACCCGCCGGGCGACCCGGCTCTCCGACCAGCCGGTGACCCCGGCCAGTTCGGCGTAGCTCAGCCGCCCGTCGGTGGCCAGCGCGGCGAGGAGGACCTCGTCCTCGGGGTCCAGTGCCGTCGGGGTGGTCGCCGGGCGTGCCGGCCCCTGGTCGAGCGCGGCGATCTGCTCGGCCGTCAGCGGGTCCTCGAACGCCGTCCACTCGTACTCCCCGCCCACGTAGGCGTGCAGCACCGAGAAGGCGTTGAGGTCGATGACCTGCACCGTGCGGGGGAGCCGGTCCAGCAGCAGCGCGTCGCGCTGGCGCGGCGTGCGCGGCCGGGTCGAGCAGGTGATCTCGGCCCCGCCGGAGGTCAGGCTGACCCAGGACACGTCGGGACGGCGGGCCAGCGCCTCGGCCACCGCCCCGGCCGCCGCCGGCTGCACCCGCACCCGGATGTGCCAGCTGGGCTCGGTGGCGTCCGGGGTGGCCAGCCCCAGGACCCGGACGACGCCGTCGGCGCGCAGTCGCCGCCAGCGCCGGGCGACCGTCTGCTCCGAGACCCCGAGCACGGTAGCCACCCGGCTGAAGGGGGCGCGTCCGTCGACCTGCATCGCGTGCACGATCTGGCGGTCGATGCTGTCGATCACAGGCGTGATCCTGCACCACGACCATCAGCGATGGAGGATCGCGTCGTCCTCACCGGATCGACTCACTTCCTGTCGGCACCGGCCGCCACAGTGTCGGCATGCGCAAGTGGTTGCCGCTGGTCGCGATCTGCACCGGCACGTTCATGCTCCTCATCGACGTCACCATCGTGAACGTCGCCCTCCCCGACATGGCGACCGATCTCGGCACCTCGTTCAGCCAGCTGCAGTGGGTGGTCGACGTCTACGCCCTCGCCCTGGCCGCGCTCGTGCTGGGCGCCGGCTCGCTGGCCGACCTGTTCGGCCGGCGGAAGCTCTACCTGATCGGCCTGGTGCTCTTCGCGGTCGCCTCGCTGGCCTCCGGGCTGGCCCCCGACGCCGGCTTCCTGATCGTCGCCCGTGCCCTGCAGGGCATCGGCGGGGCGATCATGTTCGCCACCACCATCGCCCTGATCAACACCAGCTACGAGGGCCGCGACCGGGGGACGGCGTTCGGCATCTGGGGCGCCGTCGTCGGCGCCTCCGCCGCGCTCGGCCCGATCCTCGGCGGTGCGCTCACCGAGCTGTCGTGGCGGTGGATCTTCTTCGTCAACCTCCCGGTCAGCGTGCTCGCGGTGGTGCTGACCCTGGCTGCCGTGCACGAGGCCAAGCAGCCCGGCGCCCCGCGGCCCGACGTCCCGGGCATCGTGCTGTTCAGCCTGGGCGCCGGCGGGCTGGTGTTCGGCCTGGTCCGCGCGGCCTCCGACGGCTGGGGCAGCACGCAGGCCTGGGCACCGATGGTCGCCGGCCTGGTCGTCCTCGCCGGCTGGGTGTTCGTCGAGCTGCGCCGTCCCGCCCCGATGCTGGACGTCCGGCTGTTCGCCAGCCGCTCCTTCACCGGGATCATGGCCGGGGCGCTGGTGCTCAACGCCGCCGCCTTCGCCGCGCTGATCTACATGTCGCTGTGGCTGCAGTCGATCGGCGGGCTGTCCCCGCTGGAGGCCGGCTGCGTGTTCATCCCGCTGTCCGCGCTGAGCTTCGGCGTCGCCGCGTTCGCCGGCCGGGCGCTGCAGAACCGGCCCCCGCGGTTGGTGCTGGCCGGCGGTCTGCTGCTGGTGGGGATCGGCAGCCTGCTGCTCGGGCTGGTCGACGGCGACTCCACCTGGCGGGTGCTGGTGCCGGGCCTGGCGGTGCTCGGTGCCGGTGTGGGCATGGCCAACCCGACGCTGGCCTCGGCCGCCCTGGCCTCGGTGCCCCGTGAGCGCAGCGGCATGGCCTCCGGGGCGGTCAACACCGCCCGCCAGCTCGGCTTCGCCCTGGGCGTGGCCGTGCTGGGCAGCGTGTTCACCGCCCGGGCCGGTGCGGTGCTCTCCGGTGCCGGCGCCTCGGACCCGTCCGGCACCGCCTCGGCGCTGACCGCCGGGCAGGCCGGGCAGCTCATCGGCGCTGCACCGGAGCCCGACCGGGCCGGGCTGACCGACCTGTTCGCCTCCGCCTACGCCGGCGGCCTGCGGGACGTGTTCCTCGTCTGCGGCGGGCTCGGCCTGCTCGGGGCGCTGGTGGTGCTCCTGCTGGTGCGTGCCGCGGCGCCGTCGGCCGGGCACCAGCCGCAGGCCCGACCGCAGGGTGCGCCCGCCGACGCGCACTGACCGCCGTCCGGGGAGGGGGCAGGATCGCGCCATGACCTCCGCTCCCTTCCCGGACGACTGGCAGCGCGCCCTGGTCGTCGCCGCGCACCCCGACGACATCGAGTACGGGCTGGCCGCCGCGGTCGCGGTCTGGACCGCGGCCGGCAAGGAGGTCCACTACCTGCTGGCCACCCGCGGCGAGGCGGGCATCGCCGGCCTGGCGCCGGCCGAGGCGGGCCCGCTGCGCGAGCAGGAGGAGCGCCGGTCGGCCGCCGTCGTGGGGGTGACCGAGGTGGAGTTCCTCGACCACCGCGACGGCGTCCTGGTCGCCGATCTCCAGCTGCGCAGCGACCTCGCCGGGGCGGTGCGCCGGCACCGGCCCGACCTGGTGGTCACCCTGCACGGCGGGGACACCTGGACGCTGCCCGGGGTCACCCCCGGGGCCCTCAACTCACCCGACCACCGCGCGCTGACCCGCTCGGTGCTCGACGCGGTCGCCGACGCGGCCAACGAGTGGATCTTCCCCGACCTGGCCGGGGAGCCGTGGTCGGGCGTGCGGTACGTCGCCGTCCAGGCCGTCGAGGACCCGCCGCCGCACGTCGTCGACGTCACCGCCGGGGTCGAGGCGGCGGTCGCCTCGCTCACCGAGCACCGCCGGTACCTGGAGGCGCTGTCCGAGGACCCGGTCGCCGACCAGGCGCGTCGACAGATCGACATGGCGACCCTCACCGAGGACGGCGACCGCCGGGTCGGGTTCCGGCTCTACTGGGGTTGAGGTCCGGTCGCGGTAGGGTCCCTGCACGACGGACGAGTCGGCTGGGCGGTCGCGTTGGCGGGGGAGACCCCGGCACCGAGGAACGTCCGGGCTCCACAGGGCAGGGTGGTCGTTAACAGCGACCCGGGGTGACCCGCGGGACAGTGCCACAGAGAACAGACCGCCAGTGCTCGCACTGGTAAGGGTGAAACGGCGGTGTAAGAGACCACCGCACACCGGGTGACCGGTGTGGCTCGGTAAACCCCACCCGGAGCAAGGTCGAGAGGGACGACGGTCCGCCGTCGTCCTGCGCAGGCGTTCGAGGGCTGCCCGCCCGAGCCTGCGGGTAGACCGCTGGAGCCTGTCGGCAACGGCAGGCGTAGATGGATGGCCGCCCATCGGGACGCCGTGAGGCGCCCGGGGACAGAACCCGGCGTACAGGCCGACTCGTCCGTCGCCCTCCCGCTCGTGGGAGGGCGACCGGCTCAGCGCACGATGCGCAGGTGTGGTCCGGTGCGGGCCGTCGTGGGCTCCTCCACCGGCAGGCCGGCGCTCACCCGGACCCGGTGCTCCGGGACGTCGAGGGCCCGGGCCAGTGCGCGCGCGACGCGGTCGTTGACGTAGACCGAGGCCCGGCCGCCCATCAGCCCACGCACCGCCTCCTTGGACACGACGCCCAGGGTGCGGGCCGACGCCTCCTCGGCGGTCAGGCCCAGCTCGAACAGGCGGCGCCAGATCAGCCGCTGCAGGTCCCGGTCGCTCACCGGGTACCCGGCACGGAGGGCTCGAGGTCGGTCGCGGGGGACATGATCACGGACTTGCCCGCCGCTTTACGCGGTAAACCGCCCGGTGCCGACACCGGGTCCCGGGCGGCCGCCGGGTCACGGCGGCGTCACCTGCTGTCCCACCCACCTCACGCCGCGTGGCGCCGCCGGGATCGGCGCCGTCGCCGTGGTCTCCTCCCGGTCGATCCGGACCCGGGTCGACGACCCGGCGTGCCCGGGACTCAGCAGGGAGTCGACGTGCAGCGAACGTCCTCGGTGTCCCGCGTCCTCGGTCGCACGGCCGTGGGTGCCGTCGTCGCAGCCGCCGCGCTGGTGCCCGCCGGCGGTGCTCCGGCGTGGGCGGAGAGCCCGGCGGCCGTGTGGACGGTGGACACCTCGGCACCGTCGGGCCTGCTGCCGCTCGGTGGCGGTGGGTGGGTGGCGTCGGTCCCGTTGAACGTCTGCTCGGTCGAGTGGACGGTGACCGGCGGTCCCGGTGGCGCCGGGAGCGGTGCGCAGGCCGGCGAGACCGGCGGCGAGCTGCGGGTCACCACCCGGGGGACGGCCGGGGCGACGGTCGCCCTGTACCCGGGGACGGCTGGTCGGGCGTGGGCCGACGGCGGCGCCGGGGGCACCAACGGCAGTGACGGCGCGGGCGTCGCAGGCGCCTCTGACGGCGCCGGTGGTGGCGGAGGCGGTGGCGGCGGTTCCGAGGTCCGCTTCGGGACCACGCTCCGTCTCCTCGCCCACGGTGGCGACGGCGGTGGGGCCACCGGTGGCGTCGGCGGGGGGACCCGGGCGACCCCGAGCGGGAACGCGGTGGACCTCGGGTCCGGCGGCCCGGTCACCGCCGAGGTGACCGCCGACGGCGCCGCGGCGTCCGGCAGCGGTGCCGGGGTGGTCCGGGGCGTGGGCGTCCCGTGCCCGGCGACCGCGCCGGGTGCCCCGCGCATGGTCCTCGCCGGCTCCGTCCCGGAGGAGGGCGTCATCCGGCTGGTCTTCGAGCCGGAGACCCCCCGCGCGCACGAGGTCTGGGCGCCGGTGACCGGCTGGGAGGTCAGCCTGGACGGCACGGCCACCTGGCGTCCGCTGGACGTGACCGCGGCCCCCGCCGACCTCTTCGCGACCCCCGTCGAGGGGCTCCTGCAGGGGCTCGTGCGCGACCTGCCCAACGGTGACTACCCGGTGGCGGTGCGGGCCCTCAGCGCAGCCGGCCCGAGCCCGAGCGGCGGCGTGCGTCCCGTCCGGCTGATCGGCACCCCGACCGCCGTCACCGTCACCGACGTGGGCGTCACCGCCGGGGTGTCGTCGCTGCGGGTCTCGTGGAGCCCGCCGTCGGGTCCGGTGTACGGGTACGTGGCCGAGTCCTACGACGCCGCCCAGGACGGTGAGAACACCCCGTTCTCCCTGTGCGAGGCCGCCGTCGACGAGCACAGCTGCGTGCTGGCCGCCGAGCCGGGTCGGTCCTACCGGGTCGTGGTGTCGACCGGCGGCCGCGGCGCGGCCCCGGTGACCTCCGGTGTGGTCGCCGCACCCCCGGTCCCCGCCCAGGTGCCGACGTCCTCGGGTGCCCTCGACGGCCCCGGGGCGGGACCGGTGACGGCAGGCCAGACCGTGGACGTCGCCGGCGCCGGGTACCTGGCGGGCTCGACGGTGACCGTGGTCGTCTACTCGACGCCGACGGTGCTGGGGTCGCTGGTCGCGGACGACGGGTCCTTCGACACGAGCGTCACCCTCCCGGCCGGACTGCCCGCGGGCGAGCACACCCTCGTCGCGACCGGGGTGGGTCCGGACGGGGAGACGTGGACGCTCACCCGGCAGATAACCGCGCAGGGCACGACGGCCGGGCCGGCAGCTCGTGCGACCACTGCGACCACCGTCGCCACCGCCGTCCCGTCGGGAGGTGGGCTGGCCTACACCGGCGCCTACGTCGGCGTGATGGCGATCGGCGGGGTGCTGACCCTCGTCGTGGGCATCGCCCTGGTGCTCCTCGGACGGCGTCGCCGGAGCACCGGGCGGGGCTGACCGCAGCGGCGGCCGGGCGGCACCGCCGGCGGCTCCCTGCGCGAGGTCAGCGCAGGGCGTCGCCGGCGACGTCGTCCACGATCGCGGCGAAGGTGGTGGTGTCCACCTCGTTGTCGACGGTGACCCGCACGATGTCGGTGATCTGCTGGCGGGACGTCGAGCGGCAGGCGCTCACCCGGGCGGCGGCGATCAGCTTGAGCTGCTGCAGCCGGGCGGGGGAGCAGGTGGAGGAGCCGGGGACCGAGGGGAGTCGGGCATCACGCATGGACGAACGGTAGGCCGATCGTCCAGCGTCGCGTGGGCGCGTTCCCACCGTGTCGCCCGGCGTCCACCTCGTCCGTCCCGCCACGTCCCACCCGTCCCAGGCCCGGGGGAGGGCAGCGTGCGGTTGTGCAGCGCCGTCCGGCCGGGGCGACGTGACCGAGTCCACCGCGCCCGGCGGGTGGTTGCGTTTACCGCGTAAAGCTGCGCGGGCATCCAGCACCGGTGAGTTCCCCCATCGCCCCGCGGGTCCAGCCGCCCGTGCCCACGCGCACGATCCTGGCCACCATCGGTCTGCTCCTGGCCACCGCACTGCTGCTGTACATCGTGGTCGAGACCCGGCAGATCATCACCTGGTGCGTCGTCGGGGCGTTCTTCGCCGTCGCGCTCGCCCCGGTGGTCGGCCTCGTGCAGCGCAGGGTCTTCGGTGGCAAGCGCCGGTCGCTGGCCACCCTGCTGGTGTTCCTCGTGGCGTTCCTGCTGCTGGCGGCGCTGGTCACGGCCTTCGCCGTCCCGCTGACCCAGGAGGGGACGAAGGTCGCCGGGCAGCTGCCGCAGATCATCGACGACGCCCGCAACGGCCGCGGCCCGATCGGTGACCTGCTCGAGCGCACCAACGCGCTGCAGTGGGTCCAGGACAACCAGGACAAGATCAGCAACTTCGCCAGCGGGCTGACCACCCCGGCCAAGGGCGTCCTCGGCGGCATCGCCAGCGGCGTCACCGGTCTGGTCACCATCATCGTGCTGGCCTACCTGATGGTGCTCGAGGGCCCGAAGATCGTGGACGGGTTCACCAACCTGTTCGCCCCGGCCACCGGCACCCGCATCCGCCGGGTCGCCACCGACTGCGCCAAGTCCGTGACCGGCTACCTGTCGGGCAACCTGCTGATCAGCGTCGTCTGCGGTGTGCTGACCTTCATCGTCCTGGAGATCGCCGGCGTCCCCTTCGCCGGGCTGATCGCCCTGTTCGTCGGCATCGTCGACCTGGTCCCGCTGGTCGGTGCCACCATCGGCGGCGTCGTCGCCGTGGTGGCCGGGTTCATCCACTCGGTGCCCGCCGGCATCGCCGTCCTGGTGTTCTTCCTGGTCTACCAGCAGCTGGAGAACCACCTGCTGCAGCCGCTGGTCTTCGCCCGCACGGTGAAGGTCAACCCGCTGACGGTGATCATCGCGATCCTGGTCGCGGTCGAGCTGGCCGGCATCCTGGGCGCGCTCCTGGCCATCCCGGCCGCCAGCATCATCCAGGTGGTGCTGCGCGACGTCTGGGACCACCGCCGTGGTCAGCTCAAGGACGAGCCGACGCTGGGGGAGCAGCGGGACCCCGCGCTGGCCCCGCACGAGCGCACCGACGCCGGTGCGACGAGCGGGTCGACCACCGCGCGCTGACGGTCAGCGCAGCGCCGGCCGGGCCTCGTCGCGGTCGCGTCCGCGGCTGTCGTCCTGGCAGGTGAGCCACTGCTCGAGGGCGTCGGCGGGCAGCGGCGGGGAGTGCAGGTAGCCCTGGCTCTCGTCGCAGTCCAGTGCCCGCAGGTGGACCAGGGTGGCCGGGTCCTCGACGCCCTCGGCGACCACCCGCAGCCCCAGCTGGTGGGCCAGTCGGATGGTGCTGGCCACAATGGCGGCCGCGCGGGAGTCCGTGAGCAGGTCGGCGGTGAACGACCGGTCGAGCTTGAGCTCGACGACCGGCAGCTGGTGCAGGTAGGTGAGCGAGGCGTAGCCGGTGCCGAAGTCGTCGATGCTCACCCCGGCACCCAGCTCGGTCAGCGCGCCCACGACGGCCAGGCTGCGGTCGGGGTCGCTGAGCAGCACCGTCTCGGTCACCTCCAGCACCAGCGACGACGGCGGCAGGGCGTGCAGCTCCAGCAGCTCGGCCACCCGCCCGGGCAGGCCGGTGTCGAGCAGGTTGCTGGCCGAGAGGTTGACCGACATCCGCAGGCCGCGGCCGGCCCGGTGCCACACGGCGGCCTGGGCGACGGCCTGGGCCAGCACCTCGTCGGTGAGCACGCCCATCAGCCCGTGCACCTCGGCCAGCGGCAGGAAGTCCGCCGGCGCGAGCAGCCCGCGGGTCGGGTGCTGCCAGCGCACCAGCGCCTCGACCCCCACGGTGCGCCGGTCGGCCACGGACAGCTGCGGCTGGTGGTGCAGGACGAGCTCACCGCCGGCGATCCCGGCGCGCAGCTCCTCGACCAGCGCCAGCCGGCCGCTGCTGTCCCCGTGCCGGTCGGCGTCGTAGCGCACGACCCGCGTCCCGGCGCGCTTGGCGTCGTACATGGCCGTGTCGGCCTGGCGCAGCAGGGCGGCCGGGGCCACCGGGTCCCCGTCGCGTCCGCCGGCGGAACAGGTCAGCCCCAGGCTGACCGCGACGTGCACGGTGAGCCCGCCCACGGCGAAGGGCTCGGCGAGCCACTCCTGCACGGCGGCCCCGAGCTCGGCGGCGCGCTCCTCCGGGCAGCCGCCCGGTGCCACGGCGGCCACGAGGGCGAACTCGTCGCCACCGAGGCGGCCGAGGACGTCGCCCGGGCCCAGCCCGCGGGAGACGCGCTGGGCCACCAGCCGGAGCAGGTCGTCCCCGGCCGCGTGACCCAGGCCGTCGTTGACCTCCTTGAACTTGTCCAGGTCCAGGACGCCGAGGACGAGGGGTGACCGCTCGGCGCTGAGCTCCTCCACCCGGCGCAGCACGGCCCGGCGGTTCGCCAGGCCGGTGAGCTCGTCGGTGAGCGCCTCCCGGCGGCTCACCGCCAGCTGGGACAGGTCGCGCACGTTGAGCAGCAGGCGGACGCCGGACGCGGCACCGGCCACGCCGGCGCAGAAGACCGCCGTCGGGCTGGCTGCGCCCACCGCGGTCACCACCAGCACGGCGATCGAGGCGATGATCACCACGAAGGCGCCGACCGTCGTGGCGCCCGGGTCGGTCATGGTGCGGGGGACGGGTGTGGGGCGGACCACGGCGGCCAGGCACAGCAGCAGCACGCCGGCGGTGGCCAGCGCCCAGCCGAGCCGGTTGCCGTACACCGCGCAGATGCCGGCCAGCAGGTCGGTGGTCAGCGCGCCGGTGATCAGCCAGGCCCGCGGGTCGCGGGTCATGCCGGAGATGAAGGGCACCGCGACGGAGGTGCCGATGACGACCGCCCCGGCTGCCCCGGACAGCAGCACCGGCTGGACCTGCCACCACGGCGCGGTCGCCCACGGGCTGCCGGTGTGTGCGAGCACGGTGTCGACGACGGCGACGACGGCCAGCACCGCGGCCGCGCCGAGCAGGGTGTCGCTGGGGTCGGCGATGTTCGTGCTGTCCCGGTTCCACAGCACCATGCCGCCGTAGACCAGCGGGAACGCGGCCACGTGCGCCAGCGCCAGCGGGACGAGGTCCGTGTCCTGGCCGGTCCGGACGGTGACCACGACGACCGCCACCGCGCACCCGGCGGCCAGCAGCGCACCGGCCCATGCCAGCCGCTGCCAGAGCGCGCGTTCCGCCGGCGCCAGCCGGGCCCGCCAGGTCAGCACCCGGCAGGCGGCGAGCTGCAGCACCAGGGCCACGCCCAGCTGGCCGGCCTGGTCCACCCGCACCGGCCCCAGGGCCAGCACCACCTGCAGGACGGCGAGCAGGACGACGGGGACGAGGAGCCCGCGGGGGACCTCGGTCAGCAGTCGGAGCCGGCGGGACATGCAGAGGTCATCGGCCGGCAGCGCCCTCCGGTGGAGTCCGCGCGGGGCATGTCACCCCACCGGGGCGGGCCGGCGGTGCGGAGGCGTGACC
The DNA here is from genome assembly GCF_019112525.1 of Modestobacter sp. L9-4. Classification (NCBI taxonomy): domain Bacteria; kingdom Bacillati; phylum Actinomycetota; class Actinomycetes; order Geodermatophilales; family Geodermatophilaceae; genus Modestobacter; species Modestobacter sp. L9-4. The sequence goes on from NZ_CP077800.1 coordinate 3,792,702, forward strand.
CCCGGACACCGCCGGCCGGCCCGTCAGCGGGGCTGCGCCGGGTTGGTCGGGTCGCCGTGCGAGGGCGGGTTGACCGGGGGCCCCGACGTCGCCTCCGAGACCGCGGAGCCGCCGGCCGGGGCAGCGGCGTGCTCCGGCTGGGCAGCTGCCGGGTCACCACCGGAGGGCTGGCTCCCCGCCTGCAGGTCGGCCAGCCGGTGGTCCATCGCCGAGATGACCTGCACCCGGTTGGCGTGCGCCTTCTCGTAGGTCAGCAGGATCTGCAGCCCGGCGGCGTCCAGGGTGCGGATGCGGGAGGTGAGGCTCCCGACGGGCAGGTGGTCGTAGTCGGGCAGCGGGAGCGTGTCGTGCGCGGGCATCCCAGCTCCTTCCGGTCGCGGCGGACGTGCGTGGTCCCTGCCGGGGCAGGGGCCTCCCGGCTACCCGGCACGGGCCTGCTGACACACGGGGTGTGAGAGGACGGGGGCGCTGGGTAGGCGGGTGAGACCACAGTCGGGGCCCAGCCACGGCCCACGTCGCACGACCCGAGGAGCCCTTCGTCCCATGGACGTGACCTTCCTGGACGCCGTCTTCACCGCCCCCGGCCCGTACGCCACGGTCTGTGCGGACGTCACCCACAACACCGAGACCGCGGACACCGAGCTCGAGCTGAAGGTCCGCGCCATCACCGAGGAGCTCACCGCCGGGGGCGCGCCCGGGCCGGTGGTCGACGCCGTGCGCAGCCAGCTCCTGCAGGCCAACGAGGGTGGCCAGCTGGCCACCCTGCGGGGGCGGGCGCTCATCGTGGCCGCCGACGGCTCGGTGGTCCTCGACGAGGCCCTGGCCGACTCCCCGCGCGACCCGGTCGTCACCTGGTCGCCCGACCCGGCCCTGCTGCCGGTGCTGCGCCAGCTCGCCGGCCGCGTCCCGCACGTCATCGTGATCGCCGACCGCGTCGGCGCCGACGTCCTCGTGGCCAGCGGCACCGGCCAGCAGCTGGAGACCGAGCAGGTCGACGGCGGCACCTTCCACATGCGCAAGGTCCAGGTGGGCGGGTGGGCGCACAACACCTACATGCACACCGCGGAGAACCAGTGGGAGGAGAACGCCGGCAAGGTGGCCGGCGCCGTGCACGACGTCGTCATTCGCGACCACTCCCGCTTCGTCCTGCTCGCCGGTGACGTCCGCGCCCGCCAGCTGATCGCCGACAAGGCCAGCCAGGAGGTGTCCGAGGTCCTGGTGACCATGGACGGGGGCGGCCGCGCCGCCGGCGCCGACCGGGAGGTCATCACCGCCCGGGCCACCGAGCTGGTCGCGGAGAACGAGGCCGCCGAGACCACCCGCGTGCTCGAGCAGGTCGAGGCCGCCTCCGCCCACGGCCTGGCCATCACCGGCACCGCGCTCGTGGTCGAGGCACTCCGCAAGGCCCAGGTCGAGACGCTCGTGCTGGCCGACCGGCCCGACGACGAGCAGCTGCACGCCGGACCCGGCGCCCTCGAGCTCGGCGTCTCCGCCGAGGACGTCGCCGCCCTCGGCGTCACCGACGCCCACCAGGTCCCGGCCGACCTGGGGATGCTGCGCGCCGCGATCGGCAGCAGCGCCGCCGTCGTCGTCGTCCCGCGGTCGGCGATGCCCGGCGACATCCCGGTGGCCGCCGTCCTGCGCTACACGGACGACTCCACCCCCCACTGACCCACCCGATCCCCTCGGCCGCACCGCGGCCGGACGACAGAACGGAGCTCCACCATGACCGACCCCCACCAGGCCGCCACGTCCCCCGGCACCACCCCCGCGGACGTCGAGCACCGCGCCGCCATCGCCGAGGCGCTGGGCAAGGAGGTGTGGCCGGCCGACAAGGACACGCTGGTGGCCAGGGCGCAGGAGTCCCACGCCTCCGACCGCGTGCTCGCCGACCTCAACCGGCTGCCCGCGCACGCCCAGTTCGCCAACGTGCAGGAGGTCGCCGAGTCCCTCGGCATCAGCACGGAGTCGCACCGCTTCTGAACAAGGGCCCCCTCGCCCCCCACGCCACGCTCCGCGCGGCGCGGGTCCCTGCAAGGGGGCCGTTCCATCACGTCACCGGCCGGTGTCCTCCGAGGTGCGAAGAGCGCTGTGGGTGACACCGGCCGGTGTCGGGTCGGGGGAGGCGGGTAGGGAGGCGGCATGCCCGACATGAAGGAACCGTCGCCCGAGGCGCACGCCAACGTCACCGCCCACAACGTCGAGACCCGGGCCGAGCTGTACCCCGAGGAGCAGTCGGCCGGCGGCAGCATCGACCCGGAGAAGCAGGCCGAGCTGATCCTCGCCGAGTCCGAGGAGCGCACGATCCACCCGGACGCCGACGACGCCAACGGTGGTCACCGGCAGTCCGCGGAGACCGCCGACCTGCCCTGACCCGACCTGCCCCCCGACCCGGGCAGCTCAGCGCGCGGGTGGGGCCGTGCTCTCCCGGACCACGAGCCGGGTGGCCAGCTCCAGCCGCGGCACGTCCAGCGTCTCGCCGCGCACCAGCCGCAGCACGGTGCGGGCGCCCAGCGCCCCCATCTCCGACAGCGGCTGGTGCACGGTCGTCAGCGGCGGCGACGACCACTCGGCACCGGGGAGGTCGTCGAAGCCCACGACGCTCAGCTCCTCCGGCACCCGGAGCCCGCGGCGCCGCGCCGCCTCGTAGACCCCGAAGGCCATCTGGTCGTTGGCCGCGACGATCGCCGTCGGCGGGTCCTCCAGCGCCAGCATCGTGCTGGCCGCCTGGAACCCGGACTCGTGGCTGAAGTCGCCGACGACGACCAGCTCGGGGGCGACCGTCAGCCCGGCGGACTCCAGGGCCGCGCGGTGCCCGTCCAGCCGCGGACGGCTGCACAGCAGGGTCGGCGTCCCGGCCACCACGCCGATCCGGCGGTGGCCCAGGCCGATGAGGTGCTCGGTCGCGCTCAGCCCACCCGACCAGTTGGTGGCCCCGATGGTCGGGACGTCGAGGGCCGGCACCCCGGCCGGGTCGATGAGCACCGCGGGCACGTGCAGCCGCTGCAGCTCCGCACCCAGCGCCGGGTCGAGCTGGCTGCTGACCAGGATCGCGCCGTCGCTGGCCCGCCCGGCCAGGTTGTCCAGCCAGGTGCGGGTGTCGCTGGCCCGGCGGTGGATGGCGGTGACCACGGTGCCGACGCCCTCGGCGTGCGCAGCGCCCTCGACGCCGCGGATGATCTCGACGGCCCAGGGGCTGTCGAGGTCGTTGAACACCAGGTCGATCAGCCGGGCGGTGGTGGTGGGCCGCCCACCGCGGCGGCGGTAGCCGTGGTGGCGCAGCAGCTGCTCCACCCGCTCGCGGGTGTGCGGCGCGACGTCCGAGCGTCCGTTCAGGACGCGGGAGACCGTCGGCACCGAGACGCCGGCCTCCGCGGCGATCGCCGCGATGGTGACGTTCTGTGCTCGGGTCTCGGTCACTGTTCCTCCTGGTCCGGGGTCCAACCCTACGGGCCGCGCTCCCCGGTGCGGGGGGTCCGGGGCGACCGGCTCACCCCGCTGGGTGTCGTCTTGACGCCCGCTGTGGCCCCACCTATGTTGCAGGTCACGTTCCGGAAGTTCTCGGCGCGTGCCGGTCGGGTCGACCGGTGAGTCCGTCCCGGGTCCCCGGTCAGGGGCCCGGTCCACCGGCGCCCCCGCGCGGGCGCCCACCCCTGGAGGTCGACGATGACCACCCCACGCGCACGACTCCGCCGCCGCCTCGCCCCGGTCGCGATCGGGTTCCTCGCCGTCCTGCTCGCCGCCGGTCCGGCGCAGGCCGGCGGCCCCGGGCACGGCAACGGCCACGGACACGGGGGCCGGGTCGACGACCAGGTCGTCACCACGACCCAGCAGCAGGGCCGGGTGGTGGCCCTCACCTTCGACGACGGCCCCGACCCGGAGGACACCCCGGCGCTGCTCGACGTCCTGCGCGAGCACCACGTGAAGGCCACCTTCTGCCTGTGGGGCGACCACGTCCGCGAGCACCCCGAGCTGGTGCGCCGGATCGCCGCCGAGGGGCACACCCTGTGCAACCACACCATGACCCACGCCGACCTCTCGACCTGGACGCCGGAGCAGGTCCGCGCGGACCTCGAGGCCACCAGCGCGCTGATCCACCAGGCCGCACCGCGGGCCGACATCCCCTACTTCCGGGCGCCGTACGGCAGCTGGGGGCAGAGCGCGCAGGTCGCGGCGCAGCTGGGCATGCAGCCGCTGGGCTGGGCCTTCGACATCGGTGACTGGGAGGAGCCCGGGGCCGACGTCCTCGTCGACCGGATCCGTGCCCGGATCACCCCGGAGGCCGTCGCCCTGATGCACGACGGAGGCGGTGACCGCAGCGGCACCGTCGAGGCCGTCGACCGGATGATCCCCGAGCTGCGCGCGCAGGGCTGGCGCTTCGGCCAGCCCGCGAAGCGGGGCTGACCCACCCACCCCGCAGCCGGGGGGAGTGCCCCTCCCGGCTGCGGGGTACCGCACCGGCCGACGAGAGGAGCCGACGTGGCGAGGACGACGGAGCACGGCGACGCGGTGCCCGAGGAGCTGCCCAGCACGCTGCAGCGCTCGGACGAGAAGGCGCAGCGGACGTTCGCCAAGGCACACGACTCCGCACTGGACGAGTACGGCGACGAGCAGCGGGCCGCGCGGGTCGCCTGGGGCGCGGTCAAGCACACCCACGAGAAGGTCGGCGACCACTGGCAGCCCAAGCCGGGCGGTGCCAAGGGCCCCAGCGACGACCAGTCGGCGCGGGGCGACGCCGACACCCAGCTCGACAGCAAGGGCGGCGTGGACGCCAATGCCTCCAAGGCCCACCTCTACGACCTGGCGAAGGACGCCGGCATCGACGGCCGGTCGACCATGAGCAAGGACGAGCTGGCCGACGCGCTGCAGGAGGCCAACGACCGGGCCACCGCCGCGGCCCGCCGGAGGTAGGCCCGCGACACTGGCCCGGTGACCAAGGACGACCTGCGCCGCCGCTACGAGGAGGCCAGCCAGTGGCCGCTCATCGGGTTGGCGGTCCTCTTCATGGCCGCCTACGCCTGGGGCGTGCTGCGCCCGGACCTGCCCGGGTGGCTGCTCACGACGCTGCACGTGGTCACGGTCATCGCCTGGCCGGTGTTCCTCGTCGACTACGTGCTCCGGCTGACGCTGGCCGACCACCGGTGGCAGTTCGTGCGCCACAACTGGATCGACGGGGTCGCCGTCGTCCTCCCGCTCCTGCGGCCGCTGCGCATCCTCAGCCTCGTCCGGGTCGCCCGGGTCATCGACCGGCGGCTGACCACCTCGCTGCACGGCCGGGTGGCCGCCTACGTCACCCTCACCGCGTCACTCGTCGTCTTCATGGCCTCGCTGGCCGAGCTCGACGCCGAGCGCGGCGACCCCGAGGCCACCATCACCACCTTCGGTGACGCCCTGTGGTGGGCGTTCACCACGATCACCACCGTCGGCTACGGCGACCGCTACCCGGTCACCGGCGAGGGCCGGCTGGTCGCCGGGCTGCTGATGGTCGCCGGGATCGCCCTGCTCGGGACGGTGACCGCAGCCGTCGCGTCGTGGTTCGTCCGCCGGGTCGCCGACGCGGCCCGCGCCGAGGACGACGCCGCCGACGCCGCGGCCGACGAGGCCCTGCGTGCCGAGCTGCGGGAGCTGACCGCGGAGGTGCGCCGGCTCCGCGCCGAGCTCACCGACCGCGCCGAGCTCACCGACCGGGCGGGGCTCACCGACCGGGGATGACGATCAGCTCGGTCTGCCGGGCGTCGAGGTACTCCACGCCGTCCGTGGTGAGCGCGATGCCCTGCTCCAGGCCCATCCGCACCACCTGACCGCCCCACTCCGGCACCGGCACCCGCACGCACAGCTCGAGGGCCCAGACGGTGTCCGGGTGCACCGGCGCCCGACCGGCCCCCGGGACGCCGTCCTGGGCGTCCCACATCCCGATCGCCGGCCCGGCGCCGTGGCCGTGCACGCCCACCGGGTGGGAGTAGACGTCGCCGTCGACGCCGGCCTGCGCGGCGGCGGCGCGGGCGGCGGCGAGCACCTCGTCCCCGGTGCGCCCGGGACGCAGCGCCGCGGTGGTCAGGTCCTGCATCCGGTTGCCCACCGCGTGCGCGGCGACCAGCCCGGGCGGGGGAGCGGTCTCTCCGTCGGCCAGCACGTAGGCGTTGCGCTGGGTGTCGGTCATCAGCCCGAGGCTGGACAGGCCCACGTCGCAGTGCACCAGGTCGCCGGGGCAGATGGCGGCGTCGTAGGCCACGCCGGGCAGCGCCGTGCCCTGCGCGTCGACGAGCGGGCTGCCCGCCCGCTGCAGGTCGACGGTCGGCTGGAACCACGGGTCCACGCCGAGGTCGGCGAAGCGCTGCCGGATCCACCAGGCGACGTCCAGCGCGGTGGTCTCGCCGACGGTGATCACCGCGGGGGAGAACGCCTCGTCGATCACCTCGTGCACGAGCCGGTTCATCGCGTGCAGCGCCGCGATCTCCTCCGGCAGCCGGGTCTCCAGCCACCCGACGGCCAGCGCCTCGGCCGACACGACCCGGTCGCCGTGCGGGCCGAGCGCGGCCATGAGCTGCCCGTGCTCGGTGTGCGAGAGCCCGTCGGCATGGGCGAAGGTGGCGGAGACGTCGACGCCGATCCGGGCGGGGGCGGCCTGGTCGACGAAGCGGCGGACCGAGGCCCACTGCGACTGCTCGGCGGTCAGCCCCGGCTGCTCGTCGGCCTCCCACGCGGGCTGGAACTGGCCCACCGGGTAGCGCGAGACGGCGGCCGCGGTCACCCCGTCGTCGCTGCGGTGGAACAGCAGGACGGTGCGCCGGCGGGCCGACAGCCACGACGCCGGCAGCAGCGTCGCCAGCACCGGGTCCTCGTTGTACTCCCGACCCAGGACCACCCACAGGTCGATGCCGGCGCGGTCCATCAGGCCCGGCAGCAGGTCCAGCAGCCGCTGGGTGAGCCAGCGGTCGCGGACGTCGGCCTGCTCGCGCAGCGGGAGCGGCACCGTGCGCGTCGGGTCGGGCGTCCCGGGGCCGGGAGCGGGTCGGCCGGTGGTCGCGGTCATGCAGGCAGGAAAGCAGAACGGACGGCGCAGCGCCGGACGGGCCGTCGGGCTCAGGCCCCGCCCCCGGCGGCCGGGCCGGCGCTGCGCCGTCCCCGCTCAGGAGCGCGCGGGACCGGGTGCGCGTCGCCCCCGGCCACGTGCACCCGGTCGCGGCCGCACTCCTTGGCCGCGTACATGGCGGCGTCGGCGCGGTCGACGAGGCGCCAGAGCGCGTCGACCGGGTCCTCGCCGTCGGCCGGGTGGGCCAGCGCCACCCCGATCGAGGCGGTCACCTGCCACGGCCGGCCGGCTCCGCAGCCGGCCACCGCCCGGCGCAGCCGCTCGGCCAGCCGCCGGGCCTCGTCGGGGTCGGACACCAGCCCGAGCACGACCAGCTCCTCGCCACCCGTGCGGGCCAGCACGTCCGGCGGCCGGACGCTGGCGGCCAGGGCCGCGGACGCCCCGCGCAGCACCTCGTCGCCGACCGCGTGCCCGAAGGCGTCGTTGAGCCGCTTGAAGTGGTCGAGGTCGAGCACGAGCGCGGCGACCCGCTGCCCGTCGCGGCGCGCCTGCCGCCAGACGCGGGGCGACTGGTCCACCAGCGACCGCCGGTTGGCCAGCCCGGTCAACGGGTCGGTGGAGGAGAGCTCCAGGGTGGCCGCCAGCAGCCGCTGCACCCGGCGGCGCAGCAGGAAGACCCCCAGCGTGACGACGTCGAGCATCCCGGCACTGGCCGCCACCGGCACCACGAGTGCGCCCAGGGAGTCGTAGCTGTCGGCCAGCACCACGGCGCAGGCGACCAGCACCGCGACCATGTGCACGGCCAGCGCGCGGGCGCCCAGGAACCAGGCCGCCACGAAGCAGGTGGACAGCAGCATCAACGGGGGCGCGTAGCGCAGCGGGTCGGTCGTCGCCCAGGCCAGGACGACGTAGGACACGTCGCCGAAGAGCACCAGGGCCACCGTCGCCGCCTCGCCCACCCGCCGCCGGACGGCCAGACCGGCGGCCACCAGCAGGCCGACGCCGAGCACGCCCACGTAGACCGGCCGGCTGGCGCCGTCGCGGAGGGCGCCGGGGACGAGCAGGTTGACCGAGCCGAGCGCGACGCCGGCGGCCAGCAGAGCGGCCAGGCACCAGGCGACCAGTCGCCGGTCGGTGTTCCGGCCGGTGAGCGGGGTCTCGGCGGACGCGGCGGAGGTCGCCCCGTGCCGGTGCCCCTGTGCGGGCGTGTGCGCCCCTGCCATGGCGTGCAGCATGCCGCAGCGCCGGAGTCCGCGGCGCCGCCGTCGGCGCGCTGTCTCGGCCGCACGTCCGGGACCGCACGCGGCCCGGCGGTCGCGGTGCGAGGCTGGGGGTGACCGCGCACCGCGAGAGAGGACGACCGATGGACACCGGCCCCTGGTACTTCTGCCTCAAGCACCACACCGTCGAGACCCGGGACGGCTGCGCCGAGCGCCACCGCCTCGGCCCCTACGAGACCCGGGCCGAGGCCGAGCACGCGCTGGAGAAGGTCGCCGAGCGGAACGAGCAGGAGGACGCCGCCGACCGCGCCTGGCGCGAGGACTGACCCGCCGCGCCCGGCGTCGCCCCGCGGGGCATGATCGACCGCAGGGGCGCGCCCGGCCGGGGGTGCCCGCCGCAGGTCAGGAGGGGTCGTGACGGACGGACGCGCGGTGGAGGACCTGGTCGTCGGCGTGCTCGGGGGCACCGGGCCGCAGGGCCGCGGGCTCGCGGTGCGGCTGGCCGCGGCCGGGCAGCGCGTGCTGCTGGGGTCCCGGGACGCCGCACGGGCCGAGGAGGTCGCGGCCGAGGTGGCGACCCGGGCCGCGGCCGTCGCCGGCGCCGGTGAGGTGTCCGTGCGCGGCGGGTCGAACGTCGACGTCGCGGGTGCCGCGGACCTGGTGGTCGTCGCCGTCCCCTACGCCGGTCACGCCGACACCCTCGCCGAGCTGGCCACCCCGCTGGCCGGCAAGGTCGTCGTCGACTGCGTGGTGCCGATGGGCTGGGACGAGCTCGGCGCCTACGTGCTCGACGTCGTCGAGGGCAGCGTGTGCCAGCAGGCCGCGGTGCTGCTCCCCGACAGCCACGTCGTCGGCGCGTTCCACCACCTGTCGGCGGTGACGCTGGAGGACCTGTCCCGGCCCACGCTCGAGGGCGACGTGATGGTCGTCGGCGACGTCCGCGAGGCCACCGACCTGGTGCAGGCGCTGGCCGGGCGGCTGCCGGGCATGCGCGGGGTCTACGCCGGCCGGCTCCGCAACGCCCGCCAGGTCGAGGCGCTCACCATCAACCTGGTCTCGGTCAACCGCCGCTACCGCGCCCACGCCGGCGTCCGCATCACCGACGTGTGATGGCCGGCCTCACCGGCGCCGAGCTGCGCGCCACCCGGATCGGCCGGCCGCCCCTCGGCAGGCGCGGTTACCGGCCGGAGGAGGTCGACGCCTTCCTCGCCCGCGCGGCCGAGGCGCTGGATGCCCGCGCGGCCGGGCGGGAGCCGTCGCTGGGCGCCGACGAGGTGGAGGACGTCGTCTTCGCCAAGCCGGGGTTCCGGTCGGGGCGCGGCTACGACGAGGACCAGGTCGACGACCTGCTCGACGCCGTCGCCGAGGCGCTGCGCGACACGACACCACGCGACACGACGCCACGCGGCATCGAGCTCAACGGCCGCCCCTTCCAGCCCTGAGCGGAGTGGACCTGTCGGCGTGACGCCGACGGATCGACTCCGCGTCACTCGAAGCTGTGCTCGGCGGTCGGGAAGGTGCCGTCACGGACCTCGGTGGCGAACTCCTGGGTGGCCCGCAGCAGCTCCCCGCGCAGGTCGGCATACCGCTTGACGAACCGCGGCACCCGCCCGGAGGTCATGCCGGCCATGTCCGGCCAGACCAGCACCTGGGCGTCGCAGTCCGGGCCCGCGCCGATGCCGATCGTGGGGATGGCCAGCTCGGCCGTCACCTGCGCGGCGATCGCGGCCGGCACCATCTCCATGACGACGGCGAAGGCCCCGGCCTCCTGCACCGCGCGGGCGTCGGCCAGCAGCTGCTCGGCCCCGGCTCCGCGGCCCTGCACCCGGAAGCCACCGAGGGCGTGCTCGCTCTGCGGGGTGAAGCCGATGTGGGCCATGACCGCGATGCCGGCCTGGGTGAGCAGCCGGATCTGCGGGGCCACGCGCACCCCGCCCTCGAGCTTGACCGCCTGCGCCCCGCCCTCCTTCATCATCCGCACCGCGGTGGCGAAGGCCTGCTCGGGCGAGGCCTCGTAGCTGCCGAACGGCAGGTCGGCCACCACCAGCGCGCGGGACGTCGAGCGGGTGACCGCGCGGGTCATCAGCAGCATGTCCTCGACGGTGACGGCGACCGTGGAGGTCTGGCCGAGGACGACGTTGCCCGCGGAGTCACCGACCAGCAGCACCGGGATGCCGGCCTCCTCGAAGACCTGCGCCGAGTGGGTGTCGTAGGCGGTGAGCATCGCCCACCGCTCGCCCCGCTCCTTGGCCTGCCGCAGGTGGTGCACCCGCACCCGCGCGGTCGACGTCCCGCCGTAGAGCACCGACTCGGTCACGACTGCGCCCCCTCGACGACGCTGGGCAGGCTCTCCCGCCAGCGGTTGGTGATGGGCAGCCGGCGGTCGCGGCCGAAGGCCTTGAGCGAGATCTTGGTGCCCGGCGCGGACTGGCGGCGCTTGAACTCCGCGAGGTCGATCATCCGCAGCACGCGGGCGACGATCTCCGGGTCGTGACCGCGCTCGAGCAGCTCGGCCATGCCGAGGTCACGGTCGACGTAGTCGGTGATGACCGCGTCGAGCTCCTCGTAGCTGGGCAGCGAGTCGCTGTCCTGCTGGCCCGGTGCCAGTTCGGCCGACGGCGGCTTGTCGATCGAGTTCTGCGGGATCGGCTCGACCTCGCCGCGCTCGCGGGCGTGCGCGTTGCGCCAGCGGGCGAGCTCCCAGACCAGGGTCTTGAGCACGTCCTTGATCGGGGCGAACCCGCCGGCGGCGTCGCCGTAGAGCGTCGAGTAGCCCACGGCCACCTCGCTCTTGTTGCTGGTGGCCAGCAGCAGGTGCCCGTGCTGGTTGGACAGCCCCATGAGCAGCGTGCCGCGCACCCGGGCCTGCAGGTTCTCCGCGGCGACCCCCGACAGCTCCACCGAGCTCCGGTAGGCCTCGACCATCGGGGCGATCGGGACGACGGAGTAGTGCATGCCCAGCCGCTGCGCGGAGTCCGCGGCGTCGGTCAGCGACCCCTCGCTGGAGTACTCGCTGGGCAGACCCACGCCGTGCACCCGCTCGGCCCCCAGGGCGTCGACGGCGAGGGCGGCGACCAGCGCGGAGTCGATGCCGCCGGACATGCCGAGCACCACCGAGGGCATGCCGTTCTTGTCGATGAAGTCCTTCAGCCCCAGCACGAGTGCCCGCCAGACCTCCTCGGCGTCGGGGAGCGGGTCGGCGACGGTGCCGGGCCGGGCGTCGAACGCGGCGACCGGCTCCTCGCTCAGCACGTGCCGGGTCACCGTCATCGGCCCGATCCGGCCCTCGCGCCGTTCGGTCACCGCGGCGGTGTCCAGCGCCAGGTCGACCGTCATCAGGTGCTCGACGAACTGCGGCGCGCGGGCCAGCAGCCCACCGTCGGCGGCCACCACGAGGGAGTCGCCGTCGAAGACCAGCTCGTCCTGCCCGCCGACGAGGTTGCAGTAGACGATCGGGGCGTGCGCCTCCGCGGCGCGGCGCTGCACCAGCGGCAGCCGCAGGTCGTCCTTGGCCCGCTCGTAGGGGGAGGCGTTGGGGGAGACGACGAGGTCGACGCCGGCCTGCCCGGCGACGCCGCACGGGCCGCCCTCGACCCAGAGGTCCTCGCAGATGGTCAGCGCGACGTCGACGCCGTGCAGCCGCACGACCGGCAGTTCGGTGCCGGGCACGAAGTACCGGGCCTCGTCGAAGACGCCGTAGTTGGGCAGGTGGCGCTTGTGGTAGCGGGCCACCACTCGGCCACCGTGCAGCAGAGCCGCGGCGTTGCGCGGGGCACCATGCCGGGGGTTGGCGTCACCGGGGGTGTCCTCGGCGTCCGTCGGGGTGCTGTCGACCGGTGCGGGTCCTGCACCCTCGGTGTGTGCCAGGTAGCCCACGACGACAGCGGTGTCGCCGAGCCCGTCGGCGGCCAGCCGGGCGGCCAGGTCGACCAGCGTCTGCTCGCTGGCCCGGGCGAAGGACTCCCGCAGCACGAGGTCCTCGGCCGGGTAGCCGGTGAGGGTCATCTCCGGGAAGACGACGAGGTGGGCGTCCTCGCCCGCCGCCCGCCGCGTCCAGTCGGCCACGAGGTCCGCGTTGCCGGCGAGGTCACCGACCCGGGTGTCGACCTGGGCGAGTGCGACGCGCAGCTGTACCGGTGCAGTCACGCCCCCATCCTCGCCGCCGTCCCACCCCGGTGGCCAGGCGGGCCCGCGCGGCGACACCCTCGCGCGTGCTGCTGTCGTGGGGCGGTGGGAGGAGGCAGGCTGGGGGCACGTAACACCCCCGTCACGCCCGGAGGCCACGATGGCGAGCATGGACCGTCAGCAGGAGTTCGTCCTGCGCACCCTGGAGGAGCGCGACATCCGCTTCGTGCGGCTGTGGTTCACCGACGTCTCGGGCTACCTCAAGGCCGTCGCGGTGGCGCCGGCCGAGATCGAGGCCGCGTTCGCGGAGGGCATCGGCTTCGACGGGTCGGCGATCGAGGGCTTCGCCCGGGTCTACGAGTCCGACATGCTCGCCAAGCCCGACCCGGCGACCTTCCAGGTGATGCCGGCCCAGCGCGGCCAGGCCAGTGAGACGGCGCGGATGTTCTGCGACATCACGCTGCCCGACGGCTCGCCGGCCTGGGCCGACCCGCGGCACGTGCTGCGCCGGGCGCTGGCGAAGGCCGCCGACATGGGCTTCACCTTCTACACGCACCCCGAGATCGAGTTCTTCCTGCTCAAGGACCTGCCCACCGACGGCCGTCCGCCCGAGCCCGCCGACACCGGCGGCTACTTCGACCTCTCCACGCACGACGTGGCGCACGACTTCCGTCGCGAGGCGGTGTTCGCGCTGGAGGCGATGGGCATCTCGGTGGAGTTCAGCCACCACGAGGTCGCGCCGGGCCAGCAGGAGATCGACCTGCGGTACGCCGACGCGCTGTCGATGGCCGACAACATCATGACGCTGCGGCACGTCGTCCGTGAGGTCGCGCTCGCCCAGGGCGTGCACGCCACCTTCATGCCCAAGCCGTTCACCGAGCTGGCCGGCTCGGCGATGCACACCCACCTGTCGCTGTTCGAGGGCGACCGCAACGCCTTCCACGACCCGGCCGACCCGATGCGGCTGTCGACCACGGGCAAGCAGTTCATCGCCGGGCTGCTCACCCACGCCCGCGAGATGACCGCGATCACCAACCAGACGGTCAACTCCTACCGCCGCCTGCTCGCCGGCACCGAGGCCCCGACCGCCGCGACCTGGGGTCGGGCCAACCGCTCGGCGCTGGTGCGGCTGCCCTCCTACAAGCCGAACAAGGGCAACTCCGCCCGGGTCGAGGTGCGGTCGCCGGACTCCGCGTGCAACCCCTACCTCACCTTCGCCGTCCTGCTCGCCGCCGGGCTGCGCGGCATCGAGAAGGGCTACGAGCTCCCGCCCGAGGCCGAGGACGACGTCTGGTCGCTCACCGACACCGAGCGGCGCGCGGCCGGCTACGAGGACCTGCCGGTCTCCCTGGGCGAGGCGCTCACCGCCATGCAGGGCAGCGAGCTGGTCGCCGAGACCCTCGGCGAGCACGTGTTCGACTTCTTCCTGCGCAACAAGTGGGAGGAGTTCAACTCCTACCGGCAGAACGTCACGCCCTTCGAGCTGAAGCGGTACCTGCCCGGCCTCTAGCGGGACCGGCCGGCGCTCACGGGCGCCGGCCGGGGACGGCCGCCCCGGGGCCGAGGACGCCCAGCAGTGTGAGGGCGTCGGCGTCCCGGGAGCCCGGCGGCGCGGTGTAGAGCACCAGGTGCTGGTCGCGGTCCTCGAGCGCCATCGAGTCGCAGTCGACGGTCACGCTGCCCACCGCCGGGTGCCGGAACGTCTTGGTCAGCATCGGCACCCGCTCCACGTCCCGCTGCTCCCAGAGCCGGGCGAACTCGGTGCTGCCCGCGCGCAGGTCGGCGACCAGCCCGGTGACCGCGGGGTCGTCGCCGTGGCGGGCGAGGGTGGCGCGCAGGTCCATGACGACGGCCTGACGGAACGAGGCCGCGCTCGACGAGCCGTACAGGCCGCCGTCGGCATCGGGGCGCAGGAAGGCGCGGCGGGCCAGGTTGCGGTCGTCGGGGTCCAGCCGGCCGAAGTCCTCCATGAGCGCGGCCGCCAGGTCGTTCCACGCCAGCACCTCGAACGTGGCGGAGACGACGAACGCGGCGGTGCCGGGCAGCCGGTCCAGCAGGGTCAGGATGCTCGGGCGGACGTCCCGGCGCAGTCGGGTCGGGCCGGTGGCCACCGTCCCGGCCAGGACGTGCAGGTGCGCGGTCTCGGTGTCGGTCAGCCGCAGCGCGGCCGCGATCCCGGCCAGCACCTCACCCGACGGGCGCGGTGCCCGGCCCTGCTCGAGCCGCACGTAGTACTCGATGGACATGTGCGCCAGGACGGCGACCTCCTCGCGGCGCAGCCCCGGGGTGCGCCGCCGCGGCCCTGACGGCAGCCCGGCGTCCTCGGGGCGCAGGCGTTCCCGCCGGTTGCGCAGGAACATCCCCAGCTCGTGCTTGTCCACGCACCCAGTCTGGCCGCGGGACGCCGCCACGTCCTGGTACTGATCGTGCCTGCCTCGACACCCGGAGCCCGCCGACGCTGGTGCCATGACCACCGACCGCACCACCCCGACCGGCCTGCTCGCGGGCAAGGTCGTGTTCATCACCGGCGCGAGCCGCGGCATCGGCGCGGCCGCTGGGCGTCTGTTCGCCCGGGAGGGCGCCAGCGTCGTGCTCGCCTCCCGCGGCGTGGAGGCGCTCGACCGGCTCGTCGCGGAGATCCGGCACTCCGGTGGTGTCGCCGATGCGGTCGCCTGCGACCTCGCCGACCGGGACGCCGTCCGGGCGGCGGTCGACCGGGTCGGCGACCTGCACGGCCGGCTGGACGGGGCGTTCAACAACGGCGCCGCGATCCAGCACCCGGGCCCCCTGGACTCCACGAGCGACGAGGACGTCGAGGAGCAGTTCGCCGTCAACTTCCGCGGCCACTGGACGGCGATGGTCGCCGAGGCCGCGCTCATGCGGGCCGGCGGCGGGGGCGCGATCGTCAACACCTCGAGCATCGGCAGCCGGCGGGCCAACCCGGCGCTGCCGGCCTACGGCGCGATGAAGCGGGCGCTCAACAGCCTGACCGAGACGGCGGCGGTGACCTGGGCGCCGGAGGGCATCCGGGTCAACGGGCTGACCCCGGGCGGTACCGCGACGGAGATGATCGACGCCTGGGAGGCGGCCTCGCCGGGCATCAAGGCGCAGATCGACGCCAGCAGCCCGATGGGCCGGATGTCCCGTCCGGAGGAGGTCGCCGAGGCCGCGTGCTGGCTGCTCAGCGACCGGGCGTCGGCGGTGACCGGGGCGATCGTGCCCGTCGACGGGGGAGCCGGCGCCTGAGCGTTCAGGGGCAGGGGTCGCCGGCGGGCAGCGCGGCGAGGTGGACCTCACCGGTGGGGGTGTCGCCGCTGAACGTCTCCGTCGCAGTGCACACCACCCACTCGGGCCCGACCGGCCGCTCCCAGCGGGCGTCGAACACCACCACGACAGCGCCGACCCGCTCCAGTGCCGGCTGGGCGTCGCGCACGGGCAGCCCGACGACGTCGGGCAGCGGGCCGGTGATCGACGAGGCCGGGGTGCTCAGCAGCACGTCGGTGACCACCACCGGGACCGTCGTCGGCGGGGCGGCCGAGGGGACCGTGGCGGCCCGGGTGAGCGGGCGCTCGGTCACCTGGCCGACGACGGTGACCGTGCCGAAGGCCACGACGGCGGCCAGCGCGAGCACCACCAGCCAGCCGACCCACCGGCCGATCCGCGACAGCGCGGTGCGCTCCTGGTCCATGGTCGCCTCCCTCGAGTTGGCGGCACGCTACCGGACCGGGACCGTGCGGAACGCCGTCCGCGACGTGTCGCGAGGGCGCTGGTACGGAGCCGTGACCACGACCGGGCGCGGCTAGGGTGACGGCGTGGCCCGCCTGCTCGTCGTCGTCCCGTCCGACACCGACCCGCCCACCCGGCTGGGTGAGTGGCTGACCGACGCCGGGCTCGAGCTCGACGAGCGGCGGCTGTCCAGCGGTCAGCCGCTGCCGGCCGACCTGACCGGTGTCGACGGCCTGCTGGTGCTCGGCGGCCCGCAGTCCTCCCTGGACGACGAGACGGTCTCCCCGGAGCTGGTCGGGGTGCGGCACCTGCTGGGCCAGGCCGTCGCCGCCGACGTCCCGACGCTGGCGATCTGCCTGGGCGCGCAGCTGCTGGCCCAGGTCGGCGGCGGCAGCACCCGGGTCGGCGTCGACGGCCCCGAGGTGGGCCCGACGCTGGTGGCCAAGCGGGACGCCGCCGAGGCCGACCCGCTGTTCGCCCCGCTGCCGCTGTCGCCCGACGTCGTGCAGTGGCACCACGACGAGATCGACCGGCTGCCCGCGGGCGCCACCCTGCTGGCCAGCAACCCGCGCTACCCCCACCAGGCCTACCGGGTGGGCCAGCACGTCTACGGCCTGCAGTTCCACATCGAGACCGACGAGCACCTGGTGCGCCAGTGGGCCGACGGCGACGCGGTGGGCGTGGCCAGCACCGGGGCCGACGTCGAGACGGTCTGCGCCGCTGCGGCCGCCGTGCACCCCGACGTGGCCGAGGTCTGGGCACCGTTCGCCGCCCGCTTCGCCGCACTCGTGCAGGACCGCGCCGCCGCGCGGGGCTGAGGCGTGTCCGCGGCACCTCCACCCGCCGACGACGTCCCGCGCCGGGCCGTCGTCCGGCTGGTCCGGTTCGGCTTCGAGGACGGCGCGACCGCGGCACGGCTGCTGGCCGACCCGGTGCTGGGGCTGTGGGACCTCGACCGCAACGAGCCCGCCGACCCCGAGGCCGGTGCGGTCGTCTCCGCCCTGGCCCGGGCCGGTGACCCGGACCTGGCGCTGCGGTCGCTGACCCGGCTGGTCGAGGCGCTGGACGCCACCGACCCCGACGGCGGTCTGGCCGCCGCCCTGCTCGCCCGGCTGCGCGGCTCGGCGGCGGTGCGCTCCCGGCTGCTGTCGGTGCTCGGCGCCTCCGCCGGGCTGGCCGACCACCTGGCCGCGGAGCCCGCCGACTGGGTGGTGCTCGACACCGAGGACCGCACCTCCCGGCCGAGCCCGCAGGAGCTGGAGCAGCAGCTGCTGTTCGCCGTCGGGGCCGACCCGCACGACCCGCCCTGGGGCGTGGGCCTGGGCACCCCGGCCCCGGACGCCGACCCGTCCCGGGTGCGCGACCTGCGCCACGCCTACCTGCGGGCGGTCCTGTCGCTGGCCGGCCGGGACCTCGGTGACGGGCTGCCGGCCGACGAGGTCGCCGCCGAGCTCGCCGACATCGCCGCCGCCGTGCTCACCGCCGGCCTGGCCGTCGCCGTGGCCGAGCAGCCCGCGGGCAGCGCCCCCTGCCGGCTGGCGGTCGTCGGGCTGGGCAAGTGCGGTGGCCGGGAGCTCAACTACGTCAGCGACGTCGACGTCGTCTTCGTCGCCGAGCCCGTGGACGCCGGCGAGGACGAGGCGGCCGCCCTGGCCTCGGCGACCCGGGTGGCCGCGGCGCTGATGCGGATCTGCCGCCAGGCCGCGTGGGAGGTCGACGCCGCGCTGCGCCCGGAGGGCAAGGCCGGCGTGCTGGTGCGCACCGTGGCCGGCATGCGGGCCTACTACGAGAGGTGGGCGAGCACCTGGGAGTTCCAGGCGCTGCTGAAGATGCGCCCGGTGGCCGGCGACCCGGCGCTGGGCCGCGAGCACGTCGACGCGCTGGAGCCGCTGGTCTGGCGGGCCGGCGACCGGCCCGGCTTCGTGGCCGAGATCCAGGCGATGCGCCGCCGGGTGGAGGCCAACATCCCCGCCGGGCAGGCCGAACGGGAGCTCAAGCTGGGCCGCGGCGGCCTGCGGGACGTCGAGTTCAGCGTGCAGCTGCTCCAGCTGGTGCACGGCCGGGCCGACGTGACGCTGCGGGTCGGCGGCACGATCCCGGCGCTGACGGTGCTCGGCGTCGGCGGCTACATCAGCCGGGACGACGCCGCCACGCTGGTCGCCTCCTACCGGTTCCTGCGCACGGTGGAGCACCGGCTGCAGCTGCTCCGGCTGCGCCGCACCCACCTGCTGCCGGTCGCCGGTGACCAGCTGCGCTGGCTGGCCCGCTCGCTGGGCTACAAGCCCGACGACCGCGGCGACTCCGTCGCCGTGCTGCGCGCCGAGCTGGCCCTGCACACCCGGGTCGTGCGCCGGCTGCACGAGAAGCTGTTCTACCGGCCGCTGCTGTCGGCGGTGGCCCGGGTGCCGGGTGAGCAGCTGGCGCTGGGGTCGAAGGCGGCGGGGGAGTGGCTGCGCGCGCTGGGGTTCGCCGACCCCGAGGGCGCGCTGCGACACCTCACCGCCCTCACCGGCGGGCTGAGCCGGTCGGCGTCCATGCAGCGCTACCTGCTCCCCGTCCTGCTGCAGACCTTCGCCTCCTGCGCCGACCCCGACGCCGGGCTGCTGGCCTACCGCCGGGTCAGCGAGGCGCTGGGCAACGACCAGTGGTTCCTGCGGCTGCTGCGCGACGAGGGCCAGGCCGCCGAGCGGCTGGCCGTGCTGCTGGGCTCCAGCCAGTACGTCGCCGGGCTGCTCACCCGCACCCCGGAGGCGATGCGCATCCTCGCCGACGACGCCCAGCTCGAGCCGCGCAGCGCCGACGCGCTCACCTCGGCCTGGCGGCAGGCGGTGGCCCGGGCCGGCAACGCCGCCGCCGGCGTCCAGGTGCTGCGGTCGCTGCGCCGCCAGGAGCTGCTGCGGATCGCCTGCGCCGACCTGCTGGGCCGGCTCGACGTGCTCCGGGTGGGCCAGGCGCTGCACGACGTCGCGGTGGCCACCCTGCGCGCCGGCCTGGACGCCGCGGTGCGCAGCTGGGCCGCCGACGCCGGGCTCGACCCCGCCGACGTGCCGGTCGACGTCGCCGTCATCGGCATGGGCCGGCTGGGCGGGGCGGAGATGGGCTACGGCTCGGACGCCGACGTGCTGTTCGTGCACCGGGTGCGTCCCGGCTCCGACGAGGGGCGGGCGGCGTCGACGGCGAACGCGGTGGCGCACACGCTGCGCCGGCTGCTCGGTGAGCCCGCGCCCGACCCCGCCTTCGAGGTCGACGCCGACCTGCGCCCAGAGGGCCGCTCCGGTGCGCTGTCACGGAGCCTGGAGGCCTTCGCGCAGTACTACCAGCGCTGGGTCGCCACCTGGGAGGTGCAGGCGCTGCTGCGCGCCGAGCCGGTCGCCGGCGACGAGCAGCTGGGGCGGGAGTTCATGGCCCTGGTCGACCCGCTGCGCTACCCGGGCGCGGGCCTGTCCAGCGAGCAGGTGGGGGAGATCCGCCGGATGAAGGCCCGGGTGGAGAGCGAGCGGCTGCCCCGCGGCGCCGACCCGGCCACGCACACCAAGCTGGGCCGCGGTGGCCTGGCCGACGTCGAGTGGACCGTGCAGCTGCTGCAGCTCGAGCACGCCGCGGTGCACCCGGCGCTGCAGGTCACCTCCACGGTCACCGCGCTGGCCGCGCTGGCCGACGCCGGACTGCTGGACGCCGAGCAGACGGAGGCGCTGCGCTCGGCGTGGGAGCTCGCGAGCCGGGCACGCAACGCGGTGTTCCTGGTGCGCGGCCGGCCCGGGGACCAGCTGCCCCGGCCGGGACTGGAGCTCGACGGTGTCGCGCGGGCCTGCGGCTACGGCGCCGACACCGACGCCGGGCAGTTCCTCGACGACTACCGGCGGACCACCCGGCGGGCGCACGCCGTCGTCGAGCGCGTCTTCTACGGGCGCACCGAGGAGGGCTGACCGGGGCGGTCGGTCGTGCACGACCGGACTGGGGGACGATCGGGGGCGTGAGCACCGAGTCCGCGATCCCGCTGCCGGCCGCCGAGGGCGCCGACACCTCCGGCGACGTCTCCGACGACGCCGTCCGCGACCTGCCCCCCGCCGGTGAGCCGACCGCCACCATCACGCCCTACCGCGACGGCCCGCTGCTCGTGCGCGGGGACTTCCGGCTCGTCGACACCGAGGGCAACGAGATCGACCCGGGCCGCAGGACCGTGGCGCTGTGCCGCTGCGGCAAGTCCGGCATCAAGCCCTTCTGCGACGGCACGCACAAGCGGTCCGGCTTCTCCGCCGGCAGCGCACCGTCCCGGCCGCGGCCGGCCGCCGAGCTGTACTCCGGGTCCGAGGACTGACCACGGTCGTCGGGTCCGTGGGCTGACCACGCTCGTCACCTCGGGGCCCGCCGCTGTTCGCCTGTGCGCCACCGGGGGCTGGTCGGGGCGGTCGAGGCTGTGCCGGTCCTGTCCCGGTCCAGTGAGGTGCCCGTGCCCCGTCGTCCGTCCCGTCCCCTCTCCGGTGTGCTCGCGCTGAGCGCCCTCGCCCTGGTGGCCGCCGCCACCCCGGCGACCGCCGCGGCCCAGCCGCGCACCTTCGTCCCGCTGGCCACCTTCGCCGTCCAGGGTGAGGTGGCCGAGATCCTCTCCGCCACCCCCGACGGCCGCACCGTGCTCTACACCGACTCCGAGCTGGGCCAGGTCGGCATCGTCGACCTCAGCGTGCCCACCGCCCCGCGTCAGCTCGGCACCGTCGACGTCGGCGGCTCGCCCACCTCGGTGGCGGTGACCCCGGGCAGCCGGTACGCGCTCGTGGTCGTCGACGACACCACCGACCTCACCCGCCCGGCCGGCCACCTCGCGGTGGTCGACCTGCCGCGGCGCACCGTGGTGCGCACGATCGACCTGGGCGGCCAGCCCGACTCCATCGACATCGGCCCCAGCGGTGTCTTCGCCGCCATCGCGATCGAGGACCAGCGGGACGAGGAGCTCGAGGTCGGCGGCGTGGAGGGCGGGCTGCCGCAGCTGCCCGCCGGGTTCCTGTCTGTGGTGGACCTGCGCGGGCCCGTCGACCGGTGGACCGTGGGCCAGGTGTCCCTGACCGGGCTGCCGGGCGCGCTGTACGCGAACGACCCCGAGCCGGAGTTCGTCGACGTCAACGGCGCCGACGTGGCCGCGGTGACCCTGCAGGAGAACAACGCCGTCGCCCTGGTCGACCTGGCCCGCCGCCGCGTCGTCTCCTCGTTCTCCGCCGGCACGGTCACCCGCACCGACGCCGACACCGTCGCGGACAAGACCATCGCCTTCGACGACCTGCTGGTCGCACCCCGCGAGCCCGACGCGGTGCAGTGGACGCTGCGCGGGGACCTGGTCACCGCCGACGAGGGCGACCTCGCCACCGAGCCCAGCGGCGGCCGCGGCTGGACCGTGTTCAGCCCGGCCGGGACGGTGCTCTACGCCAGCGGCGGCTCGGCCGAGAAGGCGCTGGCCGCCGTCGGCTGCTACCCCGACGGCCGCAGCGACGACAAGGGCGCGGAGTTCGAGGGTGCCGAGGTGGCCCGGATGAGCGGCACCGACTACACCTTCATCGGCTCCGAGCGCGGGGACGCCGTCCTGGTCTACGAGCACGGCCGCGACGCCGCCCCGCAGCTGCTGCAGGTGCTGCCCACCGGTGACGCACCCGAGGGCCTGCTGGCCATCGAGGGCCGGCAGCTCTTCCTCACCAGCAACGAGGACGACGGCAGCATCTCCGTCTTCGGCCTGCGCTGACGAAGGACCCCGTCCTCCTCACCCCTCGCGAGCTCGGGGCGAGCCTCTGGACGGGGCCGGGAGCCGGTCGCCGCTAGACGGCGACCGGCTCCTGCGCGCGCAGGCCGGAGCGGCCGGCCTCCCAGGCGCCGAGCAGGTGGTGGGCGGTGAGCCCGTCGAGGGCGAGCGAGCACTGCGCCCCGAACAGGACGTCGGCGGTCAGCGCCGGGTCCTCGGCGACCAGCGAGCCGCACATGTCGACCGAGGCGATCTGCTCGTGGACGGCGTCGGCCTCCACGTGCTCGTCGTAGAAGACCGTGGTGCCGGTGCCGTACCCGAGACGCCGCAGCCCGCTGGAGTACCGCCGGCTGGGCTCGGAGGAGGTCATCTCGACCGCGGTCAGGTGGCCCAGGCAGGCGCCGCGCAGCCGTCGGTGCAGCCCGAACAGCGACATGGTGTTCACCGAGGTGAAGGCGACCGCGGGGGCGTCGTCCCACAGCGCGCCGTAGGCGTCGTCGAGGTCCAGGTCGCGCATCAGCCCGGCGAAGAGCTGGCTGTGCATGCGCTCGGGGGAGCCGCCGCCGTACTCGTCGGCCTGGATCTCCACCATCGCCGCCTTGGCGCGACCGCTCAGCCGGGGGATCGCCCAGGTGTGCGGGTCGCCCTCCTTGAGGTGGTAGACGCTGCGCACGGTCAGGTACTCGCGCCACTGTTCGACGGTGCCGTGCTTCGCCATGTACCGCGACAGCGACGGGCCGTCGTCGGCGGCGATGACGGCGGTGAGCTGCTGGTCGACCGGGTCGGTGGTGACCGCGACCGGGCTGACCAGCGAGTGCAGCGCGGCGAGGTGCCGCTGCTCGAGGACGGCGCGCAGGCGCAGCAGCTCGGGGTTCCACTCCCAGTCGTCGTGCACGCCGTCGAAGCCGCGGTAGTGCAGCTCGTAGCAGACGGCCAGGGCGAGCTGGAGGTCCTCGTCGGTGAGCGGGTCCTCGGTGCCGGCGGCCAGGGCGTAGGCGACGGCGAGCGTGCGGGTGCTCAGGGTCGACCCACCGGCGAGGCCCGCGCACAGCGCGGCGCTCAGGGGACCCCGTGGCTTGGGAAGGCGCATGGGCCAGGTCATGCCCAGCCCGGCGCCGTCCCGAACCCCACGGACGGGTGGGTCCCCGGCCGGAGGGGTGCCCCTCCGGCCGGGGTGGGTCACTCGAAGGCCGAGGCCATCCGGGCCTGCTCCTCCAGCACCTCACCGATCCGGGCCTGGACGACGTCCAGCTGGCCGATGATCTCGGCGGTGGTGTGGATGCCGCTGGCCACGGCCTTGCTGCTGGCCTGGATGCCGGCGATCTGGTCGGAGACCTTCTTGGTGGCGCTGGCGGTCTCCCGGGCCAGGTCCTTGACCTCGCTGGCCACGACCGCGAAGCCCTTGCCCAGCTCGCCGGCGCGGGCGGCCTCGATGGTGGCGTTCAGCGCCAGCAGGTTGGTCTGGTCGGCGATGCCGGAGATGATCCGGATGACCTCCCCGACGGCGGCCGACGCCTCGTCCAGCGCCAGCACCTCACCGGTCATGGCCGACGCCTGGGTGACCGCGTTCTCCGCGACCCGGCCCGCGTCGTTCGCGGCCTCGCGCAGCCGGGAGACGGTGTCGAGCAGCTCGCGGGCGTTGTCGGCGGACTCCTCGGTGCGGCGCAGCACGTCCAGCCGCTGGGAGACCAGCTGCTGCACGTTGCGCAGTGCCGAGGCGCGGGAGTCCGACAGCTCGATGGTCTCGGTGACGAAGAAGTCCATCGTGCCGATGACCCGGCCGCCGACCATGAGCGGGAAGCACACGCCGGACTTGACCCCGGCGCGCTGGGCGGCGGGGGCGCGCACGCAGTCGGTCATCTCACCGATGTCGCTGACGAAGAACAGGTCGCGGGAGCGCCAGGCGCGCCCGGACAGCCCCACGCCCTCGGCGAAGGACGCGGCCAGGGTGACCTTGCGGAACTCCTCGCCGGCCGAGCCGGACTCCTGCTGGAAGCGCAGCACGTTCGCGGACTCGTCCAGCGCCCAGTAGGAGCCGTAGGCCCAGCCGAACGCCTCCCGGACGGTGTCCAGCGCCATCCGCAGCGCACCGGCCTGGTCGCGGGCCGCGCCGAGCTCGGTCACCACCGAGGTGACGGCGACCCGGTCGTCGAGGGTCTCCTGCAGCTCGGCCCGGGCCAGCGCGGCCCGGCGCGCGTGCGCGAGCAGTCGGCCCAGGGAGTCCCACTTGCTCTGCCGGGCGCTCGTGAACGGCATCTCGCCGATGTTGTAGTACTCGTAGAGGGCGTTCACCGTGCCGTTCTCGACCATCGGCAGCATGCAGCCGTGGGTGGCGCCGGCGGACTGCGCGCCGCCCCAGCGCACGCACGTGGCGGGGTCGCTGGTCTCGTCGACGAGCACGGCGGTCTTCTTGCGCAGCGCCTGGCCGCCGTAGCCGTCGGCCGAGGTGAGCGTCGTCTGGCGCGCGGAGGCGGAGGCGGCCATGGCCGGGGCGAGCGGGCCGTACTCGCCGTGCCGGCGGAAGGTGCCGTCCGGACCGGGCAGCCACACCGCCCCGTAGGACAGCTCCAGCTGCTCCACCAGCTCGGCGGTGATCTTCTGGTGGGCGTCCCGGTTGTCGGTGACCCCGTGGTCCAGGGCGGCGATCACCTGCTCGACCGCCTCGACGTCCCGGGGCATGACCACCGGGGAGACCGCCGTCTTCTCGTGGCTGCTGCTGCGCCGCCTCATGCTCGTCCTCTTCCGCCTGCCCCCGTGCCGCGGGCCGTCCCGCCGGCTGTCTGGACCACGCACCCACCTTCTCGGCAGGGGAGCCCGGTCGCCTTACCTGATCGGCCGGGACGGGCCGGAGTTGAGCCGTGTCTGCGGCCCCGGTCCTCCCAGGCGTCAACTGCCCGGCGGTGGGTAGTTGCAGCGCTCACCGACTGGAGGCATCGATGACCAGCGCGCCCGCAGCGTCGCCCGGCACCATCAGGAGCTCGATCCCGGCCCGGATCGACCGCTTGCCGTGGTCCCCGTTCCACACCCGGATGGTCATCGCGCTCGGGGTGGCCTGGGTCCTCGACGGGCTGGAGATCACCGTCGCGAGCTCGGTCACCGGGGTGCTCACCAACGAGGACACCCTGCACCTCAGCGCCGGCGCGGCCGGTGCGCTGGCCACCGTCTACCTGGGCGGGGAGGTCGTCGGCGCACTGCTGTTCGGCAACCTGTCCGACCGGCTGGGCCGGCGCAACCTCTTCATGGTCACGCTGGCGATCTACCTGGTCGGCAGCGGTCTGACCGCGCTGACGCTGGGCAACAGCGCGGCCTGGGTCGGCTTCCTGTACCTGACCCGGTTCATCGCGGGCATGGGCATCGGCGGGGAGTACGCGGCGATCAACTCCGCCATCGACGAGCTCATCCCGGCCCGCTACCGGGGGCGGGTCGACATCGCGGTCAACGGCACCTACTGGGGCGGGGCGATCATCGGGACGCTGGGCACGTTCGTCTTCCTCAACGTCATGGAGCCCTCGCTGGGCTGGCGGCTGGCCTTCCTGCTCGGGCCGGTCCTGGGGCTGGTCGTCCTGGTCATCCGGCGGCACCTGCCCGAGAGCCCGCGCTGGCAGGTCATGCACGGCCGCGAGAAGGAGGCCGAGGAGTCGATCAGCTTCATCGAGCACGAGGTCGAGCACAGCGGCAGGGAGCTGGCGCCGGTGGACGAGGGCAAGGCCATCGAGATCAAGCCCACGGAGGCGATCGGCTACCTGGCCCTGCTGCGGGTGCTCTTCCGGGAGTTCCCCGGTCGGGCCGTGCTCGGCGCCTCGCTGATGATCACCCAGTCGTTCCTCTTCAACGCCATCTTCTTCACCTACGCGCTGGTGCTGAAGAACATCTTCGGGATCTCCGACGGGGTCGTGCCGCTGTTCTTCGTGGCCATCGCGGTGGGCAACCTCGCCGGCCCGCTCGCCCTCGGGCACCTGTTCGACACCCTGGGCCGGCGCCGCATGATCGCCGGCACCTACGTGCTGTCCGGCGCGCTCTTGGCGGTCACCGCGGTCCTGTTCCGGGCCGGTGCGCTGAACGCGGTCACCCAGACCGTGTGCTGGGCGGTGATCTTCTTCTTCGCCTCGGCCGGGGCGAGCTCGGCCTACCTCACGGTGAGCGAGATCTTCCCGCTGGAGGTGCGGGCCAAGGCCATCGCGGTCTTCTTCGCCATCGCCCAGGCCTTCGGTGCCTCCGGTCCGATCATCTACGGCAACCTCATCGGTGACGGCACCGACCCGGTCCCGCTGTTCTACGGGTACCTGCTGGGCGCCGGCGTCATGATCGCCGGGGGCCTGGTGGCCGCGTTCCTCGGCGTCGACGCCGAGGGCAGGTCGCTGGAGGACGTCGCCAGCCCCCTGGCGGCCCGCAACGCGGCCGCCGACAGCGAGCAGGTCGCCGCCGGCTGACCACCCGGCCGGTGTCGAGCGCTCGGGTCGTCCGCGTCGACCGGGCAGCCCGCCGGCCGGCTGTTGCGCCGGCCGACCCGGGGCGGGTCCGGCGCGCGACGGTTGGCCCCACTCGTCCCGCGAGCGTCCCCGCAGCACAGCGGCCCCACCGCCTGCGCCACCGTGGCCTCGCGCGCCGTCACCCTGTGCCGCACGGACGTCCAGGAACGGCGTGGAGGAGGACCGATGGCGACAGAGGCAGACGGGAACGGCACCGGCGGACGACACGGCGCAGCCGGCTGGGGAGCCGCGCTGGCCCGCCGGCGCCGGCGGGCCAGCGAGCTGCGGGCCGCCATCGCGCTGGTCGGCACCAGCGCCGCCGACCTCGGCTGGGGCGCCCAGCCCGACGTCCGGGTGCTCCCGGACGGCCGGCTCTGGCTGGACGAGCACGAGGTGGCGGTGACCGCCGCCGAGGTCTTCCAGGCCGCCCGGCACCTGATCGCGGCCCAGCTGCGCACCGTCTCCGAGCAGGGCGGGACGCCGGTCGGCGCCGTCGCCGGCCCCTGGCTGCTCGGCCTGCACACCAACGCCGCGATGGCCGACATCGACCTCGAGGTCGACGTCCCCCGGGAGGACGTCGCCTGAGCTGCGGACGCGCCACAGCCCCCACCGGGTGACCCGGTGGGGGCTGTGGCGTGAGCAGGTCAGGGTCGAGGCCGACCCCGTCGATCAGATGTCGTAGTACATCGCGAACTCGTGCGGGTGCGGGCGGAGGCGGATCGGGGTGATCTCGTTCTCCCGCTTGTACTCGATCCACGTCTCGATGAGGTCGGGGGTGAACACCCCGCCGTCGAGCAGGTAGTCGTGGTCGACCTCGAGGCGGTCGAGCACGGCGTCCAGCGACGCGGGCACCTTCTCGATGCCCAGGGCCTCCTCGGGCGGCAGCTCGTAGAGGTCCTTGTCGACCGGGGCCGGGGGCTCGATCCGGTTCTTCACGCCGTCCAGGCCGGCCATCAGCATCGCGGAGAAGGCGAGGTAGGGGTTGGCCGACGGGTCGGGCACCCGGAACTCGATGCGCTTGGCCTTCGGGTTGTCACCCGAGATCGGGATGCGGGTGCAGGCCGAGCGGTTGCGCGCGGAGTAGACCAGGTTGATCGGGGCCTCGAAGCCGGGCACCAGGCGGTGGTAGCTGTTCACCGTCGGGTTGGTGAAGGCCAGCAGCGACGGGGCGTGCTTGAGCAGGCCACCGATGTAGTGCCGGGCGACGTCGGACAGACCCGCATAGCCGGTCTCGGCGTGGAAGAGCGGCTGGCCGTCCTTCCAGAGGCTCTGGTGGCAGTGCATGCCCGAGCCGTTGTCGCCGAACAGCGGCTTCGGCATGAACGTGGCGGTCTTGCCGGCGGCCCAGGCGGTGTTCTTGATGATGTACTTGAACAGCATCAGGCTGTCGGCCGAGCGCAGCAGGGTGTCGAACTTGTAGTTGATCTCGGCCTGGCCGCCGGTGCCCACCTCGTGGTGGCCACGCTCGAGCTCCAGGCCGGCGCCGGCCAGGTTGACCATCATCTGGGCGCGCAGGTCGCTCTGGTGGTCGACGGGCTCGACGGGGAAGTACCCGCCCTTCTGCCGGGTCTTGTAGCCCAGGTTCGGGCCGCCGTTCTCCCCGGTCAGCGAGCCGGAGTTCCAGGAACCCTCGATCGCGTCGATGTGGTAGTAGCCCTCGTTGATCGAGGTGTCGTGGCGCACCGAGTCGAACACGTAGAACTCGGCCTCGGGGCCGAAGTACGCGGTGTCGGCGATGCCGGAGCTGGCCAGGTAGGCCTCGGCCTTCTTCGCCACGTTGCGCGGGTCGCGGCTGTAGGCCTCGCGCGTGATCGGGTCGTGGATGAAGAAGTTGATGTTCAGCGTCTTGTGGATGCGGAACGGGTCGACGTAGGCGCTGCTCGCGTCGGGCAGCAGCAGCATGTCGGACTCGTTGATCGTCTGGAAGCCACGGATCGACGAGCCGTCGAAGCCCAGGCCCTCGCTGAACGTGTCGGGCCCGAAGGTCTCCGCGGGGATGGTGAAGTGCTGCATGACGCCGGGGAGGTCGCAGAACCGGACGTCGACGAAGCGCACGTCGTTGTCGCGGATGTAGGCGAAGACCTCGTCGGGACTGGTGAACATCGATCCTCCGGGAGTGGGCGGACAGCCGAGCCGCAAGTTACGAGCGAGCGGTTGCCCTGCGGTGTCTCTCGTGTTTCGGGGCGGTAACAACGCCTCCGGCGTGTCGCACTGTCCGCGGCGCCCCGCTCCCGCGGGCCTGCCGCGGGACGGGACATACGCTGGCGGCATGGCCAGGGACGACGCCCCACCCTCTCAGCAACCCGCCCGCGGCGCCGCACTGGGGCTGCCCGCGGAGGGCCCCGGCTCGCTGGCCCCGTTCGGACGCCGGATCGCCGCGTACCTGGTCGACTCCCTGGCCGCGGGGTTCGTCGCCGGGCTGGTCACCGCCCCGGAGCTGCCCCGGTTGTGGAGCCTGCCGGCGTTCGGGGTGATCACCGTGGTCTTCCTGGTGCTGACCGGGCAGACGCCGGGCATGCGGCTGCTGGGGCTGCGGCTGGCCCACCCGAACACCGGGCAGCGGCTGGCGCTGTGGCGCGCCGTCGTCCGCACCGCGCTGCTGATGCTGCTCGTGCCGGCCCTGGTGGTCGACTCCGACGGCCGCGGCCTGCACGACCGGCTCACCGACACCGCCGTCATCCGCGACCGGGCCTGAGAGGGGACCCCGTCCTCCTCGCCCTTCGTGAGCTCAGGGTGAGCCCCTGGACGGGGCCGGACGGACGACGCCCCCGACCGCAGCTGCGGTCGGGGGCGTCGTCCGTCCCAGGTCCCCGTGCAGGGTCCCGCTGGGGGGCACGGAGGTCCCTTCGTCAGCCGCGGCGGCGGACCTGACGCTGGCTGACCGACATCTGCCGGCCGCCGGGGAGCGGGCCGCCGGGCATAGGCAGCCGCTGGGTGCCCAGGGCGGTCATCCGCTTGCCGAGGGAGTTGACCTCGGCGCCGTTGAGGTTGCGGGGGAGCTTCATGACGTGCGCGCTGAGCTTCTTCAGCGGCACCTGGCCCTCACCGTCGCCGACGACCACGTCGTAGATCGGGGTGTCGCCGACGACCTTGGCCATCCGGCGCTTCTCGGCGGCGATCAGCCCCCGCACGCGCTGCGGGTTGCCCTCGCCGACCAGGACGATGCCGGGGTGGCCGAGCACCCGGTGCAGTGCGTCGAGCTCGCGGGTGCCGGCCACGCCGGAGCTGACCCGCCAGTCGCCACGCATGCCCTCGAGCACCCAGGAGGCGGCGCCGGGCTGCCCCTCGACCTGCCGGTAGGCCGAGCCCTGTGCCCGCCGCCCGAAGATGATGAGCGCGGCGAGCAGCCCGAGCAGGACGGCGATCGGCAGGAAGATGAGCGGCGAGCTGAGCAGCACGCCGATCAGCTCGACGACGGCGAACACCACGACGAAGGCGATGAGCATCGCCCAGGGCAGCTTGGGGTCGTTCTTGTACGTCAGCGAGTAGGCCTGGCGCATCATCCCGGCCTGGCCCTTGAGCTTGGCCAGCCGTGAGCCCTTGGGCTTGCCGTCCTTGCCCAGCTTCGGGGCCTTCGGGGCCTTGGCGGCCTTGCCGGGGGTGGCGCCGACGGCGGTGGCGCCGGTGCTGCGTCCGGGCGCGCCGCCGGCCGGGCCCCGGCCGGCCTTGCCGGAGGGAGCGGAGGGGTCGGTGGACCTGCTGCGAGCCATGCGCTCCAGGATAGGACCCCGCTGAGCCCGTCCTGCGCGCCGCGCGCCCGTCCTCGTCTGGACGGGTGAGCGGCGCGCCGGGACGGGGCGGCTCAGCGGGTGGTGACGGCCAGCCCGCGGGCCTCGGCGGCCTGCTGGTACAGCCGGCCGGCGCGGTAGGAGCTGCGCACCAGCGGGCCGGAGAGCACGCCGGCGAAGCCGATCCGCTCGGCCTCGGCGGAGAACCCGACGAACTCCTCGGGCTTGACCCACCGCGACACCGGGTGGTGCCGGACGCTGGGGCGGAGGTACTGGGTGATCGTGAGCAGGTCGCAGCCGGCGTCGTGCAGCGCCTGCATGGCCTCGACGACCTCCTGCGGCTCCTCGCCCATGCCCAGGATCAGGTTGGACTTGGTGACCAGGCCGGCGTCACGGGCGGCGGTGATGACCGACAGCGAGCGCTCGAACCGGAAGCCGGGACGGATCCGCTTGAAGATGCGCGGCACCGTCTCGACGTTGTGCGCCAGCACCTCGGGCCGGGAGGAGAAGACCTCGGCCAGCTGGTCGGGCTCGGCGTTGAAGTCCGGGATCAGCAGCTCGACGCCACAGCCGGGGATCTGCTCGTGGATCTGGCGCACCGTCTCGGCGTACAGCCAGGCACCGCCGTCGGGCAGGTCGTCGCGGGCGACACCGGTGATGGTCGCGTAGCGCAGGCCCATGGAGACCACGCTCTCGGCGACCCGGCGCGGCTCGTCGGTGTCGTAGTCGGCGGGCTTGCCGGTGTCGATCTGGCAGAAGTCGCACCGCCGGGTGCACTGGTCACCGCCGATGAGGAAGGTGGCCTCGCGGTCCTCCCAGCACTCGTAGATGTTGGGGCAACCGGCCTCCTCGCACACCGTGTGCAGGCCCTCGCGCTTCACCAACGACTTCAGCGCGGTGTACTCCGGGCCGGTCTTCAGCTTCGTCTTGATCCACTCGGGCTTGCGCTCGATCGGCGTCTGGCTGTTGCGGACCTCCAGGCGCAGCATCTTGCGGCCGGCCGGTTCGATCGGTGACGCCGCAGCAGCTGCCGGTCCGGCCGTCACAGCGGCCTCCTCCATGCCCAGGCTCATGGGCAGAACGGTACTCCCGGCCTCCCCGGGGCCCGGCACGCGCAGAGGGGGCCCGGCCGGTGGCCGGGCCCCCTCCGGGGCGTGCTGTGCGGGGCGGGTCAGCCCGCGGTGTCCTCGTCGGGGCGGGTGCCCCGGCTGGGTGCGGAGTTGCCGGCACTGCCGGGCGACTCGGTGAAGCTGTCGGGCGCCGCCGTGGCCACCGGGCTGTCGGGGTCGTTCGTGGTCCCGGTGGCGGTCGTCGGACGGTCCTGGTTGCTGGGCTCGTCGCGGCCGGCGGCCGGCTGGGCCTCGAGCGCACCGATGCCGCCCTCGGCCGGACCGGAGTCCGACGGCGCGGTCATCGCGGTGGAGACGGTCTTCCCCTGGGCCTCAGGGGACTCGGTACCGCCGGCTTCGGTGCTCGGTGAGCTGGGCACGGGGTCCTCTCGGTAGCTGGGCACGGGCCCGTCGCCGGAGGGCGCCGGGTTCCACAGGTCGGTCGTGTTCTTCCTGCGCAGCAGGACCACGGCGATGCCGGCGACGGCGGCCAATGCGGCCACCACCCACGGCCAGCGACGCGGCTGCGGCTCGATGCCGACGCTCCGCTTGACCGTCGTGACGGTCTTCGCGGTGCGCTTGCCGGCCTCCTTGCGGGCCTCGCCGACGGCCTTCTCCAGCTCGACCCGGCGCTTGGCGGCCTTCTCGGAGAGCTTCTCGGCCTTCTTGCCGAGCTTGTCGGCCTTCTTGCCGGCCGCGGCGACGTTGGCGTCGGCCACGGCCCGCAGCGCCGCGAGCCGGGCGCCGGCCTCGGCCCGGGCGGTCTCGGCGGCGGCCGCTGCGTCCTTGCGGACCTTGTCGGTCTGCTTGGCCGTGGCGGCACCGAGGGTGGCGGCACCGGCGGTCAGGTCGGCGGTGCGGGCGTCGAGCAGTGCCCGGGCGGACCCGGCCTGCGCGGACAGGCTCGCCCGGGCGCTGTCGAGCGCGGGTGCCGCGGCCTCGCGTGCGGCCGTCACCTTCGGCGCCGCGTAGGCCGTGGCGGCCGCGGTCGCGGCGCTGAGCGCCGGCCCGGTGGCCTCGCGGGCGGCCACGATGCGCGGGGTGGCCGCGGCGATCGCGGTCTCCAGGTTGGCCCGGGCGGTGGCGGCGGCCGCCTCGAGTGCGGGGCCGCTGGCCTCGCGGGCGGCCTCGATGCGCGGGGTGGCCGCGGCGATCGCGGTCTCCAGGTTGGCCCGGGCCACCTTGGTGGCGGCCTCCAGGCGCGGGACGACGTCGGACTCGTAGGCCTTCTGCGCCGCCACGATGCGGGGGGCCAGGCTCTCCCGCGCGGCGTCGATGCGCGGCGTCAGGGTCTTCTGCGCCGCGTCCAGCCGGGGCACCAGCACCTCGCGGGCGGCGTCCAGCTGCGGGGCGAGCGCGGCGACGGCGGCCTCCACGCGGGGGGCCACCTCGGCGGCGTACGCCGCGGTCGCGGCCTTGGTCGCGGCGTCGACCTGCGGGCGCAGCTGCTCGGCCGCGGCCCGGCGGGCCTCGGTCGCGGCCACGCCCAGGTGCGCCAGCCCTTCCTGCAACTCGGCCCCGATGACCTCTGTCGGGCTCTTCTTGCGGAACACTCCAGCACCTCCGAGTTGATCGCTTCCCGATCATCCTGCCCGCTGCCGTCCCCCGGCACACCCCCAACCGGTGCCGGCCGCCGTCGCCGGTGCCCGTCGGTGGCAGCGGGGGAGGTGCAGACCGCGCCGGCCGCGACCCGTCGTCGGTGCGGTGCGCCGGCCGGGACGCCGCCGAGGTCGCCCCGCACCCGGGCCCCGAGGCAGCAGCGCCCCGTCCCCTCGGTGAGGGGACGGGGCGCTGTCGTGCCGGGGTGGGTCAGTCGAGCTCGGAGGCCAGCGGCTCGAGGGCGGCGCGGGAGCCCAGCCAGGTGTTCGCCCGCTGCAGGTCGTCGTCGAAGTCGACCTCGACCGCGGAGAACCGGGAGATGTCCAGCGGGCGGAAGCGCACGCCGGCGCGCTGGACGGCCAGCTCCATGCCGCGCTCGAAGTAGTCGGTCATCCCCACCGTGGACAGGGCCTCGACCAGGGCGGACTTGTCGGCACCGGACACGTAGTTGATGCCCACCGCCTCACCGAGCCCACCGACCACGCTCTTGGACAGCTCGGCGATGAAGCCGTCGGCGTCGAGGGTGTACTTGACCTCCTCGTCGGCCACGGTCGAGGTGTCGACGCAGACGAAGCTCTCGTCGGCGGCCACGAGCGGGGCCGCGTGGTCGAGCACGGCCGGGTCGAACACGACGTCGCCGTTGAGCCAGAGCACGCCGCCGGCCTGCGAGGAGCGCAGCGCGCGCAGCAGGCTCTGCGAGGTGTTGGTGGTGGCGAAGTCGGGGTTGAAGGCGAACAGCAGGTCCGGCTGCGCCCGCATGACGGCCTTGGCGCGGTAGCCGACGACGGCGGTCACCGGGGTGTCGGCGCCGAAGACCGCGCGGACGCCGTCCAGCTGCTGGCCCATGATGCTGCGGCCGTCCATCAGCGGGGTCAGCGGCTTGGGGAGCTTGCGGCCCAGGCGGGTGCCCATGCCCGCGGCCAGGATGACGACCTGGGGTGCGGTCGGGGTGGGCGCGGAGGGACGGCCGGCAGCTGCCGGCTGCGACCGCTGATCGCGGCCCCCGGTCAGGATCGGGTCAGCAGTGCGCATGCTCATCTCCTCTTTCCGTCGTGCGTGGGTGCGCCGCCCGGCCCAGGAGGGCCGGCCGGGAAGAACAGCTCGAGGACCCGCTCGGTGGCGTGGCCGTCCTCCAGCGAGCAGAAGGTCTCCCGGAACCGGTTGTACCGCTCGGTCGGCACCCAGGGGGTCCGGTGGAGCTCGGCCAGGGCGGCCAGGACCTCGTCGCTGGTGTGCAGCAGCTCACCCGGGGCGGCCTCGGCGAGGTCGAAGTAGAAGCCCCGCAGCTCGCCGGAGAAGTACTCCAGGTCGTAGGTGAAGTTGAGGATCGGCTTGCCCGTCACGGCGAAGTCGAACATCGTCGAGGAGTAGTCGGTCACCAGGACGTCGGCGGCCAGGTACAGGAACCGGACGTCGGGGTGGCGCGACACGTCGCGGATCGGCGAGCCCTCGGGGAGGGTGAGCCGCTCGGACACCATCTGGTGCACCCGCAGCAGCAGCACGTGGTCGGAGCCCAGTGCTGCGGCGAACTCGTCCAGGTCCAGCGGGAAGGTGTGCTGCGGACCGCCGTCGGCGGCGTTGAACACCTGGTCGTCGCGCCAGGTCGGGGTGTAGAGCACCGCGGTGGCGTCCTCGGCGATGCCCAGCTCGGCCCGCACCTGCGCCCGCAGCGCGTCGCGCTCGGGGGAGGAGAGGACGTCGTTGCGCGGGTAGCCGGTCTCGTGCACCGGGCCGGTGAACCCGAACGCCTTGCGGAAGCGCGGGGTGCTCACCGGGTTCGGTGACAGCAGCGCGTCCCAGCGGGCGATCTCGGTGTCCAGGTAGGCCAGCCGGCCCTCGGGCGCCCACAGCACGTCGTTGTGGATCCGCTTGAGCGGCGTGCCGTGCCAGGTCTGCAGGTACGTGGTGCCCGGAGACTTGTCCCAGTCGAAGCCGATGTGGTCGTTGGAGACCACCACGTCGGCAGCCTCCAGCGCGGCCACCGCGTCGGCGCTGCCGAACTCGACCGTCGTCGTCCCGGCGGGGAAGTCCCCGAGCCGGTCGGGGGCGGCGAGCCAGGTGTAGGAGTTGTCGTCGCCGCGGGCCACCAGGGCCTCGAAGAGGGCACGCGGGCTGTCGGAGAACATCCCGCGGAAGCTGTTCAGGACGACGTTCACGCGGCACCGCCCACGGGGGCCGGGCGGGTGCTGAGCACCGGCAGGAGCAGGTCGGTCAGCTCGGCCCAGGAGGAGACGACGGCGACGACGCCGGCCTCGCGCAGCTGCGCCTCGCGCTCGGCGCGCTCGGCCGGGGCCACGAAGCGCAGGTTGCCCACGGTCGGGCAGCCGGCCCGCACCGCCGACAGCGCCCCGGGGACTGAGTCCTCCACGGCCAGGCCGCGGGCCGGGTCGATGCCCAGCGCGGTGCAGGCGTGCAGGTAGACCGCCGGGTCGGGCTTGCTGGTGGGCGTGGGCAGCGAGTCCTCGGCGCTGTACCGGTCGGCCGGGGGGACCAGCTCGTCGAGCCCGGTGGCGGTGAAGCACGCGGCCAGCCGGGTCAGCGCGCTGGAGCTGACCGCGGCCAGCGTGAGGTGCGCGTCCAGTGCGGTCAGGGCGGCGGTGACCTCGGCGTCGGGGCGCAGCACCTGACCCAGGTGGGCGGTGACGGCCGTCTTCTCCTCGGCGACCCAGCGGTCCAGGTCGGTGACCGGGACGCCGGCGTCCGCGGCGAGCTCGGCGGCCGTCGTCCGGAAGTTCTTCCCGGTGGTGGCCAGGCGGAGCTCCTCGGCGGTGAACCGCCGGTCGATGCCGTGCGCGGCGAGGAAGCGGTTGGTGACGTCGGCCGAGGCGACGAAGGCCGGCTCCTCGGAGGGGAACAGGTTCCCGTCCGCGTCGCAGAGCAGCGCCTCGAGTGGCTCGATGAGCGCGTCGGTGAGCCGGGGCATGGTGGGCGCCTCCTCCGTGGGGTCGGTCGGACGGGTGGTCATGCCGGCAGCAGGTCGCCGGACAGCGGGGGGTGGACCGGGACGGCGCTCGCGTCGTCCTCGGCGAGCGCGCACGCCACCGCACCCCGGACGCCGAGCTCCTCGAGGCGGCGCAGCGCGGTGGCGAGGCCGTCGACGAACCCCGCGTCGGCGGCGAGGTTGCCGAAGACGGCGTCGACGGCCAGCAGCGGGCGCGGGTCGGTGCCGCCGGCGCGGGCCAGGACGCCCAGCTCCTCGGCCCGGTCGTCGGCCAGCACCAGCGGGCGGCCGGCGAGGTCGGTGCCCTGCAGGTACCGGCACCAGCCGGCGACGGCGAGGGTGAGCAGTGCGCAGGGCCGGCCCTGGGCCCGGGCGGTGAGGACCGAGGGCAGCACGTACAGCGGGATCTTCGACGAGCCGCGGCGGCACAGCCGGTCCAGCCGGTCGCCGATCGCCGGGTCGGTGAAGCGGCGCAGCAGGCTGCGCTGGTAGGCCGCCAGGTCGATGCCGTCGGGTGCGGGCAGCAGGGGGGCGACCTCCCGCGCCATCAGCGTGGCCACGTACGCCCCGAGCACCGGGTCGGCCAGGAACTCGTCGACCCGCGTGACGCCGGCCAGCTCACCGAGGTGGCCCATCGCGGAGTGGCTGCCGTTGAGCAGCCGGGTCTTCATCAGCTCGTGGTGGCCGACGTCGGCGACGAACTGCACGCCGACCCGGTCCAGCGGCGGGCGGCCGTTGCAGAAGGAGTCCTCCAGGACCCACTGGGAGAACGGCTCGGTGATGACCGGCCACCGGTCGGCGACGCCGAACAGCCGGGTCACCTCGTCGCGGTCGGCCAGGCTGGTCGAGGGGGTGATCCGGTCGACCATGCTGCCGGGGAAGGCGACGCGCTCGTCGATCCACCGGGCCAGCTCCGGGTCGCGCAGCCGGGCGAAGCCGACCACGGCGGCGCGGGCGGCCTCGCCGTTGGACTGCATGTTGTCGCAGGACAGCACGGTGAACGGCGGCAGACCGGCCCGCCGGCGGACGTCGAGGGCCTCGACGATGTAGCCGAAGAGGGTCTGCGGCGCGTGGGGGGCGGCCAGGTCGGCGTGCACCGCGTCGTCGGGGACGAACCGGCCGGTGCCGGCGTCGATCCGGTAGGCGTTGCCGGTGATGGTCATGGTGACCAGCCGGGTGCGCTCGTCGGTCAGCGCGGCCAGCACGGTCGCGGGGGAGTCGGGGGCGAAGAGGTAGTCGACCATCGCGCCGACCACCCGGGCCCGCTCGCCGGCGCTGCTGCGCTCGACCACGGTGTAGAGGTGGTCCTGTGGCTGCAGGGCGTCACGCATCTGCGGGGAGCGGAGCCCGACGCCGACGACGCCCCAGTCGGTGCAACCGGACTCGGCCAGGTCGTCGAGGTAGACCAGCTGGTGGGCGCGGTGGAACCCGCCGACGCTGAAGTGCACGACCGCGGGGGTCAGGGACGCCCGGTCGTAGGAGGGGACGCGGACACGGGCCGCGTGGTGGGGGAGGGTCTGCTCGGACAGCGGGACCGCCGGAGGGGCGGTGGGGACGCCGGTGGGGACGGCGCCGTTCTGGGCGAGCTGTTCCATCGACGTCCTCCTCTCTGCCGTTCAACGCTCGGCGCGCGCACTGGTGCCCTGTGGCTCCCCGGGTTCCGCGACGGCAGGTCTGCTGTCGCCTGCCGCGGGACGGCCGTCCCTGTCGTCAGCTGGTGCTCTCCACCGGGGGCTCGGGCCGGACGGCGGTGTCTGCCGTCGACCTCGTGCCCACCGGGAGCGCACTGCCGGCGCACCGTGCTCAGGCGACGCTGCTGCTCAACGCCGGATCGGTGGGATGCCCCCAGGTCACAGGGGACAAACGCGCGGTGATCATCAACATACGGGTCAGGACCGGTCGTTGGCCAGCGCTGGACCCTCCGCACTGGCCCCGACGGGTGTGGAGCGCTGCCCGCGTCCGGCGGGCGGGCGGGCGCCGCGCGCTAGGATCGGCCCCGTGACCGGCGGACTCCTGCTTCCCCGGCCGTGCTGATCCCTCTCTGCTGACCAGCACGGCGACCCCTCCTGTGTGAGGGGTCTCTTCATGTCCGCCCCCTGCACCGGGAGTCCCCGATGACCCAGACCACCGAGCCCACCGCCGACGGGGTGCCCCCGCACCGCTACACCCCCGCGCTGGCCCAGCAGATCGAGCTGGCCTGGCAGGACCGCTGGGAGGCCGAGGGCACCTTCCACACGCCCAACCCGGTCGGGCCGCTGAGCGAGGGCTTCGACCGCGTGGCCGACCGGCCCAAGGCGTTCGTGATGGACATGTTCCCGTACCCCTCCGGTGCCGGGCTGCACGTCGGGCACCCGCTGGGCTACCTGGGCACCGACGTCACCAGCCGCTTCCTGCGGATGGACGGGCGCAACGTGCTGCACCCGATGGGCTACGACGCCTTCGGCCTGCCCGCCGAGCAGTTCGCGGTGCAGACCGGGCAGCACCCCCGCGTCACCACCGAGGCCAACATCGCCGCGATCAGCGCGCAGCTGCGCCGCCTGGGCGTCGACCACGACACCCGCCGCACCTTCGCCACGATCGACCCGGGCTACTACAAGTGGACCCAGTGGATCTTCCGCCAGGTCTTCGAGGCCTGGTTCGACCCCGAGACGAACCGCGCCCGCCCGATCGCCGAGCTGGTCACCGAGCTGGACGCCGGCACCCGGCAGCCCGCGCCCGGCACGCTGCCGGAGGGGCGGACCTGGGTCGAGCTGTCCCCGGTCGAGCGCCGGCAGGTCGTCGACGCGCACCGGCTGGCCTACCGGAACTCCGCGCCGGTCAACTGGTGCCCGGGGCTGGGCACGGTGCTCTCCAACGAGGAGGTCACCGCCGACGGGCGCTCCGAGCGCGGCAACTTCCCCGTCTTCCGGCGTCCGCTGACCCAGTGGATGATGCGGATCACCGCCTACGCCGAGCGGCTGATCGACGACCTGGACCGGCTGGACTGGTCGGACTCGCTCAAGCAGATGCAGCGCAACTGGATCGGCCGCTCGACCGGCGCCCGGATCCGGTTCTCGGTGGGGACGGGTGGGGGAGACGCGGCCGTCGAGGGGGAGACCGTCGAGGTCTTCACCACCCGGCCCGACACCCTGTTCGGCGCCACCTACCTGGTGCTGGCGCCGGAGCACCCGCTGGTCGAGGCGCTGACCGCGGACGCGTGGCCGGCCGGCGCCGACCCGCGCTGGACCGCCGGTGCCGCCACCCCGGCCGAGGCGGTCGCTGCCTACCAGCTGCAGGCCTCCCGCCGCTCGGAGCTGGAGCGACAGACCGAGGGCCGCGACAAGACCGGCGTCTGGCTGGGCGTCACCGCGACCAACCCGCTGACCGGTGCCGACCTGCCGGTGTTCATCGCCGACTACGTGCTCACCGGCTACGGCACCGGCGCGATCATGGCCGTGCCCGGTGAGGACACCCGCGACTGGGAGTTCGCCCAGGTCTTCGGACTGCCCGTGGTGCGCACCGTCCAGCCGCCCGCGGACTTCGACGGCGGTGCCTACACGGGCACCGGACCCATGATCAACTCCTCCAACGAGCAGCTGTCGCTGGACGGGCTGGACAAGGCCACCGCCATCGCCACGGTCACCGAGTGGCTGGTCGCGAACGGCTGCGGTGAGGCGACGACCACCTACAAGCTGCGCGACTGGCTGTTCAGCCGGCAGCGCTACTGGGGCGAGCCGTTCCCGATCGTCTACGACGCCGACGACCTGCCGGTCGCCGTCCCGGACACGATGCTGCCGGTGCTGCTGCCCGAGGTCGACGACTACTCGCCGAAGACCTTCGCCGACGACGACGCCGACTCCCAGCCCGAGCCGCCGCTCTCGCGCGCCACCGAGTGGACGACGGTCACCCTGGACCTCGGCGAGGGTCCGAAGCAGTACCGCCGGGAGACCAACACGATGCCCAACTGGGCCGGGTCGTGCTGGTACTACCTGCGCTACACCGACCCGACCAACGACCAGCAGTTCGTCGACCCCGAGCTCGAGCGGTACTGGATGGGCCCGCGCGAGCCCGGCGACGTCGGTGGCGTCGACCTCTACGTCGGCGGTGTCGAGCACGCCGTTCTGCACCTGCTGTACGCCCGGTTCTGGCACAAGGTGCTGTTCGACCTGGGCCACGTGTCCAGCGAGGAGCCCTTCCGCCGGCTGGTGAACCAGGGCTACATCTCCGCCTACGCCTACACCGACGCGCGCGGCTTCCCCGTGCCCGCGGCCGAGGTGACCGAGCGCGACGGGCAGTGGTTCTTCGAGGGGCAGCCGGTCAACCGTGAGTACGGGAAGATGGGCAAGAGCCTCAAGAACGTCGTCACCCCCGACGAGATGATCGCGCTGTACGGCGCGGACACCTTCCGGGTCTACGAGATGTCGACCGGCCCGCTGGACCAGTCGCGGCCCTGGGAGACCAAGGCCGTCGTCGGCTCCGCCCGGCTGCTGGCCCGCATCTGGCGCGTGGTGGTCGACGAGGAGACCGGTGAGGTCCGCGCCGGGGACGTCGAGCCCGACGAGGACGCCCTGCGCGCGCTGCACCGGGCCATCGAGGCCGTCCGCGACGGCATGACGACGCTGCGGTTCAACATCGCCATCGCCCGGATCACCGAGCTGACCAACCACCTGACCCAGGCGTACGCGCCCGGGACGGCGGTGCCCCGCTCGGTCGCCGAGGCGCTGGTGCTGCTGGTCGCCCCGCTGGCCCCGCACCTGGCCGAGGAGCTGTGGTCCCGGCTCGGCCACCCCGGCTCGGTGGCCTGGGCGCAGTTCCCGGTCGCCGAGGAGCGCTGGCTGGTCGACGACACCGTCGAGGTCGCCGTGCAGGTCAACGGCAAGGTGCGCGCCCAGGTCGCGGTCCCGGCCGACGCGGACGCCGCCACCCTGGAGGCGGCGGCCCGCGCCGACGAGAAGGTGATCGCCCAGCTGGAGGGCAAGACGGTGCGCCGCGTGATCGCCGTCCCGGGCCGGCTGGTCAACTTCGTCGTCGGCTGACGACGGCCGCCACCCATCGTTCGCGGCGGGCTCCGATATGGGCCGGCTGCCTGACGTGGACCGGGTGACCTGATCACACATGCTGTCCCCCCGCACCGACGCCGGTGCGGGGGGACAGTCGTCCGTGCCTCGGGTCCCGGCGCGGGCAGCTGCCCGCGCCGGGAGTCGGAGTCAGGCGGGGACGGCGGTGCCGGTGAGGACCCGGCGCATGGCGGCCTCGACCGGCTCGATCGCCTCGGCGACGGTGACGTCGCGGCCGAGCTCGGCCGTCAGCGAGGTGGCGCCGGCGTCGGGGATGCCGCACGGGACCATGTTGGAGAACGGGCCCATGTCGGGGTCGCAGTTGAGCGCGAAGCCGTGCATGGTCACCCCGCGGGCGACCCGGACGCCGATCGCGGCGACCTTGCGGTCGGGCCCGCGCTCGTCGGCCAGCACCCAGACCCCGCTGCGGCCCTCCACCTGTGAGGTGGCCAGGCCGAAGCCGGCGCAGACCTCCATCAGGGCCGCCTCGAGCCGCCGGACGTGGGCGACGACGTCCACCGGGTCGGCCAGCTGCACGATCGGGTAGCCGACCAGCTGGCCGGGGCCGTGCCAGGTGATCTTCCCGCCGCGGTCGACGTCGATGACCGGCGTGCCGTCGAAGGGCCGCTCGCTGGGCAGGGTGCGCTTGCCGGCGGTGTAGACCGGCGGGTGCTCCAGCAGCAGCAGGGTGTCCGGGCCGGTGCCCGCCACCCGCCGCTCGTGCACCTCGCGCTGCTGCGCCCACGCCTGCTCGTAGGGGACCAGCCCCGCCCGCACCACCGACAGCTCGCTCATGCCCCGAGCCTATGCCCGGTGTCAGGCGAGCCGGCGGGGCCGGATGACGCGCTCGACCGCGCCGCCGTCGGGTCCCCGCTCGACGCGGTACGCCCCGGCGCCGGGCCGGTCGGACACCGCCTCGACCAGCTCGGTGCCGCGGTAGACCAGTCCCACCCCGTCGTCGGTGGCGTACCCGGCCGGCAGCGTGCCGTCGGCGACCAGCCGGTGGTAGACCGGCCGGCGCTGGGGCTCGGAGTCGTGGTGGACGCCGTTGGAGTGGGGCAGCAGCCCGAGTCCGTCGGTGACCGGGCGCAGGTCGGGGCCGAAGGAGTCGGTGGTGCCCCCGGCGTGCCAGCACAGCGACCCCGCCGACACCCCGGCCAGCACGACCCCGGCCTGCCACGCCTCGCGGAACACCGCGTCCACGCCGTGCACCCGCCAGACGGCGAGCAGGGCGGCCACGCTGCCGCCGCCCACCCACACGACGTCCTGCGCGAGCAGGTGCGCCCGGACGTCGGCCACGGTGGGCATGGGGAACAGGCTCAGGTGCGAGGTCCGGACGTCGCTGCCGGCGAAGGCACCGTAGAAGCCGGCCACCCGCACCGGGTCGTCGCCGGTCGCGGTGCCGAGGTAGGTGATCCGTGGCCGGTCCGGCCGACCGGCCAGCTCCAGGGCCAGGTCGATGACCGGCCCGGCTGCGGCGTCGTACGGGCCGCCCCGGCGGGGGGCGAGGCTCATGCTGGTGGCCAGGATCGTGGGCGCGGCGGCGGGCACGCTGGCGAACCTACGCGTGCCCCCACCGGGGTCTCCCGGTGCGCTGCGGTCCGTCGGGCAGGCGGTCGCAGCCCTCAGGTGGCGGCGTCCGGGACCGGTGCCCGGCCGTCGGCCGTCAGCCGGCGCAGGACCGCGCGGGCGGTGCGGGCACCGCTGGCCATCGCACCCTGGATGGACGGGGTGTCCCGGTGGTCGCCGCAGACGAACAGGCCCTCGCCCAGGTCGACCGGTCGGCGGTGCTGCAGCGGGGGAGTCGCCGCCGGCTGCGCGCCGGTCACGGTCACGCTGGTCAGGTGGTCGAGCTCAGCGGGTGTCACGCCGTGCGCGCGGGCGATCTCGGCCCGCACGTCGGCCTCCCGGGTGGGCTGCAGGGTGGAGCTGGCCACCAGGGCTCGTCGGTCGGGGCTGTAGGCGGGCTGGGCGTCGGAGACGACGACGGTGTTGACCAGCTGACCGTCGGGTCGCCCGAGCACGATCAGCGGTGACGGCCAGGGGGAGGCCGGCAGCACGTGCAGGTGGGTGGTCACCTGTCGCGGTGCGGAGGCCCCGAGGCCGGGGAGCAGCCCGCTGGCAGTGTCGGGGTCGGTGGCGACCACGACGGCGTCGGCCGTCGTCGTCCCGGTGGCGGTGCGCACCGAGCGGCCGTCGACGGCGGTGACGCGGACCCCCAGGTGGACCTGACCGGCCGGCAGCCGGTCGGCCAGCTGCTGTCCGACCGACTGCATCCCCGCGGCGGGCAGACCGACCCGGCCACGGACGAAGCTGCGCCACACCAGGTCGAGGTAGCGGCTGGAGGTGTCCAGCCGGTCCTCCAGCAGCACCCCGGACAGGAAGGGGCGCAGGAACGTCTCCAGAGCCTGCTCGCCGACACCGGACGCACGCAGTGCCTGTTCGGCGGTGCGCTCCGGGGCCGCCAGCAGCCGGGACACCGGCAGGTAGCCCGCCCGGGCGGAGAAGGCGGCCAGCGCCGCCTTCCGCGGCAGGCCGCCGATCGGTGCGCGGACCGTGTCCAGCAGCGCGCCCAGGTGCTCGCGGGGGTCGACGACGCGGTGCGGCCCGGTGTCGCCCTGCACGACCGCCCCGGTCCAGAACCAGCCCATGTCCAGCGCTGCGAGGTCGAGGTCGGCGACCCGCGGGTAGCCGGTGTTGAGCACCTGGAAGCCCCGGTCGACGGTGAACCCGTCGACGCGGGTCGTGGTCAGCCGCCCGCCGGCGTGGTCGGCTGCGTCGACCAGGTGGACGTCGCGGCCGGCGGCGGCCAGCCGGGTCGCGGCCGACAGCCCGGCCAGGCCGGCGCCGACCACGACCACCTCGGCGCGTGCGGGCAGGGTCATGCCCCGAACGTAGGCGCTGGCCGCCTGCCGTGTCCGGCCGGAGTCCGGTCCGTGGACTGAGCGGCCCCCTGTGGACAGCGCCGGCGCGCCCGCGGCCGTTCGTCCTACGGTCCCCGGCATGCCTGCGCATCCCGCCCCGACCGCGGCCCCCGTCGTCCCCGGCTACGTGCTGGAGGAGCTGCTCGGCC
The DNA here is from genome assembly GCF_019112525.1 of Modestobacter sp. L9-4. NCBI lineage: Bacteria > Bacillati > Actinomycetota > Actinomycetes > Geodermatophilales > Geodermatophilaceae > Modestobacter > Modestobacter sp. L9-4. The sequence continues at coordinate 3,836,486 of NZ_CP077800.1, forward strand.
GGGGCGGCTCGGGGCAGGTCTGGCGGGCCCGTCCGCGGTCCGGCGGGCCCTCCGTCGCGGTGAAGGTGCTCGTCCGCGGCGACCCCGAGCGGCAGGAGCGGGAGGCGGCGCTGCTGGGGGAGCTGGACCACCCGCACCTGGTCCGCCTCCACGAGGTCGTCCGCCGGGAGGTGCGCGGTGCGCCGGCCCAGGTGGCGCTGGTGCTCGACCTGCTCGAGGGCGGCAGCCTGGCGGCGTTGCTGGCCCGGCGCGGGCGGCTGCGACCCGGTGAGGTGGTCACCACGGTCGCCCCGGTGGCAGCGGCGCTGGCGCACGCGCACGAGCGGGGCGTGGTCCACGGCGACCTGTCACCGGGCAACGTCGTCTTCACCGCCGAGGGGCGCCCGGTGCTCACCGACCTGGGCACGGCGCGGCTGGTCGGGGACGTCGCCCGCGCCGAGGTCACCCCGCCCTACGTCGACCCGGTGGTCGCGCGCGGGGGTGCACCGGGTCCGGCCTCCGACGTCTTCGGCGTGGCGGCTGCGGCCTTCCACGCGCTCACCGGCATCGCCCCCTGGAACGCCGCCGACCCCGCCGGCACGCTCACCGTCGCGGCCACCGGCCAGCTGCCCGACCTGGCGGTGCTGGCCCCCGAGGCGCCTGCGGAGCTGGTGCGGGTGGTCCTGCGCGGACTGGCGGAGGAGCCGCACGAGCGGGGCTCCGCGGCCGCCTTCGCACTCGACCTGCGGCACGCGTGCCGGCCCGAGCCGGTGCGGCTGCCCGTGGCCGGGGTCCCCGACAGCGAGCTCGCCGTCACCGGTCGCGGGCCACGCACCGAGCTGACCCACCAGGTGCCCGGCGAGCGGCCCAGGGCCGCGCACGCCGCGGCTGCACCGGACAGCCGGGTGGTGCGCGCGAGGGAGTGGCTGGCCGAGCGGTCCGGGGGAGACGGTCAGCTGCGCACGCTCGTGCGCCGGACGGCCACCGGAGCAGCCGTCGCGCTGGCGGTCGGCGGTGCCCTGGGGGGTGCGGCCTGGCTGGGGTCCAGCTGGGGGCGCTCGGGGGAGCCGGTGCCGGCCGCGGTGGCCGGGCCCGCTCCGACCACGGTGACGACGTCCGCCGCCGCGGCCGAGCCGGGCTTCGCGGAGTCGCCGGCCCCGGAGGGTCCGGAGGCGCAGAGCGACACGGGAGCCCTCACCGTCGAGGCACCGGCGGGCGCTCCCGGCGGTGCCCCGGCAGGCGCTGCCGGCGAGGTCCCGGAAGGCGCTGCTGACGAGCTCCCGGAAGGCACGGCCAGCAGGACCTCGGTGGACGCCGTCGGCGAGACCTCGGAAGGCACCGCCGGTGAGACCCCGGCAGGCGCCGTCGGCGAGGCCTCGGGAGGTGCCGCCGGCGGTGCGCCCGGGGTGACGGTCACCCGGCCGGCTCCGTCACCGACGACCGGGTCGGTGACGGCACCCCCTCCTGCGCCGTCGCCGCCGGCACCTCCGTCGGCCGCCGACCGCACCGACGCCCCGGTCGACGCAGCCGGCTGGGCCGGTGTGGTCGGGGAGCTGTACCAGCGCCGCGCGGCCGCCTTCACCGCTGCCGCCGACCCGGGCGCGTTGACCGGGGTGTACGCCCCCGGCAGCCCACTGCTCGACCGCGACACCGAGCAGCTGACGGCGCTGCGCACTGCGGGCAGGGTGGTGGAGGGCTTCACCCCGCAGCTGCGCGAGGTCGTCTCGGCGACGGAGGAGTCGCCCGGGCGTGTGCGGGTGCTCCTGGTCGACGCACTCCCGACCTACCGGACCGGGGTGCTGACACCGGGCACCCGAGCGCTGCCGGAGGACGCGGAACAGGTCCCCGGTCGCGGGGACGCCCGGGTGACGCTCGTGCTCGCCCGTACCCCCGGCGGCTGGCGGATCGCCGAGGGCGGGCTCGTTACCGGCGGGTGACCGGCCGGGGCGACCCGCGGGCGGCTGGACCGCTGCCGGACCGCGGCCGTCGGCTCCGTGCTGCTGGACCGGGGCCGTCGGACCGCGGCTGTAGGGCCTGTGCTGCTGGACCGCGGCCGTCGGACCACGGCTGTCGGCCCTGTGCTGCTGGGCCGCGGCCGTCGGACCGGCTGTCGGCCTTGTGCTGCTGGACCCCTGCCGCTCAGCCCGCGTCGAGAGCCAGGGCGAGCGCGGCCCGCAGGTCCGTGACGGAGAACTGGTACCCGGCGGCCTCCAGCGCGGCGGGCACGGCGCGCTGCCCGGCCAGCGCACCGACCTTCGCGAACTCGCCCAGCACCAGCTGCAGCGCGATGCCCGGCACGGTCAGCAGCGCCGGCCGGTGCACGACGTCGGCCAGTGCGGCGGTGAACTCGGCGTTGGTGACGGGGGTGGGCGCGGTGAGGTTCACCGGGCCGGACACCGGGGCGGTGAGCAGGAAGCGGATCGCGTCGACCTCGTCGACCAGGCTGATCCACGGCATGTACTGGCGACCGTTGCCCAGCTTGCCGCCCACCCCGAGCTTGAACAGCGGGGCCAGCCGGCCCAGCAGGCCACCGCGGGCGAGCACCAGTCCGGTGCGCAGGGTGGCCACCCGGATGCCGGCGTCCACGGCGGGGGCGGTGGCCGCCTCCCAGGCCACGCACACGTCGGAGAGGAAGTCCGAGCCGGCGGGGGAGCTCTCCTCGGTCACGCGGTCACCGGTGTCGCCGTAGTAGCCCACCGCCGACGCCGACAGCAGGACCCGCTCCCGCCCGGGGTCGGCCGCGACCGAGGCGGCGAACGCCTCGCTGACGGTGGTGGTGGCGTCGACGCGGCTGCTGAGGACGGCCTGCTTGTGCGCGGCGGTCCAGCGGTGTTCGGCCACCCCGACGCCGGCCAGGTTGACGACCACGTCGACGTCGTCGAGCAGCCCCGGCGGCAGCCGGCGGTGCGCGGGCTCCCAGCGGTGCTCGTCGGCGGTCCGCGGGGTGCGACGCACCAGGCGCAGCACCTCATGCCCGTCGGCGACCAGCAGCGGGACCAGCGCCGACCCGATGAGGCCCGAGGACCCGGTCATGGCGATCTTCATCGAGCTCTCCCAGCGGTGGCGGCGCACGGACCGGCGGAACGGCCGGAGAGATGCCGAGGGCCCCGGCGGTGCCGGGGCCCTCGTGCCCCGTCCGCCGGCTCAGCCGAGCCGGCGGACGGGGTCCTTCATCAGGCGAGGCCGAGGTCGCCCTGGAACTGGCCGGCCTCGAGGCGCTCCTTCATCGTGACCAGGAAGCGGGCGGCGTCGGCGCCGTCGACGATCCGGTGGTCGTAGCTGAGGGCCAGGTAGACCATCGAGCGCACGGCCACGACCTCGCCGAGGTCGGCGTCCTTGACCACCACGGGGCGCTTGACCACCGCACCGAGGCCCAGGATGGCGACCTGCGGCTGGTTGATGATCGGGGTGTCGAACAGGGCGCCCCGGCTGCCGGTGTTGGTCAGCGTGAAGGTGCCGCCGCCCAGCTCGTCGGGGGTGACCTTGTTGATCCGGGTGCGCTCGGCGAGGTCGGCGATCTTGCGTGCCAGGCCCGGGATGTTGAGGTCGCCGGCACCGTGGACGACCGGCACCAGCAGCCCGCGCTCGGTGTCGACGGCGATGCCGAGGTTCTCGCTGTCGTGGTAGGTGACCGTGCCGGCCTCGAGGTCGACCGAGGAGTTCACGACCGGGTGCTCCTTGAGCGCCTCGATCGCGGCCTTGGCGAAGAACGGCAGGAACGACAGCTTGACGCCCTCGCGGCCGACGAAGTCGTTCTTCACCTGGTCACGCAGCCGCGCGATCCGGGTGACGTCGACCTCGACCACGGTGGTGAGCTGCGCGCTGACCTGCAGCGACTCCAGCATCCGCTTGGCGATGACCGTGCGCAGCCGGGACAGCTTCTCGGTGCGCCCGCGCAGCGCAGAGCTGGACGTGGCAGCCGGGGAGGGGGTGCGCGCACCCGACGGTGCGGCAGCGGCCGGCGCGGGAGCCGCGGCCGGGGCGGGGGCCTTGGCCTTCTCGGCGGCGGCGAGCACGTCCTGCTTGCGGATCCGGCCACCGACGCCGGTGCCCTCGACCGTCGCCAGGTCCACGCCCTGCTCGGCGGCCAGGCGGCGCACCAGCGGGGTCACGTAGGCGCCGGCACCCTCGGGCGCGGGAGCCGCGGCCGGCCGGGAGGCCGGGGCGACGGCCTCGGCCGGCGAGGGGTTGTCGGTGGGGGACTGGGTCGGCATGACGCCGCCGGAGCCGTAGTCGGCGCCGGGCTGGCCGGTGCTGGTGTTGGCCTGCACGGGGGTCGGGGAGACCTCCTGCGGGGCCGGCGCCGGGGCGTCGGTGTTCGGCGCCGACGGCAGCGGCTGCTCGGCGGCCGGGGCGGGGGTCGCGGCCGGGGCCGGAGCCGCCGCCGGGGCAGAGGCGGCCGGTGCAGCACCGGCGGAGCCGATCACGGCCAGCGCAGCGCCGACCTCGACGGTCTCGTCCTCGTTGACGCTGATCGACAGCAGGGTGCCGGACACGGGGGCGGGGATCTCGGTGTCCACCTTGTCGGTGGACACCTCCAGCAGCGGCTCGTCGGCGGTGACCTCGTCGCCCACGGCCTTGAGCCAGCGGGTGACCGTGCCCTCGGTGACGCTCTCGCCCAGCGCCGGCATGGTCACCGTGGTGCCCTCGCCGTTGGAGTCGCCGCCCTGGGCCTCCTGCGCGGGCGCCGGTGCAGCCGGGGCCTCGGCGGCCGGAGCCGCGGGGGCCTCCTGTGCCGGGGCCTCCTGCGCGGGCGCCGCCGGAGCAGCCTCCTGCGCCGGGGCGGCGTCGTCGCCCCCGCCGATGACCGCGAGGTCGGCGCCGACCTCGACGGTCTCGTCCTCGGCCACGATGATCTTGCTGAGCACGCCGGCCGCAGGCGAGGGGATCTCCGTGTCGACCTTGTCGGTCGAGACCTCCAGGAGGGGCTCGTCGACCTCGACGGTGTCACCCTCCTGCTTCAACCAACGGGTGACCGTGCCCTCGGTGACGCTCTCGCCCAGGGCGGGCATGGTGACGGTCGTCGGCATCGAAGGCAGGTCTCCTCAGGTCAGGGGGTGGTGTCGCGGGGTGGAGCGGGACGAGCAGGGTCAGCTGTGCGCGTGCAGCGGCTTGCCCGCCAGCACGAGCGCGGCCTCGCCGAGGGCCTCGCTGAGCGTGGGGTGCGGGTGGATCAGCTGGGCGACCTCCTCGGGGAGCGCCTCCCAGTTGTAGATGAGCTGGGCCTCGGCGATCAGGTCGCCCACCCGGCTGCCGACCATGTGCACGCCGACCACCGGACCGCCGTTGGCGGTGCGGATCAGCTTCACGGCACCGGCGGTCTTGAGGATCGCGGCGCGGCCGTTGCCGGCCAGGTCGTAGGTGGCGATCTCGAGCTCGCCGTAGCGCTCCTTGGCCTGGGCCTCGGTCAGGCCCACGGAGGCGACCTCGGGCTCGGAGTAGGTGACGCGCGGGACACCGGCGTAGTCGATCGGCACGACCGGCAGGCCGGCCAGCCGCTCGGCGACGAGGATGCCCTCGCCGAAGCCGACGTGGGCCAGCTGCAGGGTGGGCACCAGGTCGCCGACGGCGGAGATGGTGGGCACGCTGGTCTGCATATACTCGTCGACGAGGACGTAGCCGCGGTCCATGGCGACCCCGGCCTCCTCGTAGCCCAGACCCTGGCTGACCGGCCCGCGGCCGACGGCGACGAGCACCAGCTCGGCCTCGAGCTCCTTGCCGTTCTCCAGGGAGACCTTCACGCCGTCGGCGGTGGTCTCGACCTTGGCGACCCGGCTGCCCAGGGAGAAGTTGATCTTGCGGCGGCGGAAGGCGCGCTCGAGGAGCTTGGAGGAGGACTCGTCCTCCAGCGGGACCAGGTGCGGCAGGCCCTCGACGATGGTCACGTCGACGCCGAAGGACTTCCAGGCGCTGGCGAACTCGCAGCCGATGACGCCGCCGCCGAGGATGATCGCCGAGCTGGGCACCCGGTCCAGGCCCAGCGCGTGGTCGCTGGTGATGACCTTGGTGCCGTCGATCTCGATGCCGGGCAGCGAGCGGGCGTAGGAGCCGGTGGCCAGCAGGACGTGCTTGCCCTCGTAGCGCGTGCCGTCGACCTCGACCGCGGTCGGGGAGACCAGCCGGCCCTCACCGGTGACGGTGGTGATGCCGCGGCTCTTGATCAGCCCCTGCAGGCCCTTGAAGTTCTTGGAGATGACGCCGTCCTTGTAGGCGTTCACCCCGTCCATGTCGATGCCCGAGAGGGTCGACTTGACGCCGAACTGCTCGCCCTCGCGGGCGTTGTCGGCGACCTCGGCGGTGTGCAGGAGGGCCTTGGTCGGGATGCAGCCGCGGTGCAGGCAGGTGCCGCCGACCTTGTCCTTCTCGATCAGGACGACGGACATGCCCAGCTCGGAGGCGCGCAGCGCCGCGGCGTAGCCACCGGAGCCACCACCGAGGATGACCAGGTCAGCGGGGGTGGTCGGTGCGCTCACAAGTGCTCCTCAGTGCTGGGTGACCCGGTGTGGTGCCGGGCACAACGATCGTGCGCCTGCCCATCCTGCCACTCCCGGGAACGGCGCGTCCGGGTGCTCCGTTCTCCCGGTGCGCGCGTCGCTCGGCAGTGCGCGTCGTCAGGGACGGGGGCACGGCATGGGGCTGATCGACCGGTTGCGCGGACGGCGCGCGGGACCCGGGGGAGGGCCGGGGCGGCGCGGCACGCTCGACCGCGCGTCCGGGTCCGGCGACGTCCGGCACCTCGAGGAGTTCGTGGCGACGAGGCGGGGCGTGGAGGGCTTCGTCGAGCCCCGCACGGCCGTCACCGAGACGACGATCCTGCTCGTGGCCGCCGACGGGGAGTGGACGCGCCGGCGCATCGACGGCCCCGAGACCGCCCGCAGGCTGTCGCGCGACCTCGCCGTCCCGGTGTACGACGCACAGGTGACCGGCTACCCGCAGCGGATGCGGGACTGGAACCGCGACCACCCCCAGGGACGTCGCTGACACACGGTCCCCGTCCCGGGAGACGGGGACCGTGCCCTTCAGGCCCGGCTGATGAGGTCCTCGATGGTGGCCAGGAGGGTGCGCACCGGGACGCCGGTGCCGCCCTTGGGCGTGTGGCCCCACGGGGCGCCGGTGTTGTAGGCCGGGCCGGCGACGTCGATGTGCGCCCACGGCAGGCCGGCGGGCACGAACTCGGCGAGGAAGTGGGCGCCGACGAGCATCCCGCCCATCCGGTCGGGGTTGGCGTTGACCAGGTCGGCGACCGAGGAGTCCAGCCCGCGGCGCAGCTCCGCCGGCAGCGGCATCGGCCACATCGGCTCGCCGCTGCGCCGGCTGGCGGTCACGACCGCGTCGCGCAGGTCGTCGCTGCCCATCACGCCGGCCGTGCGGGTGCCCAGGGCCACCAGCTGCGCGCCGGTGAGGGTGGAGGTCTCCAGCAGGTGGGCGGGGGAGTCCTCGACCGCGCGGCAGATGGCGTCGGCCAGCACGACCCGGCCCTCGGCGTCGGTGTTGGTGATCTCGGCCTTCTTCCCGTTGCGGAAGGTGACCACGTCGGCCGGGCGGTAGGCGGAGCCGCTGGGCATGTTCTCCGCGATCGGCACGGTGGCGGTGACGTCGACGGGCAGGCCCAGCTCGGCGACCAGGCAGACGGTGGCGATGACCGCCGCGGCGCCGGCCATGTCGCTCTTCATGTCCTCCATGTGGGCGGCCGGCTTGATCGAGATGCCGCCGCTGTCGAAGGTGATGCCCTTGCCGACCAGCGCGACGCTCGTCCGTGCCTTCTTGCCCTTGTACTCCAGGCGCAGCAGCCGGGGCCCGCGGGACGAGCCGCTCCCGACGGCCAGGATGCCGCCGTAGCCACCGGCGGTCAGCGCCTTCTCGTCGAGCACCTCGACCGACAGGCCGGCCTTCTTGCCGGCGGCGGCGCCGCGGGCGGCGAGCTCGGCCGGGTAGAGGTCGTTGGGCGGGGTGTTGACCAGGTCGCGCACGAGCGTCACGGCCGAGACGACGGCGCGCACCCGGGTCAGCGGGGCCTTGGCCGCCCCGGCGTCGGGCACCACCAGCTCGAAGGACGCAGGCGGCGTCGGCCTGTCGGCCGGCAGTGCGGACTTGTAGGCGGTGAACTCGTAGGCGCCCAGCAGGGACCCCTCGCCGACGGCGTGCAGGCGCTCGGCGTCCGGCGCGCCACCGACGGCGGCCAGCAGGGTCACCACCGCGCCCCGCCCGGTCAGCGCGCGGCTCGCCGCACCGGCGGCCCGGCGGACCGCCTCGGGGGCGTAGCTGCCGCCGGCCTCGGGGGCGCCCAGACCGGCCACCGCCACCACCGGGAACGGCCCCTGGCCGAACGTCGGGAGCTTCGTGACCTCGCCCTCGGCGCCGCGGGCACCCAGGTCGGTCAGCGCGGCCAGCAGCCGGCCGCCGAGCAGTCGGTCGACGGCGTCGGCACCGGGGGTGCTGAGCAGGCCGTTCGGGCCCTGGCCGACCCCGACGACGACGGCGTCGGCGGACAGCTTCTCGAGCGGGCGGTCGGTGGCAGAGATCGTCGGCGGCACGGGACGATCGTAGGGAGGCGCTGAGGACGGCGTACGAGCGGCGGTGCGGCGACCACTAGCGTGCTGGCTCGTGACCACGCCTCTGCTGTCCCCGCTGCACGACCGGCACGTCGCCGCCGGCGCGAAGTTCGCCGACTTCGGCGGCTGGTCGATGCCGATCGAGTACGCCGGCGGAGGGGTGATCGCCGAGCACACCGCGGTGCGCGAGGGCGTCGGCCTCTTCGACGTCTCCCACCTCGGGACGGCGACGGTCCGCGGGCCCGGTGCGGCGGAGTTCGTCAACTCCTGCCTGACCAACGACCTCACCAGGATCGGCCCGGGGCAGGCGCAGTACACGCTGTGCTGCGTCGCGGACGGCCCGCAGACCGGCGGCGTGGTCGACGACCTGATCGTCTACCTGCACGGCCCGGACGACGTCCTGCTGGTGCCCAACGCCGCGAACGCCGCCGACGTGCTGGCCCGGCTGTCCGCGGCGGCGCCGGCGGGGGTCACCGTCACCGACCGGCACACCGAGGTCGCCGTCCTCGCCCTGCAGGGGCCGCGCGCTGCGGAGGTGCTGGCGGCGGTGGGCCTGCCCGGCGAGCTGTCCTACATGTCCTTCGCCGAGACCCCCGGCTCCGGTGGCGACGAGGTCACCGTCTGCCGCACCGGCTACACCGGCGAGCACGGCTACGAGCTGCTCGTCGCCGCCGAGCGGGCCGGCGCGCTGTGGGACGCCCTGCTGGCCGCCGGCGCACCGGAGCAGATCCGGCCCTGCGGCCTCGGTGCCCGCGACACCCTGCGCACCGAGATGGGCTACCCGCTGCACGGCCACGAGCTGTCCCTGGACATCACCCCCAACCAGGCCCGCTCCGGATGGGCCGTCGGCTGGAAGAAGGACGCCTTCTGGGGCCGCGACGCCCTCGTGGCGGAGAAGGCCGCCGGCCCGGCCCGCCAGCTGTGGGGCCTGCAGGCGCCCGGCCGGGGCATCCCGCGGCCGGGGATGGCGGTCCTGTCCGCCGACGGCACGAAGGTCGGTGAGGTGACCAGCGGGACGTTCTCCCCGACGCTGCGCACCGGGATCGCGCTGGCCCTGCTCGACACCGCGGCCGGTCTGACCGAGGGCGACGAGGTGGCCGTCGACGTCCGCGGCCGTCCGCAGCCGGTCGTCGTCCGCAAGCCCCCGTTCGTGCCCTCGCACGTGCGCTGAGGAAGGACCCCCTCGCCCCCCACCACTCGCCAGCTCGTGGTGGGGCCCTGCGAGGGGGCCTAGGCGGTGGCCTCGGCCTTCGCCTTCTCCTCGTCCTTCTTGCTGGGCACGGGCGGGTCGGCGACCTCGTCGGCCATGGTGGCGTCGCGCTCGCCCATCGGCTGCGGTTCGCCCTTGGTGGTGTCGACCGCGGTCTGGTGCTCGGTCTCGGAGTTGATCTCCGCGCCCAGCAGCACCAGGAAGACGGTCAGCTGCAGCCACAGCATCAGCACGATCACGCCGGCGATGGCGCCGTAGGTCTTGTCGTAGGACCCGAAGTTGTCGACGTAGAAGCTGAACAGCAGGCTGATCAGCGCCCAGATCACGGTGACGACGACGGAGCCGAGGCTGACCCAGCGGAACTTCGGGGCGTCGCGGTCGGGCGCCACCCGGTAGAGGACAGACAGGGCCCCGGACATGACCCCGAGCAGCAGGGCCCAGCGGAGGACCTGGGCCAGGATCGTGCCGAACACGCCCAGCGGCAGGGCGTCCAGCACCGCCGGGACGACGGCCACCAGGGAGAACGTGATCAGGACGAAGACGATCGCGCCCAGGGTGAGGGCCAGGGAGAGCAACCGCAGCTTGATGAAGTTGCGGGTCTCGACCTCGTCGTAGGCGATGTTGACGGCCTTGATCAGGTTGCCGACGCCACCGGAGGCGCTCCACAGCGCACCCAGGATCGAGATGATCAGGCTGAGGGTGAGCGCGCCGCCGCTGTTGGACGTGATGGCGGTGAGCTGGTCGGCCAGCAGGGACTGTGCGCTCTCGGGCAGCTGGTCCGACAGCGACTCGATCTGCCGGGCCACGGTCTCCGGTGAGGCGATCAGGCCGTAGAGCGAGATGGCCGCGATGAGGGCGGGGAAGATCGCCAGGAAGCCGAAGAAGGCCACGCCACCGCCGATGATCGGCATGTTGTCGGCGCCGTTCTCCGCCCAGGCGCGCTTGACGATCTGCACCCAGCCGCGCGCGGGGATCTCGGTGGGCTTCTCCGCGTGCACGCCCGGCAGCTCGGCCTCGCTGGGCACGTCGGGGGTGGGCCGCTCGGCCTCACGGCGCTCGGTGGCGACCACCGTGGCGGTGGTCGCCCCGGTGTACGGCGCCGGGTCGGCGGTGCGGTCGACGCCGACCCGGGCCGCCGCCCGGCGCTCGGCCTTCTCCTTGACGCGCTGACGGATGCGCTCGACGGCGTTGTCCGCGGTGTCGACCATCGGGGTCGGTCCTTCGTCTCGAGGGGGAGTGGTCAGTCGCCGGGCCAGGCGCCGGTCAGCTTGGTGAAGCCGCGGGCACCGCCCCGGCTGACCAGGGCCTTGACCACGGCGACGATCGCGCCACGGACGGCGGAGGCCAGGACGATCTCGCGGAGCCGGTACTCGCTCTGCATGGCGGTGGGGGCGTCGTCCCGCCGGGCGACCTTCTTCCACAGCAGCTGGAAGAGGGAGGCGGCCACGGAGCTGGCCACCAGGCTGCCGATCAGGCCGATCGGGCGGTACACGACCTTGGCCGTCTTGCTCATCGCTTCCTCCTCCAGACGACGAGGCCCACCACGGCCGAGACGACGGCCGCGGCGGCCCCCAGCACGGTCGGTGGGCTCTCGCGATAGGTCTCCACCGCGGTGTCGCGGGTGCGCAGGGCCGTCTCGGTCAACCGGGCGCGCGTGCGCGCGGGCACGTCGAGCCGGGCGGCGAGCTGGTCGACCGTGCCGCCCAGCCGCTCGCGGGCCGCGTCGATCTCGGCCTGGATGTCCGCAGGGGTCGGCTTGCTCATGGGTCCTCCGCGGTCTCGGGGCGCCCCGGGAGCGGGCGGTGCGGGTCTGCCATGCCCCGATCGGCTCACCGGGTAAACCAAGATCGACCCGACCGGCCCGGCGCCGGGCCGGGGTCCTCGCTAGCCTCGCCGCCATGAGCTGGACCTGGCAGCTGGAAGACCCGGCGGGCACGCCCGTGGACCCCACCACGCTCGGGGTGGAGGTGCCCGAGTGCGACAACCAGGGAGACGCGGAGTCCTGGCTGGGTGAGGCCTGGCGCGACCTGCTCGAGCGCGGCATCGCCACGGTCACCCTGCAGCGGGACGGCGAGCGCGTCTACGGCCCGATGGGCCTCGCCCCGTCCTGAGCCGGGCCGGCCGCCACCTCCCCGACGAGCAGGGGAGGGCCGGCGGCTAGACCTCGGCGCCGATGGCCACCTGCGGCTTGGGGAAGCGCCAGCGGCGGACCATCGTGGCGCGGCTGACGCCGTACCAGGCCAGGCTGTTCGGCTTCTGGGTGGTGTTCGGGAACCGCTCGGCGACCTTGGCCTTGATCTTGCGGCTGAGGATGATCGAGTCGACGACCAGCACCAGGAAGAACGCGTACAGCACGAAGGACGAGTAGACCTTCAGCGCCTGGCTGGGCACGACCAGGCTGACCAGCAGCAGGGCTGCGATGACCAGGAAGAAGCTGCCCAGGTTGCGGCGGGCGTCGACCACGTCGCGCACCAGCCGGCGCTCCGGGCCCCGGTCGCGGGCGGTCAGCGAGCTGTCGTCGCCGCGGGCCGCGGCCTCGCGGGCACTGCCGCGACCGGCCACCTGCTGCTCGCGCTGACGCCGGTAGGCCTCCTTGCGCGTGGTGGGCGGCGGCGGCACCGGACCGCTGCGCCGTCCCTGGGCCTCGTTGCGCTTGGGGGTGGGGCGTCCCTTGCCCACACCGACCGCGGTCGACCCGTGCGGGGTGAGGACAGGGGTGTCCGGCGTCGTGGTGTCGGCGCGGCGGCCGGGCAGGCGGAGCTTCACGGCTGCCGAGTCTACGTGTCCGCGGCGCCGTTCCCCCGCCTCCACGGACGGTCCTGCCCTGCCGGGGTGGGTCGTGGTCGCTGTCCCGCCCGCCGTCGGCGCCGTACAGTGGGAAGCAGCTCCGCTCCGGCGGTGTTGGCCGTCAGTGCTCATTGACGGCGGAGTCCGTCCCCGTGGCGGGCCGAGCAGCACACCCTCGAGTGTGGGAGGACCACAACATGACCGTGCAGGACACGCAGGCCCCCGGCACCACCACCACCGACGTCATCCTCAGCGCCCCGGCCGCGTCGAAGGTGAAGGCCCTGCTGGAGCAGGAGGGTCGCGACGACCTGCGGCTGCGCATCGCCGTGCAGCCCGGCGGCTGCTCCGGCCTGCGCTACCAGCTCTTCTTCGACGAGCGCTTCCTCGACGGTGACCAGACCTTCGAGTACGGCGGCGTCGAGGTCATCGTCGACCGGATGAGCACCCCCTACCTGGGCGGCGCGACGATCGACTTCGTCGACACCATCGAGAAGCAGGGCTTCACGATCGACAACCCGAACGCCGGCGGCTCCTGCGCCTGCGGCGACTCGTTCCACTGAGGTGGCCCCCGCCCGTACCGGGCGGGTCTGCTCAGCACGGTGCCCGGCACCCCCTCAGGGGTGCCGGGCACTGTGCTGTCCGGGCTCAGTTCTCCGTCGTCGCCGCGGTGGGGACGGGGATCGGCAGTCCGGACGACGGCGCGGGGACGGTGCTGCGCCCCGGCGTCGGGGTGCCGCTCCGGGGCGGCGCCGTGGTCGGTGCGCCGGTCGTCGGCACGGTCGCAGACGTCGTCGGCAGCGGTGAGCTGGTCCGGGTGCCCGGTGCGCTGCCCGACGGCGACCCTGAGGTGGAGGTCGAGGTCGAGGGTGCGGGAGCGGGCGTGACGTCGTCCCCACCCGAGCAGGCGCCGAGCAGTCCGGCGGCCAGCAGGGGACCGGCCGCCCCGGTGGCCAGCCGCCGCAGCACGGGCGGGGTCACAGCCGGACCGGGTAGACGGGCTCGGGGACCTCCGGGTGGATCCGCCCCTCGACGAAGATGCCGTGCCAGATCATGAAGACCAGCACCTCCCACACCTGCCGGGCGATCCGCTTGCTGGGCACCTCGGCGGTGCGCAGCCGCTCCAGGAGCGCCAGCACGTGCTCCCGGTCCAGCCACTCGTCGGTCTGGCTGTCGGTGACGATGCCGCGGGCCCACCCGTGCAGCGGACCGGCGAGGAAGTCCGCGGTCGGCACCGGGAAGCCCAGCTTCCGCCGGTTCATGATCTTCGGCGGCACGATCTGGGCCATGGCCTGGCGCAGCGCGTACTTGGTGGCGTCGCCCTTGGCCGGCACGCGCATCTCCAACGGCAGGCTGCTGGCCAGCGCGAAGACCTCGGGGTCCAGGAACGGCACCCGCAGCTCGAGGGAGTTGGCCATGGTCATCTTGTCGGCCTTGACCAGGATGTCGCCGCGCAGCCAGGTGAACAGGTCGACGTACTGCATCGCGGTCACGTCGTCGTAGCCGGCCGCGCGGGCCTGCCGGTAGGCCTCCGCCGTCACCTGGACGTGCGACAGACCCGGGTCCCGGCCGGGCATCAGCTCGGCCAGCTCGTCGGCGTTGAGGTTGCGGGCGTTGCCGTAGTACCGCTCCTCGAGCGGGATGGAGGCCCGCCGCAGCAGGTCCTGGCCGCGCACGCCCTCGGGCACGACGCGGGCCAGCCGGCCCAGGGCGCTGCGGCCAGCGGCGGGCAGCTTGTCCGCCCACGCCAGGCTCAGCGGCTCGCGGTAGATCGTGTACCCGCCGAACAGCTCGTCGGCGCCCTCACCGGACAGCACGACCTTGACGTGCTTGCGGGCCTCGCGGGCCACGAAGTACAGCGGCACGAGCGCGGGGTCGGCGACCGGGTCGTCGAGGTACCAGACGACCGTCGGGATGGCGTCGGCGAACTCCTGCGCGGTCACCTCGACCGGCACGTGCTCCACGCCCAGGATGGCGGCGGACTCGGCTGCGATGTCGACCTCGGAGGTCGCCTCCCGCTGGAAGCCGACGGTGAAGGTGACCAGGTCGGGGTTGTAGCGGTGTGCCAGTGCGGCGATCGCGGTGGAGTCGATGCCGCTGGACAGGAACGACCCGACGGTCACGTCGGCGCGCATGTGCTTGGCGACGGAGTCCTCGAGCACCGCGGCGATGCGGTTGTACAGCGCCTGCTCACCACCGGCCGGGACCGGGCGCGGGGTGAAGGTCGGGTGGAACCAGCGCTTCGTGGTCAGCTCGCCGTCGACCACGGTGAAGCTGGTCCCGCTCTCGATCCGGTGGATGCCGCGGTGCAGCGTCGCCGGCTCGGGCACGTACTGCAGCGTCAGGTAGTTCTGCAGGGACGTCGCGTCGACGCCGCCGGCACCGGCGCTGCCGCCGAGCAGCTCCAGCAGGGCCTTCTTCTCCGAGCTGAAGACCACGCCGCCGTCGGCCAGCCGGGCGGTGAACAGCGGCTTGATGCCGAAGGCGTCCCGGGCGCCGAACGCCGTCCCGGTGTGGGTGTCCCAGATGACGAAGGCGAACATGCCGCGCAGCCGTGGGACGACGGCCTCACCCCACAGGTGCCAGCCCGCGACGATCGCCTCGGTGTCGCCCTCGGTGGCGAAGGTGGCGCCGGCGGCCTTCAGCTCCTCGCGGAGCTCGAGGTAGTTGTAGATCTCGCCGTTGAAGACGATCCGGTACCGGTCGTCGGCGTAGGCGAGGGGCTGGGGGCTGCCCTCGATGTCGATGAGCGCGAGCCGGTTGAAGCCCAGGACCACGTGCCCGTCCGACCACAGCTCCCGGTCGTCGGGCCCGCGGTGGCGGACGCACTGCAGCGCGTGCTCGACCTCCGAGACGGTCTGCTCGTCGACGCGGGGGGCGTCGGTGGACAGGTAGGCCAGCAGGCCGCACATGCGGGAGGTCTCCAGGAGGTCGGGGGAGGGGACGCCGGGGGAGTCAGAGGGGCTGGCCGGCGCGGACCCGCGCCGTCACCCGCCGCTCGGCGATGAACGACACGAACGGGATGACGCCGGCCAGCAGGACCAGGACGGTGCCCTTGCCGGTGAAGCGGGCCTTCAGGGCGAGGTCGAACGCGGTGACCAGGTAGACGATGTAGAGGAACCCGTGGACCGGCGAGACGATCTTGGAGACCTCCGGGATGCCGGCGGCGTACCGCAGCGGGATGGCCACCGCGACCAGGATCAACAGCATCACGCCGACCACGTAGGCCAGGACGCGGTAGCGCCCCAGGGCGGCGGCCACGCGGGGCGGGAGGGTGGTGGTGTCAGCGGCCACGGGGCTGCTCCTGTCCGAGTGCCTTGGCGTTCAGGTCGGCCAGGTAGGCGTTGTAGGCGGCCAGCTCCGGGTCGCCGGTGGTGTCGATGCGGGGCCGCTGGTAGAGGACGACGGCGTTGCCCGGCTCGTCGTCCGCGGGGTCGCGGTTCAGCTCGTCCTTGAGCATGCGCAGGTAGAAGCCCAGGCCCATGAAGCCGTAGAGCGGCCACTGCAGCGCATAGCTCCAGTTGACCGCGCCACCGCCGCCCTCGGCCTTGCCCAGCTGCCAGTTGCCCAGGAAGAACGTCGCCACGAACAGCGCCAGCACCAGCAGGTGCAGCAGCACCCACCGCACGGTCAGCAGGCGTGAGTACACGCGTCCGACTGTAGTCGGCGCCCCTGTGCGTGAGGCGCTGCGCGAAGGAGGTGCAGGGCACACCCCGACGGCCGGGCCGCCCGGGCGCCCGTCCGCCGTCCGGCTCCCGCAGCGGGCGCGGCCGGTGGTCCCGACGGCGCCCGCGGCCCCCGTCGGGCGGGCGTGCCGCCCAGCTGCCCGGGCGCTCGGTGGCGTGCCGGTGCGCGACCCGCCGGGGCCCCGCTCCCGCCCCGAGGACGACGGGCGGGGTCGGCTAGTCTCGGGGAGACTGTGGTCGGGGTGGGCAAGGTCTGTCGGGCAACCGAGGACACCCCGCCGGTGAGACCGCGTGGTGCCGCCACGCGGGGGATGAGGAGGCAGCGAGCAGTGGCTCGACGCAGCAAGCTGGCGAAGGTCGCCGGGCTCGGTCTCCTGGGTGCTCTGACGCTCAGCGGGTGTGACGTGCAGGGCAGTTGGCTCAGCTGGGGATGGCCCGAGGGCATCACCGACGAGGCCCACCGGATGCACTCGCTCTGGATCGGCTCCACCATCGCCGCCCTCGTGGTCGGCATCGCGGTCTGGGCGCTCATCGCCTACGCCGCGATCCGCTACCGCAAGCGCGGCGACGAGGTGCCGCGCCAGACGGCGTACAACCTCCCGCTGGAGATCGTCTACACGATCGTCCCGTTCCTGATCATCGCGGTGCTGTTCTTCTTCACCGTGAGCACGCAGAACCGGGTCATGCAGCGCAGCGCCAACCCGGACGTGACCATCGCGGTCAACGCCTTCAAGTGGAACTGGCAGTTCGTCTACCCGGACACGACCCAGGCCAACGGCGGCGCGCCGGTGTCCACGGTCGGGTCGAGCACCGAGGTCCCGATCCTGGTGGTCCCCACCGACGAGAAGATCCGGTTCGAGCTCGCCTCGGCCGACGTCATCCACTCGTTCTGGGTCCCCGAGTTCCTCTTCAAGCTCGACGTCATCCCGGGCAACGAGAACGGCCGCGACAACGTCTTCGAGGTGACCGTCCGCGAGGAGGGTGCCTTCGTGGGTCGCTGTGCCGAGCTGTGCGGCACGTACCACGCGTACATGAACTTCGAGGTCCGCTCGGTCAACGCGACCGACTACCAGGCCTACCTCGCTGCCCGTGAGAGCGGCCTGTCGACGCACGACGCGCTGGAGAGCATCGGCCAGCCCGGCAACGCGACGTCGACCCGTCCGCTGGACCTCAACCGCGAGCAGTCGTCAGCGGCCGCCTCGAATGACTGACCTCATCACCTCGCAGCACCAGGAGGAGCGGCCGTGAAGGTCGAAGCGCTCATCTTCAACATGATCACGGTATTCTGCCTCGTGGCCGCCCTCGTCTACGGGATCTGGTCCCGGGAGCCGATCGGCACCACGGCGCTGGCCCTCTCCGGTGGGCTCACCGCGCTGATCGGTGGCTTCTTCTGGTTCGTCAGCCGGCGCATCGACGCCCGGCCCGAGGACAGCAAGGACGCCGAGATTGCCGACGGCGCGGGCGAGCTGGGCTTCTTCAGCCCGGCGAGCTACTGGCCCTTCGGCCTGGCCCTCTCGGCCGCGCTGATGGGCCTGGCGCTGGCCTTCTACTACCCCTGGCTGATCCTCATCGCCGGCATCGCACTGCTGTGCACCGTCGGTGGTCTGCTCTTCGAGTACTACGTCGGGCAGAACGCGCACAGCTGAGCACCGCTCATCTCGTCCACGACGGGCCCCTCCCTCCGGGGAGGGGCCCGTCATGCGTCGAGGCCCCGTTCTGCAGCCGAGGTGCGCGGCTCCGTGGCCGCGGGCGAGCGCCATGAGCGCGGCAGGTGAGACCGCGGGGACAGTCCGCCGGCGGGACCGCTCGCCCGCGGGCGGCCGACGCCGGCCACCAGGCCGACGGGTGGAGCGCCGCGTGCCGGGTCGCGCACGGACGGGTCGGCCTCAGGCGTGGCCGGCTGACCAGGGTCAGGGCACGTCCGGGCGACCGTGGTGCACGTCAGCGTCGCTGGACCGGGGGAGCAGGTCCGGACCCGGCTCCGGTCAGGCGCCGACGGCGGCGCGGGCCTGACGGCTGACCTGGACCCACTGGTCCAGCTTCGCCGCGGCCCGGCCGTCGTCGACGGCCGCCGCGGCCCGCTCGAGGCCCGCCGCCAGCCCGTCGTGCAGCCGGCCGCCGTGGGGGTCGAAGGCGGCGAGGGCCGCAGCCGCGTTGAGCAGCACCGCGTCCCGCACCGGTCCCCGGTCGCCGGCCATCAGACGGCGCACCACCTCGGCGTTGACCTCCGGCCCGCCGCCGCGCAGCGCGCCGGCGTCTGCCACGGGCACCCCCAGGGCCGTGGGGTCCAACCGTTCGTGCACGACCTCGCCGTCACGGACCACCCACACGGCCGAGGTCGTGGTGGTGGTCAGCTCGTCGAGCCCGTCGTCGCCCCGGAACACCAGCGCGCGGGTGCCCCGGTCGGCCAGGACCTGCGCGAGCACCGGGGCCATCCGGGTGTCGGCGCAGCCGATGGCACCGGCCACCGGCCGGGCGGGGTTGGTCAGCGGCCCCAGGAAGTTGAAGACCGTGCCGATGCCCAGCTCGCGGCGGGGGCCCGCGGTGTGCCGCATCCCGGGGTGGAAGACCGGCGCGAAGAAGAAGCCGATGCCGGCGTGGCTCACGCAGTGGGCCACCGCGGGGGCCGGCAGGTCGATGACCACGCCGAGGGCCTCGAGCACGTCGGCGGTGCCCGACGCCGAGGACGCCGCACGGTTGCCGTGCTTGGCCACCGGCACGCCGGCCGCAGCGGTGACCAGCGCGGCCATGGTGGAGATGTTCACCGTCTGCGCACCGTCACCGCCGGTGCCCACGATGTCCACGCAGTCCACCGGCAACGGGACCGGCGTCGCCTGGTCCAGCATCGTGGCGGCCATGCCGGCGACCTCGTCCGGGGACTCGCCCTTGGCGCGCAGGGCGACGACGAAGCCCGCGACCTGCGCCGGGGTCGCCTCGCCGGTCATCACCTGGCGCATGGCCCAGCGGGTGTCCTCGGCGGAGAGGTCCTCCCGGCGGATCAACCGGTTGAGCAGCCCGGACCACGACGGGCGGAGATCGGCCACCGGGTCAGCGACGGGCGACGGGGCGCGCCGCGGCCCGCGCACGCAGCAGCCCGGCGACCACGTCGGCGGCGGTCAGTGGGTCGATCGGGTAGGCCAGCGTCGCGTCCGCCATCGACCAGTGCGCCAGCCAGCGGTCGGCCTGCCGGGCGATCAGGACGACGAGCTGGGGGCAGTCGGCGATCTCGTTGCGCAGCTGCCGGCTGATGCCCATGCCGCCGGTGGGCTGGGCCTCGCCGTCGAGCAGGCACAGGTCGATCCGGCCGGAGTCGACGGCGGCGACCACCTCGTCACCGGTGGCGCACTCCACGTACGTCACCGGGCCCACACCGGGAGCCGGGGAGGTGCCCAGCGCGGTGCGGACGGCGGCGCGGACCTCGGCCCGCTGGCTGAAGACCAGGACGGTGGCCGGTGCGGCGTCGACGCTCACGTGGCGGAGCCTAGCGGCCTTCCCGGCCCTGCGGTGCGGCCCGTCACCCACGTTCCGGTGGTGCACAACCGGCATGTCGCGCAGGACTCGCCACGCCCAGCCACCCCGCGTCGTGGGATGCCTGTCCCGATGCCATGATGGACCCGTGACAACGGCCCCCGTGGCGAGCAGCACCTTCGACACCTCGCGGGTGCACTCCCTGACTCGACCGAACATGGTCAGTGTCGGCACGATCGTCTGGCTCTCCAGTGAGCTGATGTTCTTCGCCGGCCTGTTCGCCATCTACTTCACGGCGCGTGCGCGCGGCCTGGAGGGTTGGCCTCCCGAGCCCACCGAGCTCGACGTCCCCTACGCGACGGTCTTCACGCTGATCCTGGTGGCCTCCTCGGTCACCTGTCAGTACGGGGTCTTCGCCGCGGAGATCGGGAACGTGTACGGGCTGCGGCGCTGGTTCACCATCACCTTCGTGATGGGCCTGGCGTTCGTCCTGGGCCAGGCCAACGAGTACCGCAACCTGATCCAGAACCACGACACGACGATCTCGTCCTCGACGTACGGGTCGGCGTTCTACCTGACCACCGGCTTCCACGCGTTGCACGTCATCGGCGGCCTCGTGGCCTTCGCCTTCGTGCTCATACGGTCCACCATGGGCCGATTCACGCCTGCCCAGGCGACCTCGGCCATCGTGGTGTCCTACTACTGGCACTTCGTCGACGTCGTGTGGGTCGGTCTGTTCATCACCATCTACCTGATCCAGTAGGGAACCGGGTGTCCACTCCCAACGCCTCATCCGCCGCGCCCGCCGAGGGCCGTCGCCGAGGGCTGCGTCTCCGCCCCGAAGCCGGCACCCCGGCTGCCGCTGCGCGTGACCGCCGCCGCTCCAAGCGTGGTCGCCGCCTGGCCAACGTGGCCGGCCTGATGGCTGCCCTGGTGCTGACCGGGGTGGGCTACTCCGCGCTCGCCCCCGGCGCCAGCGCCGCCGACGAATCGACCGGCAACGCGTCCAACGCCGTCGAGGCCGGCCGCGACATCTACACCCGCAGCTGCATCACCTGCCACGGCGCCAACCTGCAGGGCGTCACGGACCGCGGCCCGTCCCTCATCGGGGCGGGTGAGGCCGCCGTCTACTTCCAGGTGCACACCGGCCGCATGCCGCTGGTCCGCCAGGAGGCCCAGGCCGCCGAGCGCCCGCCGCTCTTCTCCGAGGAGGAGATCGACCAGCTGATGGCCTACGTGCAGGCCAACGGTGGCGGCCCGACGCTGCCCTCCGGCGACCTGCGCGACGGCGACCTGGCCGAGGGCGGCGAGCTCTTCCGGCTCAACTGCGCCCAGTGCCACAACTTCACCGGTCAGGGCGGCGCGCTGTCCTCGGGCAAGCGTGCCCCCTCGCTGGCCGAGGCCAACGACATGACCATCTACGCGGCCATGCTCCACGGCCCGGAGAACATGCCGGTGTTCGGTGACAACCAGCTGAGCCCGGACGAGAAGCGCTCGATCATCGACTACGTGCAGACCATGAAGAGCAGTGCCGACCCCGGTGGCTACGGCGCCGGCCGCGTCGGCCCGGTCGCCGAGGGCCTGGTCATCTGGGTCGCCGCCATCGGGGCCCTGCTGTTCGGGATCTTCTGGATGGGGACCAAGGCGTGACCACGACAGACCACCGCCCCGGTTCCGGCGGCGGCGCCGACGAGGCCGGGCAGCTGCACGGCGGCCCGGACGACGACTACTCGCCCGAGCAGCTCGCCGCGATGGACCGCACGGAGCTCGACCGGCTGGGCGCGCGGCTCGACGGTGTCGAGGTCCTGCACGTCGAGCCCGTCGCGCCCATCGGCTCGGCGCTGGACAAGAAGAACACCCGGCTGGTCACCGCCTGGTTCGGCCTGGCCGGCCTGTTCGCCCTGGC
The DNA here is from genome assembly GCF_019112525.1 of Modestobacter sp. L9-4. Taxonomy (NCBI): domain Bacteria; kingdom Bacillati; phylum Actinomycetota; class Actinomycetes; order Geodermatophilales; family Geodermatophilaceae; genus Modestobacter; species Modestobacter sp. L9-4. The sequence goes on from NZ_CP077800.1 coordinate 3,858,071, forward strand.
CTTCGTCGTGATCTTCCTCGGCTCGGGCTGGTTCCTGCCCGAGTGGGAGTGGCGGATCGAGAGCGGCACGTGGAGCTCGCTCTACACCCCGCTCCTGGGCGCCACCATGGGCGGCGCGCTGATCGCGGTCGGCGTCGCCCTGGTGCTCTACGTCAAGAAGCTCCTGCCGCACGAGACCGCCGTGCAGGACAAGCACGACGGCTCGCACTTCGACCGGGTCACCACCGGCGCGACGCTGATGGGCGGGCTGGACAACTCCGGCCTCCCGCGTCGCAAGCTGCTCGTCGGTGTCCTGGGCATGATGAGCCTGGCGTTCGGCGCGATGCTGGTGTCCCTGCTGGGTGGCTTCATCAAGAACCCCAACAAGGGCAACCCGCTGGGCACCACCCCGTGGGCCCAGGGCGTGCGGCTCGTCCGCGACGACGGCACCCCGGTCCGCCCGGGTGACCAGCAGCCCGGTTCGCTGGCCACCGTCTTCCCCGCCGTCGAGGGTGGCGACAAGGCCTACGACGCCGCGGTCATGCTGATCCGCCTCCGTCCGGAGCAGATCCAGTCGCTGCGGCCGGCCGCCGGTCGTGAGGACTTCGGGTCCGGCGACTACGTCGCCTACTCCAAGGTCTGCACCCACGCCGGCTGCCCAGTGTCGCTGTACGAGCAGGAGACCAGCCGGATCCTGTGCCCCTGCCACCAGTCGCAGTTCGACGTGACGCAGGGCGCCAAGCCGGTCTTCGGCCCGGCCACCCGTTCGCTCCCGCAGCTCCCGATCGCGGTCGACGAAGAGGGGTACTTTGTGGCACGAGGAGACTTCCCCGAGCCGATCGGGCCGTCGTTCTGGAACATTGGGAGGCTCAACTGATGGCCACCAGCACAGTGCCCGGCCCCGGGGCGCCCGCAACGCTCGTCGGTAAGGCGGCCTTCGAGGTCGACGACCGACTGATCGTCGCGGGTCCGGTCCGTCGCACGCTGAACAAGGTCTTCCCCGACCACTGGTCGTTCCTGCTGGGCGAGATCGCGCTGTACTCGTTCATCATGCTGCTGCTGTCTGGCACGTACCTGACGTTCTTCTACGACGCCTCCATGAAGGAGATCGTCTACGGCGGCTCCTACTCGGCGCTCCGTGGTGTGGAGATGTCGGCGGCGTACGAGTCGACGCTGGACATCTCCTTCGACGTCCGCGGCGGTCTGTTCATCCGGCAGCTGCACCACTGGGCGGCGCTGCTGTTCGTCGCCTCGATCGTGGTCCACCTGCTGCGCATCTTCTTCACCGGCGCGTACCGCCGGCCGCGCGAGACCAACTGGTTCATCGGTGTCGGTCTGCTGGTCCTGGCCATGCTCGAGGGCTTCGCCGGTTACACCCTCCCCGACGACCTGCTCTCCGGTACCGGGCTCCGCATCTTCTCCGCGGTGTTCCTCTCCATCCCGGTGATCGGCACGTGGATCTACTTCACCGTCTTCGGTGGGGACTTCCCCGGTGAGCTGATCATCGGACGGCTCTACATCCTGCACGTGCTGATCATCCCGGCGGTCCTGCTGGCGCTCATCGCGCTGCACCTGCTGATCCTGGTCAAGCAGAAGCACACCCAGTTCCCCGGCGCCGGACGCACCGAGCACAACGTGGTCGGCAACCGGCTCTTCCCGACGTTCGCCGCGAAGGCGACCGGGCTGTTGTTCATCGTGTTCGGTGTGCTCGCGGCCCTCGGTGGCCTGGTGCAGATCAACCCGATCTGGCAGATGGGTCCCTACAACCCGTCGCAGGTGTCCGCGGGCTCCCAGCCCGACTGGTACATCGGCTTCGTCGACGGTGGCTCGCGCATCATGCCGCCGTGGGAGATCGACCTGTGGGGCTACCACATCCCGCCGGTCCTCTGGGGCGCCCTCGGCATCCCCGGCATCATGTTCTCGCTGCTGGCGTTCTACCCGATCATCGAGCGCAAGCTCACCGGTGACACCGCCAGCCACCACCTGCTCCAGCGTCCGCGTGACACGCCGGTCCGCACCTCGCTGGGCGTTATGGCGATCACCGCCTACCTGGTGCTCTTCATCTCCGGTGGCAACGACGTCGTGGCCGACAAGTTCGACATCAGCCTCAACGCCATGACGTGGGCCGGTCGCATCGGCTTCCTGGTGCTGCCCCCCATCGCCTACTGGGCGACCTACCGGCTGTGCCTGGGCCTCGAGCAGCACGACCGCGAGGTGCTCGAGCACGGCATCGAGACCGGTGTCATCCGCCGGCTGCCCAGCGGTGAGTTCATCGAGGTCCACCAGCCCCTGGGGCCGGTCGACGAGCACGGCCACGGCATGCTCGCCTACGGCGGTGCTTCGGTGCCCAAGAAGATGAACCAGGTCGGTGGCGCCCGCCGCGCGATCCGGGGCTTCTTCAAGCCGATCGAGGAGCCTGCCGCCGTGCAGCGCGAGGCCGAGCAGGAGGCCCGCGGCCTCGAGTCCGAGCAGGCGCACCGCCAGCTCACCGGCTCGGGTCGTCCCTCCGAGGGCGGTCGCCCGTCCGAGGGCGGTCGTCCCTCTGAGGGCGGGAAGCCCCAGCAGGAGCCCCGCGCCTGACCGAACGGCACACGCACCACACAGCAGGGGCCCCGGCGGCATCGTCCGCCGGGGCCCCTGCTGCGTTGCACCCCGAGGCCGGTCCGCAGTCGGCCCTCCGGCTCGCCATGCAGTGGCCAGCTCCGGGAGGGCCGCCGGAAGCACGGTGGCCCAGCGACCAGACCGTCCCGTGGCCAGTGCCCGGGTGGACCGGTAGGTGTCTCGCGGCTGCGGACGAGGCACGATCGGCTGAACGAGCGGGTGGGTCAGCTCCAGGAGCTGCCCGGAGCCCATGGGAGCGGCGGATCACCTCCAGGGGCTGCGGAGCGCCCACTGGGACGCCGCAACGCCATCGGCTCAGCCTCCCGATGCCGCTCTGGACGCCTGTCACCCGTGCCGCGGTCGTGAGGGTGCCCGGACCGCCCCGACCCCGTGCGCCGACGATGGCGGCGCTGCCCGTCGAGTCCAGGGCGGTCTCCGCCCCGGGCGTGCGGCGTTCGGGCGTACGTCAGTCGGCGGACTCGAAGCCGATCGAGAACGCCGCGTCCAGGTCGTGCCGGGAGTAGGCGCGGAAGGCGATGTGGGTGTCGGTGTCCAGGACGCCGGGCACCTTGTTGATGCGCCCGGCGATCACCTGGGCGATCTCCTCGAACTCGTGCACCCGGACCAGAGCGACCAGGTCGACCCCGCCGGCCACGGAGTACACCTCGCTGACGCCGGGCAGGGCCGCGATCGCCTCGGCGACCTCGGCGATCGAGTCGGTGGCGGCATCGATCATCACGATGGCGGTGATCACGTCGGGGATGCTAGCCCGGTGCCCGACCGTCCGCGTCGTCCTGGCGTGCGGCCGTCGGGCCGGGGACGGGACCGCCGGCCCGACTCGGCGGGCCGGCCCGTCGACACCCGGTCGGGCTGGGCGCGGGTGCCCAGGGAGCGGTTGTCGGCGAACGGGTCGCGCTCGGCCCGACCGGCCTCGACCAGGGCCAGGAACCCGCTGTAGTCCCCGGTGCCCGGCGTGCGGCTGGCGAGGGTGCCGGTGACGTCGACCAGCCGGGTCCCCGGCTTCTCCATCCAGCGCAGCACGAGCTCGGTCTCCTCGACGGACGCGGCCAGTTCTCCCTCGGCCGCCGTGGTGGTCTCCGCGGTGGACCGCAGGTCGGCCAGGTACCCGCGGACCGACCGTCCGCGCTCGGCCACCCCGGCCGCCACGAGCCGGCCGTTGCGCACCACCGACAACTGCCACCCGCCCTCGCCGTCAGGGCGGGCCAGCACCAGCTCGGCGACCGCGGCCAGGGAGGCGAGCCGCTGGCGGCGGCGGACCGCACGCACCAGGACGGCAGCCCGGTCGCGGAGCTCGGCGGCGTCCTCGTAGCGGCCCTCGACGCCGAGTCGTTCGACCCGCTCCAGGAGGGGGGCGATGATGCCCCGGGGGTCGTGCTCGACGGCGGCGGTGAAGACCTCGGCCACCGAGGCGTACTCCTCACGGCTCTGCGCGCCGGTGCACGGCGCCCCGCAGCGCCCCATGCCGGCGAGTGCGCACGCGCTGCCGAGCACCGTGAGCGACAGCCGGCCGCTGCACTGGCGCAGCGGCAGCGACTCGTGCACCGCCGCGATCGCGGCCTCGGCCGCCCGGCGGTCGGGGAACGGGCCGAGGAAGGAGCCGTCGCCGGGGCGTTCCCGGCGGACCACCGACAGGCGCGGGAAGGGCTCATCGGTCAGCCGGACCCACAGGGCGCGCTCGGGGAAGCGGGACCGCTTGTTGTAGCGGGGTTTGTGCTCGGCGATCAACCGCAGCTCCCGGACGGCGGCCTCGAGGTCGTGGGCGCAGGGCAGCGCCTCGATCCGCTCGGCGATCGTGATCATCTCGGTCATCCGGCTGCGCTGTTCGCCGGCCGAGAAGTAGCTGCGCACCCGGGTGCGGAGGTCGCCGGAGGTGCCCACGTACAGCGGCTCGTCGCCGGGGCCGCGGAAGACGTAGACGCCGGGGCCGTGCGGCACGTGCTCGGCCAGGTGGCGCTTGCGCCGGCGCCGGGGGTCGACCTGACGGGTCAGCCCCGAGAGCTCCTCCAGCGAGGTGATGCCCAGCGGCCCCAGGCGCTCGAAGAGCCCGTGCAGCACGTCCACGGTGGCCCGGGCGTCGTCCAGGGCCCGGTGGGTGGGCTGGGTGGTGGCGGAGAAGAAGGGCGCGAGGGTGCCCAGCTTGCAGTTGGGCACCTCGTCGCGGGTGAGCAGCCGCCGGGCCAGGACGGCGGTGTCGACCGAGCCGAACGCCGGCCACGGCACGCCGTTCTCCTCGCAGGCGGCGCGCAGGAACCCGAGGTCGAAGGGGGCGTTGTGGGCGACGAGCACCGCACCCCGGGCGAACTCCAGGAAGCCGGGGAGCACGGCCCCGATGCGTGGCGCCGCGGCCACCATCATCGTGGTGATCCCGGTGAGCACGCTGATGTAGGGCGGGATCGCGTGGCCGGGGTCGACCAGGGTCTGGAACTCCCCGAGCACCTGACCACCGCGGACCTTGACCGCGCCGATCTCGGTGATCGCGCTGTCCTTGGGGGAGCCGCCCGTGGTCTCCAGGTCGACGACGACGAAGGTGACGCCGGCCAACGCGGTGCCGAGGTCGTCGATCGTCGCCTGCTGGTAGCGGGGCCGACCGGGGGCGGTGACGTCGTCGGCCGCCGCGCCGTGGACCGGCAGGGCCACCTGCTGCCACCCCGTCCGGACGGGCGGGGCCCCGGGTGTGTCCGGCGGGGACGGTGGGACAGGGGGGAACAGCACGCACCGGACGCTAGGTCGGGTGTCCGACAGTTCCGTGCAGCCCACGCCGTCCGGGCCGGACCGTTCCCGCTCGGCCCGGCTGTCCGGCCGGAACTGTCGGTGCCCCTCCCTAACGTCCGCGCTGTCCGGACCAGGAGAGAGAAGGAGAGCCGCCGTGCTCATCGACTGCGACACCTGCACCGTCCGCGGCGTCGGCTGCGACGACTGCGTCGTGACCGTCCTGCTGGGGGCACCCCCGGGGTGGCGGGGGAGCGACCCCGCCGTCGTGCCGCTGAGCCGTCGCCGCCCGGACGCCGGGCCCGAGACCGTGCCGGCCGAGGTGGGCGGTGCCCTGGCCGCCGGCGACGCGCCCGGCCGCGCTGCCACCGGGGGTGACGTGGCTCGCGTTGACGAACCCGGCGACGACCCGTGGTCGCTCGTCGAGTTGGACGAGGTCGAGCAGGAGGCGGTCCGCGCGTTGGCAGAGTTCGGCCTGGTTCCGCCGTTGCGTCATCAGGATGCGTTCATCCGGGGCCGCCGGCACGTGAGCTGACAAATCGCAGGACTGTAATTCGTCAGCTCTGCGCTCCAGTTGGGTGTTTGACGGGGCTTCATCTCGATCCGGTCACGGCCGTAGGTTCGTCGTGTCCGTACGAGAGGTCGTCACCACTGAGGGTGACCTCGGCCGGACACCGCCTGACCGTCGGCCCGTGACCCGGGCCGGTGACCGGGAGCCGCTGCAGCACCGGGTGGCCCCGACCGGGTCCGCACCGCACCGAACACCGCGTCGTCCAGGACGCGCGACGGGGTGGCGGACCCACCCGGCGGTCGACCCGTAGGAACGGAGCACCGCCGCCCGTGGCCAGCCCTCACTCCCGAGTCCGGCCCGTCCAGGTGCCGGTGCCCACCGGCAGCACCACCGGACGGCGTCCCGCGGGGCGCCGGGGCAGTCGGCTGGCGGCCTCCGGGCTCCTGGCAGGTGTCGCGGCGAGCCTGACGCTGGCCCTGCTGCCGGCGAGCGCGGCCGCCGCACCCGCCGAGCCGGTCACCCAGGCCACCAGCCCCGAGGAGGCGACCCGGCTCGTCGCCGACGCCGACCACCAGCTCGAGGTGGTCGCCGAGGGGCTCAACGACGCCCGGGAGACGCTGGCGCAGCAGCAGGCGGCCGCCGACGCCGCCGGGAGGACGGTCGCCGACACGCAGGCCCAGCTGGCCGCCCTCGACGAGCAGATGCGCCGGATCGCCCGCGGTGCCTTCACCGGGGAGAACCTCTCCCGGTTCAACGCCCTGATGACCAGCGGTTCGGCCGACGAGTTCCTGTCCCAGGTCACCACGCTGGACGCGATCGCCGGCCACACCGACCAGGTGATCACCCAGGTGTCCGCCGCCGCCACCGCGGCTCAGCAGGCCCGCGCGGCCGCCGAGGCCGCCGCCGCCACCGCCCAGCAGACCCTCGCCGACGCCACCGCCCGCCAGGAGGAGCTCACCGCCCGGGCCGCCGACTACCGCCAGCAGTTCGCGGCGCTGTCCGCCGCCCAGCAGCAGGAGGTCCTGGTCGAGCGGGCCGGTCCGGTGCTCGAGCCCCCGGCCAGGGTGGCCGCCGTCGTCGCCGCCGCCCCGACCGCCGCCGCCGGTCCCGCGCAGACCGCCTCCGCCGACGCGCAGACCGCCCCGTCGGGCTCCGCACAGGCCGCCTCCACCGACGCCGTGCAGACCGCGCTGGACACCGCGATGGCCCAGCTCGGTGACCCCTACGTGTGGTCCGCCGCCGGCCCGGACGCCTTCGACTGCTCCGGGCTGACCCAGTACGCCTATGCAGCGGCGGGCATCGCACTGCCGCACTCCAGCCGAGCCCAGTCCACGATGGGCACCCCCGTCGACCGGTCCGCTCTCCAGCCCGGCGACCTGGTCTTCTTCTACAGCCCGGTCAGCCACGTGGGCATGTACATCGGCAACGGCCAGATGGTGCACGCCTCCACGTCCGGTCGGCCGGTGATCGTCTCCTCGGTGGACATGAAGGGCTACGTCGGCGCCCGCCGCCTGGTCGGCTGAGCCCCGTCGAGAGCGGGGAGGGCACAGGTGGGCTGCCTAAGCTCGCCGCTGTGTGCACGCTGACCTGCCCGGGCGCCGCCGGATGAGCACTGCAGTCGCGGCGCAGCCCACCACCCGCCGCCTGGCCCTGCTGGTCGCCGCGGTGCTGGGGCTGGCGCTGGCGGTCGTGATCGTCGTCGTCACCCCGTGGCACCTGCTGCCCACCCCGCCCGGGGGCCGCACCCCGGTCGATCCGGCCGCGGCGTTCACCCCCGAGCAGGCCGCCCGCGCCGAGGCGTTCGCCGGCGCGCTCCGGCCGGCGTCGCTGGCCTCGCTGCTGCTGGGGCTGGTCGTGTCGGGGCTGTTCGGACTGACCCAGGCCGGCTCCGCCACCGCCCGCGCCGTGGCCCGGCCGCTGGGCGGTGGCTGGCCCTGGCGGGTGCTGCTGGGCACGCTCGTGATCCTGGTGGTCGGCCGGCTGGCCACCCTGCCGCTGGCCGCCTACGCCGAGGTGGTGCGGCACCGCTACGGGCTGTCCACCCGCGGGTGGGGGCTGTGGGCCCGCGACGTGGCCACCTCGACCGGCATCAACGCCGGACTCACCGCCCTGGGCCTGCTCGTGCTCGTCGGCCTCGCCCGGCGAGCGCCGCGCACCTGGTGGGCCTGGGCGGGTGGCGGTGCCGCCGCGCTGGTGGTCATCGGGTCCTTCCTCTACCCGCTGCTCATCGAGCCGGCGTTCAACCGCTTCGAGCCGATGCCGGCCGGCCCGCTGCGCACCGAGCTGCTCGCGCTGGCCGACCGCAGCGGCACCCCCGTCGAGGACGTCCTGGTCGCCGACGCCAGCCGCCGCACGACCGCGCTGAACGCCTACGTCTCCGGCTTCGGCTCGACCCGGCGGATCGTCGTCTACGACACCCTGCTGGAGCAGGTGCCCGACGAGCAGATCGTGTCCATCGCCGCCCACGAGCTGGGTCACGTGGCCAACGACGACGTCCTCACCGGCACGTTGATCGGCGCGCTCGGCGCTGGTGCGGGGACGGCGCTGCTGGGCTGGCTGCTCAGCTCCACCCCGCTGCTGCGGCGGGCGGGGGCGAGCGGCCCCGGTGACGGTCAGGTCGTCGGCCTGCTCCTCCTGCTGCTGGCCCTGGGCACGCTGGTGTCCACGCCGGTGCAGAACCTGGTCTCCCGGCACATCGAGGCCCGCGCCGACCTGCACGCCCTGGACCTCACCGGCGACCCGGCGTCCTTCATCGCGGTGCAGCGCGCGCTGGGCTCGGCCAACATCAACGACCCCGACCCGCCGGCGGCCTGGCAGTGGTGGTTCGGCAGCCACCCGACGACGGCGCAGCGGATCGCCTTCGCCCAGGACTGGACGGCGGTGCACGGCGGGTGAGCCGCACCCTGGTCGTCACCAACGACTTCCCGCCGCGGCAGGGCGGCATCCAGACGTTCGTCGCCGCGCTGCTGGACACCCGGCCGCCGGAGTCGCTGGTGGTGCTGGCGTCGGACCACCCCGGCTCGGCCGCGTACGACGCCGCGCTGCCCTACGAGGTCGTCCGGATGCCCACCTCGATGCTGCTGCCGACCCCTGGCGCCGCCCGGGCCGCCGCCCGGCTGGCACGCGAGCGTGACTGCTCCACGGTGTTCTTCGGCGCCGCCGCACCGCTGGGTCTGCTCGCCCCGGCACTGCGCCGCGCCGGGGTCCAGCGCCTGGTCGGGGCCACCCACGGGCACGAGACCGGCTGGGTGGCGCTGCCCGGCGCCCGGCAGGCGATGCGCCGGATCGCCGGCGGCCTGGACACGGTCACCTACATCAGCGACTTCACGCGGTCCCGGCTCGCCCCGGCGCTGGGTGACCGCACCGAGCTGGTGCAGCTGTCACCCGGGGTGGACGTCGACCGGTTCGCACCCGGCGTCGACGGCGCCGCGGTGCGCGCCCGGTACGGACTCGGGGACGCCCCGGTCGTGGTCTGCGTGTCCCGGCTGGTGCCGCGGAAGGGCCAGGACGTGCTCGTCGCCGGGTGGGCCGACGTCCTCGCCCGGCACCCGCGCGCCCGGCTGCTGCTGGTGGGCGGCGGTCCGCTGGAGCCGGCGCTGCGCCGCACGGTGGCCGCCCGCGGCCTGGAGCACTCCGTCGTCCTCACCGGGGGCGTGCCGGCCGGGGAGCTGCCGGAGCACTACGCCGCCGGCGACGTCTTCGCCATGCCCTGCCGCACCCGCCGGGGCGGGCTGGACGTCGAGGGCCTGGGCATGGTCTTCCTCGAGGCCGCCGCCTGCGGGCGGCCGGTGGTCGCCGGCACCTCCGGCGGGGCGCCGGAGACCGTCGTCGAGGGCGTCACCGGGCACGTGGTCGACCCGCGCTCGCCCGCGGCGGTGGCCGCCGTGCTGGCCGACCTGCTCGACGACCCGGACCGGGCGCGCGCCATGGGCGTGGCCGGCCGGGCCTGGGTGGAGCAGCACTGGTCCTGGACGACGATCGCCGGCACCTTCGCCGCCGTCCTCGACGCCTGAGGGACGACGGGCCCCACTGCCCGCCCCTCGCGAGCTCGCGGCGGGACCCGGCAGTGGGGCCGACGTCACCGGCGTGAGCTGGTGGCCTCCGTCGCGTACAGGGCCTCGACCTCGTCGCCGTACTGCTTCATCACCACGGCCCGCTTGAGCTTCATGCTCGGGGTCAGCGTGCCGTTGGCCTCGGTGAAGTCCTCGCCGAGCACCCGGATCTTCTTGATCGCCTCGGCGTGGGAGACCGCCTTGTTGGCCTCGGCGACGGCCCGGTCGAGCTCGGCCAGCAGCTCGGGGTCCTCCCGCAGCTGGTCGGCGGTCAGAGCGGGGTCCTTGCCCACGCTCTTCAGCCAGGCCGGCAGCGCCTCGGGGTCGAGGGTGACCAGTGCGCCGATGAAGGGCCGCTGGTCTCCGACCACGATGCACTGGCTGACCAGCTTGTGGGCGCGCAGCCGGTCCTCCAGCACCGCGGGGGCGACGTTCTTGCCCGCAGCCGTCACCAGGATCTCCTTCTTGCGGCCGGTGATGGTCAGGAAGCCCTGGGCGTCGAGCTCGCCGAGGTCACCGGTGCGGAACCAGCCGTCGGCGTCGATCGCCTCGGCGGTGGCCTGCTCGTTGCGCCAGTACCCGCGCATCACGATGCCGCCGCGCACGAGCACCTCGCCGTCCTCGGCGATCATCGTGTCGACGCCGGGCAGCGGCCGCCCGACGGTGCCGATGCGCAGCGCCGCGTCGTGGTTGACCGCGGCGGCGGCGGTGGTCTCGGTGAGCCCGTAGCCCTCGAAGACGGTGACGCCCAGCCCGCGGTAGAAGTGGCCCAGCCGGGCACCGAGCGGGGCGCCACCGGAGATCGCGGCGTGGCAGCGGCCGCCCAGCGCCGCGCGCAGCCGGCCGTAGACGAGCCGGTCGAACAGCGCGTGCTGGACGCGGAGGGCGAGGCCGGGGCCGCCGGTGTCCTGGGCGCGGGACCAGTCGATGGCCACCTGCGCCGCCCGGTCGAAGACCTTCCCCTTCCCGCCGGCCTCGGCGGTGGCCTTCGCGGTGTTGTAGACCTTCTCGAACACCCGGGGGACGGCGAGGACGAAGGTCGGGGAGAACCGGCCGAGGTCGCCGACCAGGTCCTTGACGTCGGGGGTGTGACCGAGCACCACGCGGTTGTCGATGCCGCCGACCTGCAGAACCCGGGCCAGCACGTGCGCCAGCGGGATGAACAGCAGCAGCGAGCCGCCGGCGTTGAGGTGGCCGGACAGCAGGCTGATGCCGTTGCGGACCTCGAAGAGGAAGTTCGCGTGGGTGAGCTCGCAGCCCTTGGGCCGCCCGGTGGTGCCGCTGGTGTAGATCAGCGTGGCCAGGCTCGCCGAGCCCAGCGTCGCCCGGCGCTCGGCCAGGACGCTGTCGGGCACGTCGGCGCCGGCGGTGGTGAGGGTGTCCAGGGCGCCCTCGTCGATGACCCAGAGGGCGTCGAGCTCGGGCACCTCGCCGCGGATGGACTCGACCACGCCCGCGTGTGCGGCGGACTCCACGACGATGGCGCGGGCGCCGGAGTCGGCGAGCACCCAGGCGACCTGGTCGGGGCTGGAGGTCTCGTAGACCGGGACGACGACCGCACCGGCGGTCCAGATCGCGTAGTCCAGGACCGTCCACTCGTAGCGGGTGCGGGCCAGCAGGGCGACGCGGTCACCGGCCTGCACGCCACCGGCGACCAGGCCCTTGGCGACGCCGGCGACCTCGGCGGCGAACTGCGCGTACGTGACGTCGGTCCACTGCCCGTCGTGCTGCCGCCGCAGCCCGACGTCGTCGGGGTGCTCGGCCGCGTTCCGGGTGACCATGTCGGTCAGTGCCTCGTCGGGGCCCACGGTGGCGGTGGGGGGAACGCTCAGCTCGCGCACGCCGGTCCTCTCTGTCCCGCCCTGCCGGGAGCTCCGTCGCACCCGGCCCGGACGTGGGTCGACCCCCAATCTAGTCCGGCGGCGCGCCCGGGCAGCAGGCCAGCGACCCCCCGAACGGGCGGGAGGCCCCGGTCAGCGGCCAGGGGGGACGTACGGAGCGACTACCCTCCGGCCCATGGCCGACCAGTCCACGCAGTCGATCGTCGTCGAGGCCCCCGCGGCCGACGTCATGGCCGTGATCGCCGACTTCCCGGCCTACCCCGCGTGGGTGTCCGCGGCCAAGCAGGTCGAGGTGCTGGAGACCGGCCCCGACGGCCGGGCCTCGCGCGTGCACTTCGCGCTGGACGCCGGCGCGTTCACCGACGACTACGTCCTGGCCTACACCTGGGACGGCGACCACCGCGTCGACTGGACGCTGGTGCAGGGCCAGATGCAGAAGCAGCAGGACGGCTCGTACTCCCTCGTCGAGTCCGGCGGGTCCACGACCGTCACCTACTCGATCACGATCGACCTCTCGATCCCGATGCTCGGGCTGATCAAGCGCAAGGCGGAGAAGGTCATCCTGGACACCGCGCTCAAGGAGCTCAAGAAGCGCGTCGAGGGCTGATGGGAGCCGTGCAGGTCCTCCTCGTCACCGGCCCGGGTGGGGCCGGCAGCTCCACCGTCGCCGCCGCCACCGCGCTGCAGCGGGCCGCCGGCGGCGCGCGGGTCGTGCTCCTCACCACCCGGCCGCCCGCGGTGCCCGGCCTCGCCGACGCGGTGACCGTCGACGTCGTCGCCCCGCTGCCGGCGCTGGAGACCCTGTGGGCGCAGCACGCCGACCAGGTGGCCGCCGCGGTCCCGGTGCTCACAGTGCCGCCGGCGACGTCCGTGGTGCCCGTCCCCGGTGTGGCCGCGTTCGCCCTGCTGGCCGCCCTCGCCGGGCACGCCCAGTCCGGGGACGTCGACGTCGTGGTCGTGGACGCCGGCCCGCTGCCGGACGCGAGCGCCCTGCTGGCCCTGCCCGGCGCCCTGCGCTGGTGGCTGGGCCAGCTCGCCCCGACCCGGCTGCGGGTGCTGGCCACCCTGCGCGCCGCCGCGACGCCCGGCCGGCCCGGTGCTGCCGCGGGCCTGCTCGCCGCTGCCGCCGCCGTCGAGGAGCTGCTGGACGCCGTGCCGCTGGCCGACCCGGCCCGCACGTCGGTGCACCTGGTGCTGCGGCCCGAGCCCGCCGCCGCCGACCACCTGCAGCACACCGCCGCGGCGCTGGCGGTGCTCGGCCAGCGGATCGCGTCAGCGACCGTGGCCCGCGTGCTGCCGGCCGGGGCGGGGGAGTGGTGGGCAGCCCGCGCCGCCGCCCAGCACGACGCCCTCGTCCGGGTCCGCGCGCTGCACGCGCCGGTGGCCGAGGTCGCCGAGTCCGCGCTCGCGCCGGCCACCGTCGCCGACCTGCTGGCCCTCGACGCCGCCGTCCCGGAGACCGTGCACGGCCCGTCGGCGCCGCCGGCCTCCCGGCGCACGGCGGAGGGCTGGACCCTCGACGTGCCGCTGCCGCACGCCCGCCGCGGCGAGGTCGAGCTGACCCGCTGGGCCGACGACCTGGTGGTCACCGCCTCCGGGGTGCGCCGGTCGATCCCGCTGGACGCGCTGCTGCGGCGCTGCACCGTGGTGTCCGGTCACCTCACCGCCCCCGGCAGCGAGCAGGCCACCCTGGAGGTCCGCTTCGCCCCCGACCCGGCCCAGTGGCCGGCCGGGCTGCTGTCCGCCACCACCCTCAGCGAGCGGAGCCCCGCGTGACCACCCCCGGACCCGACTGGGTCGAGCAGGCCCGCCGGTTCGCCGCGGGGCTGGCCGCCGAGCACACCGCCGGCACGTCGCTGTCCGACGTCCTCGGTGGGCTGCTCGGCCCCGCTCCCTCCGCGGAGGGCGCGGCCGCCGACCACTCGGCGGAGTGCCGCTGGTGCCCGCTGTGCACCGGGCTGGCCGCGCTGCGCGGCCGCCGTCCCGACCTGCTCGAGGCCCTGGCCGACGTGCTCACCTCCGCGGCGACGACGCTGCGGGCCCAGGCCGGCACGCAGGGCACCCACCCCGGCGGCAGCGACGCCGCAGCCCCTGACCCCACCGCGTCCGAACCCGACGCGACCGCCCCTCCGGAGACGACCGTGCCCCACCCTGCCCCCGTCCAGCGGATCGACGTCGCGTGAGCGCCGCGGACCCCACCGTGAGCGCCCTGCCGTACGGCTGCGCCGAGGACGCCGCGGCGCTGCCCGCACTCGGCATCGACATCGGTGGCACCAAGGTCGCCGGCGGCGTCGTGCTGCCCGACGGCACGATCACCGACACCGCCCGCCGCCCCACGCCCGGCAAGTCGGTGTCGGCCACCGAGGACGCGATCGCCGCGGTCGTCGACGAGCTGGCCGAGCGGCACGGCGGGCCGCTGGTCGGCGTGGGCGTCGGCGCCGCCGGCTGGTTCGACCGCACCGGTGACACCGTGCTGTTCAGCCCGCACCTGGCCTGGCGCAACCAGCCGCTGCGCAAGGAGCTGGCCGACCGGCTCGGGCGCCCCCTGTGGGTGGGCAACGACGCCGACGCCGCAGCCTGGGCCGAGTACCGCTACGGCGCCGCCCGCGGCAGCAGCCTGATGCTCATGATCACGCTGGGCACCGGCATCGGCGGCGGCATGGTCATCGACGGCCGGCTCCAGCGGGGCGCCCACGGCGTGGCAGGGGAGTACGGCCACATGCGGGTCGTGCCCGACGGCCGGCTCTGCGCCTGTGGCAACCGGGGCTGCTGGGAGCAGTACGCCAGCGGCAACGCCCTGGGCACCACCGCCCGCGAGGTCGCGCACTCCTCGCCGGCCGCCGCCGCGCACCTGCTGGACCGCGTGGACGGCGACCCGGACCGGCTGACCGGTGAGGACGTCGCCCGGGCCGCGGCCGACGGCGACCCGCTGGCCGGTGAGCTGCTGGCCGAGGTGGGCACCTGGCTCGGGCAGGGGATCGCGGACCTGTCCGCCGTCCTGGACCCCGAGGTCGTCGTCATCGGTGGCGGCGTGAGCGTGCTCGGCGAGACGGTGCTCGGCCCGGCCCGGCAGCGCCTCGAGCGGGCGCTGCCCGGCCGGGGCTTCCGGCCCGGCCCGCGCATCGTCGCCGCCGAGCTCGGCGCCCAGGCCGGCCTGGTCGGCGCGGCCGACCTGGTCCGCCGCGCCGTGTGCGAGGGCGTCTCCTAGGAGAAGGACCCCTTGCCCCGGCCCCGTCCCGAGGCTCGTCCCGAGCGTGCGAGGGATGAGGAGGACGGGGTCCTCCCACTCGCGGCGGGACCCTGCACGGGGGCCTAGACGACGGCGCCGTCGTCGCCGTCGTCGGTCGAGCGGTCGCGCATCCGGGAGACCAGCACCCCGACACCGCCGATCAGTGCACCGACGCCCAGCACCAGCCCGGTGTCGACGGACAGCCCGAGCCGGCCCGGCGCGATGATCAGCGCCGCGCCGACCAGGATCAGGATCAGCGCGTAGAGCGACGCGGGCGCCAGCACCGGCAGCGGCGGGGGCGGCGGCGGCTCGAAGTGCTCATCGGGCAGGTCGAGCACCGAGCGCTCGGCCGGCGGCGGGGGCGGGTCCTCGCGGGGCGGGCCAGCGGCCGGGGTGGGCCCGTGCTCGGCCTCGAACGCGGCCACGATCGCGGCGAAGGCGGCGTCGTCGGCGACCGGGTCGCGCGCGGGCACCGGCGGCGGGGAGGCCGGCACCGTCGGCCCGCCGTGCTCGGCGAGCACCGCGGCGGCCTCGGTGCGCCGGGCCCTGTCGACGAACAGCCGGTCCGACGGCGGGCTGGGCAGCGAGACACCCCGGGTGTAGGGGTCGACGTCGGTGGAGGGCTCCAGGTAGGCGGCGATCCCCGCCGCGGCCAGGACGTCGAGCAGGTGCTCACCGACCCGCGGGTCGACGTCGCGCAGCGGGTGCCACAGGACGGCGTCCAGGCCGTTGTCGCGGCGGCCGCGACCGCGGCGGGGGAGCGTCACGCCGTCGTCCCGCGGGCGGCGAGGACGCGGTCGCGGATCCAGGCCACGGACCGGGCGAAGACCAGCGGGGCGTCGTTGTCGAGGGTG
The DNA here is from genome assembly GCF_019112525.1 of Modestobacter sp. L9-4. Classification (NCBI taxonomy): domain Bacteria; kingdom Bacillati; phylum Actinomycetota; class Actinomycetes; order Geodermatophilales; family Geodermatophilaceae; genus Modestobacter; species Modestobacter sp. L9-4. The sequence goes on from NZ_CP077800.1 coordinate 3,873,868, forward strand.
GCCACGTGGTAGCTGTCGTGCAGCAGCACCTCGGTGGTGTCGGTGCTGCCGGCCCGTTCCAGCAGCAGCCGGGTCGAGGCCGGCTCCACCACGTGGTCGGTGACGCTGCGGAAGACGAGCAGCGGGGCGCGCACCGCCCCCAGGTCCGCCCGCACCGCCGTCCACAGCCGGCTCAGCGCCACCGCGGCCCGGGTGGGCAGCCGCGGGTAGGCGAGCTCGGTGACGCCGGGCTTCTTGACGTCCCCGCCGATGGCGGCCCACACCGGGGTGACCCGGGCCAGCAGCGGCAGCAGCCGGGCGTCGCGCCGCTCGGTGAGCAGCGAGGGGTTGACCAGCACCAGCCCCGCCACGTCGTCCGGGCGCCGTTCGGCCAGCCGCAGCGCCAGCGTGCCGCCCATCGACAGGCCGGCCACGACCACGGCGTCGCACCGGGTCAGCAGGTCGTCGAGGGCGGCCGACAGCGCGCCGTACCAGTCGTCCTCGGTGGTGGCGTTGGCGTCCTGCCAGCGGGTGCCGTGCCCGGGCAGCAGCGGGCAGACGACGGTGAACCCGGCCCCGGCCAGGTGCTCGCCCCAGGCGCGCACGCCCTGCGGGGTGCCGGTGAAACCGTGGCAGAGCAGCACCCCGACCGGCCCACCCGGCAGGTCGAACGGCTCCGCGCCGGGCATCACCGGTGTGGCCTGCGGCATCGGTCCTCCGGGGGCGGCTCGGGGTGGGGCGGCTGGGGCACGATGGCCCCGGACGGCTCGCCGATTGTCGGACGGCTGCGTGCCTCCCTAGTCTGACAGTCGCTGAGGGAGGCGCGTTGTTCTACTGGTTCCTCAAGTTCGTGGCCGTGGGGCCGATCGTCAAGCTCGTGCTGCGGCCGACCGCCGAGGGCACCGGGCACGTTCCGGTCAAGGGTGCGGCGATCATCGCGAGCAACCACCTGTCCGCCTCCGACTGGGTGTTCATGCCGCTGTCGCTGCGCCGGCGGGTCACCTTCCTGGCCAAGGCCGAGTACTTCACCGGTCACGGGGTCAAGGGAGCCGCCCAGCGCGCCTTCTTCGCCGGCAGCGGCCAGGTGGCGATCGACCGCACCAACGCCAGCGCCGCCGAGGACGCGATCCGCACCGGCATGCGCATCCTGAACGAGGGGAAGCTGCTGGGCATCTACCCCGAGGGCACCCGCTCGCCCGACGGCCGGCTGTTCCGCGGCAAGACGGGGGTGGCCCGGATGACCCTGGAGACCGGCGCCCCCGTCGTCCCGGTCGCGATGGTCTACCGGCCCCGCCGGGTGCCGCTGCCGGGCCGGGCCGGGCGCGTGCTGGGCAGCGTCTTCGCCCGGGTCACCGTGCGCTTCGGGGAGCCGCTGGACTTCTCCCGCTACGCCGGGCTCAGCGGTGACCGGTTCGTCGAGCGGTCGATCACCGACGAGATCATGTACGAGATCATGGAGCTGTCCGGCCAGGAGTACGTCGACCTGTACGGCGCCAAGGTGAAGAAGTCGATGGACACCACCGGCGCCTCGGCCGCCGACGCCGTCGGCCGGCTCCAGCCGCGGCCGCACCAGGCCACCGACCGCCTCCCGGACTCCCTCGCCGGCTGACCGGCGTCAGACCGGGGTGGTGGTCGCCTGGTCGGTCGTGCCGTGCAGGGCGACGGCGGCCTTCTCCCGCCGCCGGTCCAGCCGGGCCATCACCGGGGTGGCGGCGATGCCGTGGACGACGACCGAGCCCAGCACGACCAGCACCGTGACCCGCCACAGCTGCTCCGCCCCGGTGAACTCGGCCTTGTCCAGCGCGTAGGCCAGGTAGTACAGCGAGCCGATCCCGCGGACGCCGAAGAAGCTGATGACCGCGCGCTCACGCCGTCCCGTCTTGCCCCTGGCCAGCCCCAGCCACCCGGTCAGCGGCCGGACGACGAAGAGCACCAGCACGGCCAGGGCGACCTCGGCCCAGGTGACGTCGGCCAGTGCGCCGCGGGCGACCGCACCGCCCAGCAGCACCAGCAGGACCATGGTCAGCAGGCGCTCCACCTGCTCGACGTAGGTGTGCAGCGTCTTGTGCTGGCCGTGCGCCCGCTCGGCGGCCCGGATGGTGCAGGCGCACACGAAGACCGCCACGAAGCCGTAGCCCTCGGCGAGCTCGGTCACCCCGTAGGCGAGGAACACCGTGGCCAGCGCGACGAAGCCCTCGGCCCGCTCGGCCAGACCGGCCTCCTGCGAGCGGGTGGAGAAGAACAGCAGCCGCAGCACCCAGCCGACGGCGATCCCGACGGCCACCCCGGCGGCCAGCCGCCACAGCACGTCCAGCAGCAGCCAGTCGACCAGCCACTCCGACGGCGCGGCGCCGACGGTGGCCATGGCGATCGCGGCGTAGGTGAACGGGAACGCCAGCCCGTCGTTGAGCCCGGCCTCCGCGGTGAGGGCGAAGCGGGCCTCGTCCTCGCTCTCGATGTCCTCGGTGGGCTCGCCGACCTGCACCTCGGTGGCCAGCACCGGGTCGGTGGGCGCCAGCACTGCGGCCAGCAGGACGGCCGCGGCGGCACCCAGGCCGAGCAGCCAGCCGCCCAGCAGCGCGGTCGCCACGATGGTCAGCGGCATGGTGATCGCCAGCAGCCGCCACGTCGTCGCCCAGCGGTGCCACCCCAGCGGCCGGTCCAGGGCGAGCCCGGCGCCCAGCAGCGAGACGATCACGCAGGCCTCGGTCAGGTGCACCGCGATGGCCGAGTGCTCCATCGGGTCGGGGTCGGGCAGTCCGCTGACCAGCGCGAACACGACCACGCCGATGGCCACGACCACCATCGGCACGGAGACGGGCAGCCGCCGCAGCAGCCGGGGCAGCAGGGCGGCCAGGAGCGCCGCGGCGCCGGCCAGGGCGTAGGTCGAGCCGGTGGGGTCCACGCCGATCAGCTCTCGGGGGACGGGGTGGGCGGCAGTGCGTCGTCCTGGCTCATCGCCCACCAGGATGCCTGCCCGCCGCCGTCCCGGCCCACCGTGGCCGCCGTCGCGCGGTGATCACCCCGGGCTGGTGGCGGTCACCGGGGTGCGGTGACCACCACCAGCCCGGGGTGGGCACGACCACCCGGTCGCCTACCGTGGCCGGGTGACCGTGCGGCGCTTCTTCTACGACACCGAGTTCATCGAGGACGGCACCACGATCGACCTGGTGTCGATCGGGGTGGTCGACGAGACCGGCCGGGAGTTCTACGCCGTCAGCACCGAGTTCGACCCCGACCGGGCCATCCCGTGGGTGCGCCGCAACGTCCTGGACCAGCTGCCGCCCCCGGCCGACAAGGCGTGGCGCAGCCGCCAGCGGATCAAGGAGGACCTGCTGTCCTTCCTCACCGCGCCGGGCGGGGAGATCGAGCTGTGGGCCTGGTTCGCCGCCTACGACCACGTCGCGCTGGCCCAGCTGTGGGGCGCGATGCCGGCGCTGCCGCGGTCGATCCCGCGGTTCACCCGCGAGCTGCGCCAGCGCTGGGACGACGCCGGCCAGCCGGCCCTGCCCCCCAAGCCGGCCGGCACCCACGACGCGCTGGTCGACGCCCGCTACAACCTCACCCGCTGGCAGGTCATCGAGGCCGCCAGGTCCTGACGGTGGCGGGGGCGAGCGCCACCAGCACGCCGCCCTCCGCTGGACCCCACCTCGCCGACCGCGACGTGGCACCGACCCGGCGGACCCGCCCTCTGGCGCCGCGAGAGCGACAGCGTGCGCTGAGGCCGGGTCCACGGCGCGGGGAGGCGGCCTCAGCGCACACCGTGGCCGGGAACGGGGACGGGGCCGCCGGCAGCTGAGCGCTGCCGACGGCCCCGTCCCGGGCGGTGCCCGCTAGACCGTGAAGACGTTGATCAGGCGGGTCAGCTCACCGGAGAGCTGGTCCAGCTCCCGGGCCGCGGTCCGGGCGTGGTCGACGTCGGCCGCGGTGCGGTCGGCGTCGGTGGTGACGTCGTTCATCGTCTCGGTGACCGAGGTGGCGCCGTCGGCGACCGAGCTGACGCTGCGGGACAGCTCGTTGGTGACCGCCGTCTGCTCCTCCACCGCGCTGGCGATGGTGGTCTGGTGGTCGTTCATCTCCCGGATGACCGCCACGATCTGGCTGATCGAGCCGACCGCGGCGCTGGTGTCGGCCTGGATCGACTGCACCCGCTGGTGGATCTCCTCGCTGGCCCGTGAGGACTCCTGGGCCAGCTCCTTGACCTCGGTGGCCACGACGGCGAAGCCCTTGCCGGCCTCCCCGGCGCGGGCGGCCTCGATGGTCGCGTTGAGCGCCAGCAGGTTGGTCTGCTCGGCGACCGCGGAGATGACCTTGACGACGTCGCTGATCTCCCGCGAGCTGGCGCCCAGGGCGGCGATCGCGGTCTCCGTCCGGGCGGCGAGGTCCACCGCGCCCTGGCCCACGTTGCTGGCGTCGCTGGCGCTGCGGGCGATCTCGCGGATCGCCGAGCCCATCTGCTCCGCACCGGCCGCGGCGGAGGAGACGCCGGAGCTGATGTCGGAGGCCGCGGCGTGGGCGTGCCGGGCCTGGTCGCGGCTGCGGGTGGCGCGCTCGCCCAGCCCGTCGGCGATGAGGGAGACCCCCGAGGCCGACGACGCCAGCGAGCCCGCGGCCGCGCCGATGTCCCGGATCGTGCCGGCGACCTTGTCCACGAATCGGTTGAACGCCCCGGCCAGCTCGCCGACCTCGTCGCGGGCGGAGTCGTCGACCCGCTGGGTGAGGTCGCCCTCGCCGTCGGCGATCTCGCTCATCCGGTGCCGCAGCGCGTCCAGCGGTGCGGTGAGCCGGCGGCCCATCGACCAGGCGATCAGGAACCCGGCGACGCCGATCAGGAGCGCGGCGACCACCAGGGCCGTGAACATGGCCGAGCGGCCCTCGCCGAGCCGGGTGACCGGACCGGCGAAGTCGCTGTCCTGGGCGTCGACCACGATCACCCAGTCCCAGGGCTTGTAGTAGGCGACCTGGACGGTGTGGGCCCCGGTGGCGGCGTCGCGGTAGCGGACGGTGGCCTGCGCGCCGTCCTCCAGGCCGACGGCGGCAGCGACGACGTCGGCGACGTAGGTCTTGCCGTCGGCGTCCTTCGCGTCGAGCAGGTTGCTGCCCTCGGTGGACTCGTCCTTGCCGATGAGCACCGTGCCGGCCCGGTCACCGGTGCCACCGAGCGCCCAGACCGTGCCGTGCTCGCCGGCGGTGGTGGTCTGCAGGCTCTCGCGCAGGGCCGGGAGGTTCTCCTGCTTGACGCCCACGTAGAGCATGCCGATCACCTGGTTGGCGGCGTCGAACAGCGGCTGGTAGGCCGTGACGTACCAGGAGTCGACGACGAACGCCGTCCCGCGGTAGGTCTGGCCGGCCAGGACGGCGGAGATGACGGCGTTCGGTGCGCTGTTGGCGCCGACCGCGGGGATGTAGGTGCCGATGGCGCGGCTGCCGGTGGCGCTGACGACGTTCGTGGCGACGCGCAGCATGTCGCCGGCGGGGTTGATCCGCTGGAAGACCGTTGCGGTGCCGCCGACGAGGGCCTGCACCTGGTCGACCACGGGCGTCGGCTGCGCGACGTCGGCGTTCTGGCCCAGCCACGTCGGGCCGACCTGGACGCGGGGCAGCGCGACCGGGGTCACCTCGTTGGTCACCTGGTTCTTGGCGTCCCACGCGACGGTGTTGCGGTTGGCGGGGCCGAGGTTCAGCCCGCCGTTCTGCTGCAGCACGTAGTCCGCGACCTGCAGGTCGGCGTCGACGGTGGCCGCGGTCGACTCGCCCTGGGTCGCGACGACGTCGTACACGCCGTCGGCGGTCTGCTCGATGCTGTGGTCGACCAGGTCCTGGACGTCGGCCCGGGCGTCGTCGGCGAACCGGCCGCTCTGCCAGGCGCTCACCCCGACCATGGCCGTGCCGGTGACCGCGATGCTGGCGACGGCCAGCGCCACCACCCTGGTCCTGATGCCCCTGCGCACTGCTGCCCCCTGGACTGCTCCTCCGGGGCGGGAGATCCCGCCTCGGGTCCCTCCTCGGCAGCCGCGTCGATCACCGGTACCGGTCCGGCCGGAGCGGCCCGTGGACGCCGCCCGCCGGGGCGCGGGCCGCCGGTACCCTCGTGTCGTGAGCCTCCCCGAAGCCGCTGAGCTGCCGCCGGACCTGGACCGGTGGCGGGAGCTGCCCGCCGCCCAGCAGCCGGAGTGGCCCGACCGCGCCGCACTGGACGCGGTGCTGGCCACCCTGACGACCGTGCCGCCGATCGTGGCGCCGGCCGAGGTCGACACCCTGCGGGCCCAGCTGGCCGACGTCGCGCAGGGGAAGGCGTTCCTGCTGCAGGGCGGTGACTGCGCGGAGACCTTCGACCTCAACACCGAGCCGCACCTCCAGGCCACCACCCGCACGCTGCTGCAGATGGCCGTCGTCCTCACCTACGGCGCGAGCGTGCCGGTGGTCAAGGTCGGCCGGGTGGCCGGGCAGTACGCCAAGCCGCGGTCGTCGAACACCGACGCGCTCGGGCTGCCCTCCTACCGCGGCGACATGGTCAACTCGCTGAACCCGGTGCTCGAGGAGCGGATCCCGGACCCCAACCGGCTGGTGCGCGCCTACGCCAACTCCGCGGCGGCGATGAACATGATCCGGGCCTACGCCCGCGGTGGCATGGCCGACCTCAACGCGGTGCACGAGTGGAACCGCGACTTCGTGGCCAGCTCCCCGGCCGGGGTCCGCTACGACGTCATCGCCAAGGAGATCGACCGGGCGCTGGCGTTCATGCGGGCCTGCGGCATCGACTCCGAGGCGATGCGCGGGGTGGAGCTGTTCAGCAGCCACGAGGCGCTGATCCTGGACTACGAGCGCGCCCTGCTGCGCGTGCACGAGGGCCGCCCCTACGCGCTGAGCGGGCACTTCGTCTGGGTGGGGGAGCGCACCCGCCAGATGGACGGCGCCCACATCGAGTTCGCCTCGAAGCTGGCCAACCCGATCGGGGTCAAGATCGGCCCGGGCACCACGCCGGAGCAGGCCACCGAGCTGGTCGAGCGGCTGGACCCCGAGGGCCTGCCCGGCCGGCTCACCCTGATCAGCCGGATGGGCAACGGGAAGATCCGCGACGTCCTGCCGGCCATCGTGGAGAAGGTCACCGCCAGCGGCCACCAGGTCGTGTGGCAGTGCGACCCGATGCACGGCAACACCCACGAGTCGCCCAGCGGCTACAAGACGCGGCACTTCGACCGGGTGGTCGACGAGGTGCTCGGCTTCTTCGACGTCCACCGCGGGCTGGGCACCTGGCCCGGCGGCATCCACGTCGAGCTCACCGGTGAGGACGTCACCGAGTGCCTCGGCGGGGCGATGGAGATCAGCGACGACGACCTCAACAGCCGGTACGAGACCGCCTGCGACCCGCGGCTGAACACCGGGCAGTCGCTGGAGCTGGCGTTCCTCGTCTCCGAGATGCTGCGCTCGTGACGACGTCCGACTCCGGCGCGGTCGACCTGCGCTCGGACACCCTCACCCGGCCCACGCCCGCCATGCGCGCGGTGATGGCCGAGGCCGAGGTCGGCGACGACGTCTACGGCGAGGACCCGACGGTCAACGCCCTGGAGGAGCAGGTCGCTGACCTGTTCGGCCACGAGGCGGGGCTGTTCGTGCCCAGCGGCACGATGGGCAACCAGATCGGCCTGCGGCTGGTCTGCGAGCCCGGCCAGGAGGTCCTCGGCGACGCCGACGCGCACGTCTTCACCTACGAGATGGGCGCCGCGGCCGCGCTGTTCGGGCTGTCCTCGCGCACGGTCGTCTCCGGCAGCGGTGGTGGCGGGTACGGCGACGCCGGCACCGTGTCGGCCGACCAGCTCATCGCCCAGGTCCGCCCGAAGGACGACTGGCACCTGACGTCGACCGCGGCGGTGGCCGTGGAGAACACCCACAACCGCGGCGGCGGGCTGGTGCAGCCGCTGGCGGAGCTGGAGAAGCTCTGGGAGTGGTCCCGCGGGGCCGGCGTCAACGTGCACCTGGACGGCGCCCGGATCTGGAACGCGCACATCGCCTCGGGCGTGCCGCTGTCGACCTACGGCCGGCTCGCCGACACCGCCTCGGTCTGCCTGTCCAAGGGCCTCGGCGCCCCGATCGGCTCGGTGCTGGTGGCCAGCGCGGAGCGGATCGCCGCGGCCCGGCTGTGGCGCAAGCGGCTCGGCGGCGGCATGCGGCAGGTCGGCGTCCTCGCCGCGGCCGGTGTCTATGCCCTCGACCACCACCTCGAGCGGCTGGCCGAGGACCACGAGCACGCCCGGCTGCTGGCCGACCTGCTCGGCGCCGACCCGGCGCGGGTGCACACCAACATGGTCGTGCTCGACGACGTGGACGCCGGGACCGTGGTGCCCGCCGCCCGTGCGCAGGGGGTCCTGGTGGGGCACGTCAGCGCCCGGCGGATCCGGCTGGTCACCCACCTGGACGTCGACCGCGCCGGCGTCGAGCGCGCCGCGAAGGTGCTCGGCGAGCTCATCGCCCGCTGACGTCCCCCGCTCCGCTGCCGGTGGGCGGCACGGGGCGCCGCGGCTCGCGGTCGCCGGTCGGGTCGGGGGGCGGCTCCCACGAGGGCAGGACCTCCAGTGCGCCGTGGTGCCACATCCAGACGTGGGCGTACCGGTCGAGCAGCGGCGTCCGGTACCAGGCCCGCACCCACCACGGCACCCGGTCCAGGTGGGCCGCCAGGCGGTGTCCTGGCGGGAGCCAGTCCCAGCCCGGCAGCACGCCCGGCGGGGGCACCCAGGCACCCGGGCTGAACTCGGTCATCGCGCCCCTCCGTCGGTCGGCGCCCATCGTCGTCCTGGTGCGGTGGGATCTGCGATCTCGTGGCGTCCCGGGCCCGGTGGCCACGAGAGCGCAGATCTCGTCGAACCCGGCCCGGGCAGACTGCGGGGCCGGGCCGTCCGCGGGGTGCGGACGACCCGGCCCCGGCCGGTGACAGGACTCAGTAGGCGCTGAAGAGCAGGTCGTTGGCGGCCGTCCGGGTCGTGTTCACCCGGTCCTTGGTGGTGGCGCCCAGGACGGCGGCCGATACGGTCGCCGGGGTCGCCGCCGGGTGGCCCTGCAGGTAGAGGGCGGCCACGCCGGCCACGTGCGGGGTGGCCATCGACGTCCCGCTGATGGTGTTGGTCGCGGTGGTGGAGGTGTACCAGTCGCTGGTGATGCCCACGCCGGGGGCGAACAGGTCGACGCAGCTGCCGTAGTTGCTGAAGGAGGCCGGGGCGTCGGTGCGGTCGGTGGCGCCCACGGTCAGCGCGGACGGCACCCGGGACGGCGAGCCGCCGCAGGCGTCCTGCGGGACCCCGCGGGCGTCGCCGTTGCCGGCGGCCACCGCGTAGGTGACCCCGTCGGCGATCGACCGGGAGACGGCGGCGTCGACGGCGGTGCTGACCCCGCCGCCCAGGCTCATGTTCGCCACGGCCGGGGCGCCGGCGGTGTGGTCGGCGGTGACCCAGTCGATGCCGGCGATCACCCCGGCGTTGGTGCCGCTGCCCGCGCAGTCCAGCACCCGCACGCCCACCAGCCGGACGCCCTTCGCGACGCCGTAGCGGGTGCCGCCGACCGTGCCGGCGACGTGGGTGCCGTGGCCGTTGCAGTCGTCGGCGCTGCCGCCGTCCACGGCGTCGTAGCCGGAGACCGCCCGGCCGCCGAGGTCGCTGTGACCGAACCGGATGCCGGTGTCGATGACGTAGGCGGTGACCCCTGCGCCGGTGGCGGCGTAGCTGAAGCTGCCCGACAGCGGCAGGGCGCGCTGGTCGAGACGGTCCAGGCCCCAGGTGGCGCTGGTCTGGGTGGCGGCCAGCTGCACCGGCCGGTCCTGCTCCACCGACGCGACGCCGGGCAGCGTGGACAGCCGGCCGGCCACCGAGGTGGGCAGGGTGACGGCGAAGCCGGTCAGCGCCGCGGTGTAGACGTGGTCGACCTCGCCACCGAGGCGGGCGACCGCCTGGGTCGCGATGGTCGCGGCCGGGGAGCCGGGGGTGAGGCTCACGATGTAGGTCTCCATCGCCTGCGGGGCGGCGGAGGCGGTGCCGGCACCGGCCCCGCTCACGGCCAGGACGGCGACGGCGCCGAGGGCCAGCGTGGTCAGACGAGTGCGCATGGTCGGTGAGCTCTCCTCGATCCGGGGGTCCGCACGCTCAGGTACGGAACGGACACGACGAGTGAAACCCGGCGGTCTCGGAGGCGGAAGCCCTGGCCCGGTGGGATCGATTGCGCCCGGCGCGTCACCGGAGCTGGGCGTGTCCGCCCACCCCGGCGAGCTGACCTGCGGCGACACCGTCCCGCAGGGCGCTGGGCAGGGCGATGTCGCGGGCGTGTCCGCCGTCCTCGCCGGGTGTCTCGACCACCCCCGGCACGCCCTGGACGGCGGGGGTGGGCCAGCAGCTCGGCGGGGGCCCCGGCACCGACCGAGCCGGCACCGACCGAGCCGGCACCGACCGAGCCGGCACCGACCGAGCCGGCACCGATCGAGCCGGCACCGATCGAGCCGGCTGCGATCGAGCCGGTGCCGATCGTGGCGTGCCGGTCACGGGGCGCAGGTCAGCCGAACGTCGCCAGGATGGTCACGGTGGTGCCGAGGTCGACGGTCTCGCCGGCGGCGGGGTTCTGCCGGATGACCTTGTTGCCGAAGAACTGCTGCACCTCGACCTTCAGACCGGCCTCGCGCAGCACCTGCTCGGCGTCGTCGCGGCTCCGGCCGGTCACCTCGGGCACGGCCACCTGGGGCAGGCCCTCGGAGACGGTGATGGTGACCTGGCTGCCGTAGGCCTGGGGGTCGCCACCGGGGGCGGGGCTGACCGCCATGACCGCGCCCTTCGCGACCGTGGCGCTGCGGCCGGGAGCGCTCTGCACGGTGAACCCGAGCTGCTCCAACGTCGACCGGGCGGCGTCCGGCGACTGGCCGACGACGTTGGGCACCACGACGGGCGCCCGGCCGGAGGACACCGTCACGGTGACGGTGTCGCCGGTCTTGAGGTCGGTGCCCGGCGCCGGGGTGAAGCCGATGACGCTGCCGGCCGGGACGCGGTCGCTGGTGTCCTGCGCCTGGGCGACGGTCACGCCGGGCAGCGCGCTGGCCAGCTGGGGCAGCACCGCGTCCAGCGGCTGGCCGACCAGCTCCGGGGCGACCCGGAAGCGCTGCGGGCCCAGGGAGACCACCAGGTGGACGTCGCTGCCGCGGATCGCCTCACCCTGCGCGGGGTCGGCGGAGATGACGGCGTCCTTCGGGACGTCCTCGCTGTAGGCCTGATCGCCGAGCTCCGGGTCCAGCCCGGCCTCCTGCAGCATGCCGATGGCGGTGGCGCGGTCCTTGCCCACCAGGTCGGGGACGTCGGTCCAGCGCCCCGAGCCCAGCCACCAGGCGACCGCGCCGATGGTGACGGCCAGCAGCAGCACCAGCGTGACGGCGAAGCGTGCCCGGCGGCGGCGGATGTGCTGCGGCACGCCGGGGCGCACCGGGGAGGGGCGCGCGCGGCCCACCGCGGTGGTGGGGCCGCCGCCCATGCCCGGCAGGACGGTGGTGCCCCGGCTGCGGTCGGGCCGCACGCCGTTCATCACCTCGGTGCGCGGGTCGCCGTCGGGGGAGGTGTGCCGCGCGCCCGGGGAGCTGGGGTGCCGGGGACGCGGTGCAGTGGGGCGGGGGACCGGACGCAGGGTCGCGGTGGGGTCGCCGGCCGGGCGGCCGGTGGGCACCGGGACCCGGGCCAGGCCCAGGTCGGCGCGCAGGTCGGTGAGCTCGGCCAGGAAGGCGCCGGCGTCCAACGGCCGGCCGGCCGGGTCGCGCCGGGTGGTGCGCGCGACCAGCTCGTCGACCTGCCACGGCACGCCGGGCACCTCGGCCGAGGGAGCCGGGACGTCGTGGTGGACGTGCTGGTAGGCCACGGCCAGCGCGCTGTCGCCGACGTAGGGCGGGTGGCCGGTGAGCAGCTCGTAGAACATCACGCCGGCGGCGTAGACGTCGCTGCGGGCGTCGCTGCGGCCGCGCTCGAGCTGCTCGGGGGACAGGTAGGCGACGGTGCCGATGAGCACGCCGCCGGTGTGGCTGGTCTGGCCGGTGCCGGCCACGGCGCGGGCCAGACCGAAGTCGGCGACCTTGACCTGGCCGTCGGTGGCGATCAGCACGTTCTCGGGCTTGACGTCGCGGTGGGCGATGCCCGCGCGGTGCGCGGCGGTCAGCCCGGCCAGCACCGGCTCCAGCACGGCGAAGGCCTCGCCGACGGTCAGCCGGCCGCGGGCCTGCAGCAGGTCGCGCAGCGTGCGCCCGCGCACCAGCTCCATGACCAGGAAGACCAGCCCCTGGTCGGAACCCTGGTCGCTGACGGAGACGACGTTGACGTGGCTGAGCATCGCGGTGGCCCGCGCCTCACGGGTGAACCGGTCGACGAACGCCGGGTCGTGGGCCAGGTGCTCGGCCATCACCTTCACCGCGACCGTGCGGTGCAGGCGCAGGTCGGTGGCGGAGTAGACGGTGGACATGCCGCCGCGCGCCAGGCGCTCCTCGAGGCGGTAGCGCCCCTCGAGGACGAGGCCGACCACGGGGTCGGTCACGACGGTCTCCACGCCGGCGAGTCTAGGAGGGCGACCCCCGCCCGGGAGGGGACGACGCGGGCCGTCAGGTCACGGGACGGACACCTGTCGACGGGAGTGACCAGGTGGACGCGTGGGACGACGCCACGTGGTCGCCGCGGGCCGGGAGTGGCCAGTGGGACGCCCGGGGGACGACGGCGCGCCACGCGGGCGTCCAGCCCGGGCACCCGGTGCGGACCGGTGCGCGGACGGCGACTGGTCGCGGGGTGCGCGAGGTGTCCGGTCCACACGGCTCCATGGTGTGCGCTGACCCTGTGCGCAGCCCACCAGGAGGGCACGCCACGCCGTCCGGGCCGCCCGACCGCGGGTCCGGAGGGCGCCATAGGCTCAGCCGTCATGGACACGCTCACCCCCGCTGAGGTCGCCGCGCAGCTCGGCGTCTCGACCAACAAGGTCCGCCAGCTGATCGCCGAGCGGAAGCTGATGGCGGTGCCCGGCAGCGGCAACAGCAAGATCCCCGCCGACTTCATCCAGGACGGCGCCGTCCTCAAGCACCTGCCCGGCCTGCTCACCGTGCTCTACGACGGCCGCTTCAGCGACGAGGAGGCGTTCGCCTGGCTGTTCGAGGCCGACGACTCCCTGCCGGGCACCCCGGTCGAGGCGCTGCGCGGTGACCGGCACACCGAGGTCACCCGCCGGGCCCAGGCCCTCGCGCTCTGACGCCCTCCCGCTGACGCCCTGCCACTGACGTCCTGCCGCTGACGCCTGGCTGCCGGCGCGCGGGCGTCAGCGGCCGGTGCCCACCCGGGCGAGCTGTGCCGCGGTGAGCCGGTGGGCGAAGACGGCCAGCCGGCGCGGCTTCGACACCCGCACCCGGCCGTCGAGCACCCGGTACCCCGCCCGCTCGATCTCGGTCAGGATGCCGCCGTAGAGGTCGGTCGCGGCGCGCACGCAGTCCCGCGACTCCCGGGCCAGCATCGGCGTGCCCAGCGCGGCGTCGTCGTAGCGGCGACGGGTGAGGGCCACCATCTCCCGCATCAGCTCGGTGAAGCCCGGGGTGTGCTGACGCGCGGCGAGCTGCTCGCGGGTGACCCCGTGCGCGGCCATCATGTCCTCGGGCAGGTAGACCCGGCCCCGGTCGACGTCCTCGGCGACGTCCCGGAGGAAGTTGGTCAGCTGGAAGGCCTCGCCGAGCGCGATGGCGTGCGGCGCGGCCTCCTCGCGGGCCACCCCGGGCGCGGTGCCGAGGACCGGGAGCACCTGTAGCCCGATGACCGACGCCGAGCCCCACATGTAGCGGTCCAGTGCGGCGATGTCGGCGTAGCCGGTGACGTCGAGGTCGCTGGTCATCGCGGCCAGGAAGTCGACCAGGTGCTCCATCGGGATGTCGTACCGGCGGTAGGTGTGCACCAGGGCCAGCCGCACCGGGTCGTCGGACCAGCCCGCCTCGACCTCCTCCAGCGCGGCCCGCGACCAGGTCAGCAGCTCGCCCTCGGGGTCGCGGCCGAGCTCGTCGGCGCCGACGTCGACGATGTCGTCGGCCACCCGGGCGGCGGCGTAGAGCGCGTGTACCGCTGACCGGCGGTCGGGGGTGAGCAGCCGGGTGGCCAGGAAGTAGGACTTGCCGTGCTCGGCGGCGATCGACCGGCACACCGCGTAGGCGGCGTCCAGCTGCTCCTGCTGCGCGGCGCGGGTCGCGGGGGGCCGACCGGTCACGCCTGCACCGGGCCGGTGATCCGCTCCGCGGCGAGCCGGCCGCTGATCACGACCATGGGCACGCCGACCCCCGGCTGCACCGACGACCCGGCCAGGACGACGTTCTCCGGGCCGCTGCGGGGCAGCGTGGAGGGTCGGAACGGGCCGGTCTGGCCGAAGGTGTGCGCGAGGGCGAACGGCGTGCCGGCCACCATGCCCTGGGCCTCCCAGTCGCGGGGGTCCAGCAGCTCCTCCACCTCGATGGCGTCGCCGATGCCGGTCCAGCCGCGCGCCTCGAGGGTGGCCAGCAGCTCGTCGCGGTAGGGGCCGCGCAGCCGGGGCCAGTCGATGTCGGGGTTGCCACCGCTGCGCGGGTCGAGGTTCGGGGTGGGGGCGACGACGCTGAGCACCTGCCCGCCCTCGGGGGCCAGCGAGCGGTCGGTCACCGACGGCATGCTGATGAGCAGGCTCGGGTCGCTCATCGGCCGCCCGTCGCGGGTCAGCTCGTCGAACACCTGCTGCCAGGACTCCCCGAAGCTGATCGTGTGGTGCGCCTGACCGGGCAGCTCCGCCTTCACCCCCAGGTGCAGCGCCACGCAGGACGGCGAGTAGACCGGCCGGCGCGGACCCCGGAGCCCGGGCACCAGCCGGTGCGGGGCGTCGGCGGTGACCACCACGGCGTCGGCGGGCAGCAGGTCGCCGCCGGCCAGCGCCACCCCGGTCACCCGGCCGCCGGAGACCTCCAGCCGGTCGACCTCGGTGCCGTAGCGGAACTCGACGCCGGCCGTGGCCGCCGCCGCTGCCATGGCGCGGGGGACGGCGCCGATCCCGCCCTGCGGGTGCCAGACCCCGGCACCGATGTCGAGCTGGGCGATGACGGCGTAGGCGGCGATCGCCTTGAACGGCGACACCCCGGCGTAGAGGGCCTGGAAGCTGAACAGCCGGCGCAGCCGGTCGTCGGTGAAGAAGCCCGCGACGTGGTGGGAGAGCCGGCGGAAGCCGCCCCGGCGGGCCAGCTGGAGCAGCTCGGGCCCGAGCAGGTCCAGCGGGGAGTCCAGGTTGCGGTCGATGAAGGTGCGCATCTGCAGCTCGTAGAGCTCGGCCAGGTCGTCGAGGTAGCGCAGCAGAGCCGCGGCCTCGCCCGGCCCGCACAGCGCCTCGACCTCGGCGGCGAAGGCGGTGCGGTCGGCGTGCACGTCCAGGTGCGAGCCGTCGGCGAACTGCGCCCGGTAGGTGGTGTCCAGGGGCGTGAGGGTCAGGGTGTCGGCCATCCGCGCGCCGATGGCGGCGAAGGCGCCCTCGACCACCTCGGGGGCGGTGAAGACCGAGGGCCCGGTGTCCAGCGCGTAGCCCCTGCGCTCCACCCGGCCGGCGCGGCCACCCGGGCCGGGGACGCGGTCGACGACGGTGACCTCGCGGCCCGCGCCGCGCAGCCGCATCGCCGCCGACAGCCCGGCCAGGCCGGCGCCGATGACGACGACCCGGTCGGTGGCGCCGGGGACGGTGCGCACGGGACGGTGCAGGAAGCTGTTCACGCGGCGCGGGTGGTGGCGGCGACGGCGAGGGCGTCCAGCGCCTGTCGGGCGTCGGCGGCGATCGGGGCGCGGGCGATGGCGGCCCGGGCCAGGCCGGTCTGCTGGGCGATGCGCTCCTCGACCCGGTCCAGGGCGCCGCTGCGGGACATGAGGGAGCGGACGCCGTCGAGCTCGGACGGGTCGGCGGCGCTGTTGCCCAGGGTGCCGGCGAGCAGGGCCCGGCCGTCGTCGTCGGTGGCCTCCTCGGTGAGGGCGACCAGCAGGGTGCGCTTGCCCTCCCGCAGGTCGTCGTCGACGGACTTGCCGGTGACCGAAGGGTCGCCGAACACGCCCAGGACGTCGTCGCGCAGCTGGAAGGCCTCGCCCAGCGGGAGGCCGATGGCGCTGCAGACCTCCATCGCGTCGGGTCCGGCGCAGGCCAGTGCCGCACCGAGCTGCAGCGGGCGCTGCACGGTGTAGCCGGCGCTCTTGAACCGGGCGACCTTGAGCGCACCGGCCGGGCCGGGCAGCCCGCCGGCGGCGCGCAGCAGGTCCAGGTACTGCCCGGCGGTGACCTCGGTGCGCATCGTGTCCCACACCGGGCGGACCCGGGCCAGGGCGTCGGTGGAGATGCCCGACCGGCGCAGCAGCTCGTCGGACCAGACCAGCGCCAGGTCGCCGACCAGGATCGCCGCGCCGATGCCGAAGGCCGCCCCGTCGCCGTCCAGGGCGTCACCGCCGTGCCGGTCGGCGAACCCGACGTGGGTGGCCGGGCGGCCGCGGCGGGTGTCGGCGGCGTCCATGACGTCGTCGTGCACGAGGGCGGAGCTGTGCACCAGCTCCAGGGCGGCCACCGCCCGCAGCACCGCGTCGTCGGCCTCGGCGCGCGCGCCGGAGGCGGCCACGAAGCCGCGCCAGCCCCAGTAGGCGAACGCCGGGCGCAGCCGCTTCCCGCCGCCGGCGACGGCGGCCACCTCGTCGGCCACCGGCACCAGCTCGGCGGCCATGTCCGCCAGCGTCTGGCGCTGCTCGGTCAGGAAGGTGGAGAGCGCCGCCTCGACCGCGGCGCGCAGCCGGCCCAGGTCGGCGACCGCGAGAGCGGGGCGTCCCGTCGTCTCGGTGGTGCTCCCGGCGGAGGGTTCGCGCTGCTGCGTCCCGGTTGTCACGAGGCGAGTATTGCCCAACTCGGCGTGGCGCGACCTCCACCGGGTGGCGTTCTCCCGCCGGGGTGGGCTGCGCGCACGTAGTCTCGACCCCCGTGACCGGTACCGTTCGCGATCTGCTCTCAGGCGAGCAGCCCACCTGGTCCTTCGAGTTCTTCCCCCCGCGGGACGAGGCCGCCGAGGTCCAGCTGTGGACCGCGCTGCGCCAGCTCGAGCGGCTGCAGCCCTCCTTCGTGTCGGTCACCTACGGTGCCGGCGGCTCCACCCGCGAGGGCACCGTCGCGGCCACCGAGCGGATCGCCGCGGAGACCACGATGCTGCCGCTGGCGCACCTGACGGCCGTCGACCACAGCGTCGCCGAGCTGCGGCACGTGGTCAGCCGGCTGGCCGCGGCCGGGGTGCGCAACCTGCTGGCGCTGCGCGGCGACCCGCCGGGCGCCGACCCGCAGGCCGAGTGGGCCGCGCACCCGCAGGGCCTGCGCTACGCCGCCGAGCTGGTCGAGCTGATCAAGGGCATCGGCGACTTCTCCGTGGGCGTGGCCGCCTTCCCCGAGCGGCACCCGCGCTCGCGCGACCTGGACTCCGACACCGACATGTTCGTGGCCAAGTGCCGCGCCGGTGCCGACTTCGCGATCACCCAGATGTTCTTCCGGGTCGAGGACTACCTGCGGCTGCGCGACCGGGTCTCCGCCCGCGGCTGCGACGTGCCGATCATCGCCGGGGTGATGCCGGTGACCAACGCCCGGCAGATCGCGCGCATCGTGCAGCTGTCCGGGCAGGCGTTCCCCGACGAGCTGGCCGAGCGCTTCGCCGCCCTGGACGGCGACACCCCGGAGCAGAAGCGGGCCATGCGGGCCCTCGGCGTCGAGGTGGCCACGCAGATGTGCCAGACGCTGCTGGCCGAGGGCGTGCCCGGCATCCACTTCATCACCATGAACCGCTCCACGGCCACGCGTGAGGTCTACGCGAGCCTGGCCGGGATCGGCGTCGACACCGGGGCACCGGCCGCGGCCGTCGGCGTCTGAGTCAGCCGCCGAGCAGCTGCTCGGCCTCCTGCGCCGCCCGGCGCAGGCCCTCCCGCTCGGCGGCGTAGCCCCCGGCCACGCCGATGACCGGCAGCTGGGCCAGGGCGCGGTGCCGGAGCTTGCCCTTGGGGCGGGCGTCCAGGGCGTCGTCGATGCGGCCCAGCAGCCGGGCGGCCCGCCAGAGGCTGCGGGCCACGCCGTCCACCCCGGAGCGGTCGGTGCCCAGCGCCTCGTCGACGTAGCTGCCCTTGGCGCGGACCAGCAGCGGGGTGACCCGGTCGGCGGGCAGGTCGCGGTCCAGCAGCACCCGGGCCAGCAGCGAGATGCGGGCGGCGGGGTCGTCGACGTCGTGCTCGCCGGCCACCCCGAGGACGACGAGGGCCTGCACCGCCGAGCCGACCGTGTTCTGCAGCGGCAGCAGGTCGGCGAGCTTCCCGGCCAGCCGGGGTGCGGCGGAGACACCCGCGGCGACCCGGCCCACCGTCTCGGCCCACCAGGCGGCGCGCTGCGCGGTGGGCGCCTCCGGCGGGCGGCCCAGGCGCCGGGCCAGCGGGGTCAGCCCGCGGTCGACCCGGCGGAGGACGTCGACGACGACGGCGTCACTGATCGGTGCGGCCACGGGGACCGACCGTAGGGGGAGGCGGGCGCCGCCGCGCGGCGGGCTCCGCACAGGAGGCCGTCGTACGGTGGCCGCGTGCGACGACGGCGGAGCGGTGCAGCCCGCCGGTGGGCCGTCGTCGGGAGCGGCGTCGCCGTCCTGCTCTCGCTGCCCTCGCTGATCGGCGCGCTGCCGGCCTCCGACGCCGGCACGCCCGCGGCCGACCTGCGCCGGGCCGCGCTGGCCTCGACCGGCGTCGCCTTCTCCGGGTACGCCCAGGCCGCCGGTGGGCTGGCCCTGCCGGTGGGGGAGCAGCTGACCGGGGTCGCGGACCTGCTGAGCGACCGGACGACGATGCGCACCTGGTACCGCGGTCCGGCCGACTGGCGGGTCGACGTCGTCTCGCCCACCGGGGAGACCGGGGTGCACGCCGATGCCAGTGGCACCTGGACCTGGGACTACGTCGCCAACGCGGCCACCCGCACCCCCCAGACGGCCCTCGCGCTGCCGACCGCCCCGGACCTGCTGCCCAGCGCGCTGGGGCGCCGGCTGCTGTCGGAGGCCGGCGACGGCGAGCTCAGCCGCTTCGGCGCCGACCGGGTCGCCGGCCGCGACGCGCTGGGGCTCCGGGTGGTGCCGGCGGACCAGGCCTCCTCCGTCGGCCGGGTCGACGTGTGGGTCGACGCCGCCAGCGGGGTGCCGCTGCGGGTGCAGGTGTTCGGCGAGGCCGGCGGTGAGCCCGCGGTCGACACGTCCTTCCTGGAGCTCGACCTCGGCACCCCGGCGGCCGACGTCGTCGACTTCACGCTGCCGCCCGCCGCGGAGCTCCGCGCCGGGCAGGACCCCCAGCTGCTGCAGGCCGCCACCCGGGGCACCCGCGGCGTCCTCGCGCTGCCCGACGTCCTGGCCGGGCTGGACCGCCGCAGGATCGACGGCGCGCCCGCCACGGTCGGCGTCTACGGCCGCGGCGTCACGCTGCTGACCGTCAGCCCGCTGCCCGGCCGCGCGGCCGCCGGCCTGCGCAGCGCCCTGGCCGACGCCCCCGGCGCGGTGGTCGACGACCTGGGCGTGCGGATCGCCGCCGGCCCGCTGGGGCTGATGCTCGCCGACGGACCCGACGGGACGGTGCTGCTCACCGGCACCGTCACCCTCGACGCGCTGGCCGCCGCGGCCGGCGAACTGACCGGAGGAACCTCCTGAGCACCGTCATCGGCACCACCGGCCTGGTCAAGCGGTACGGGCGGCTGCGCGCGGTCGACGGCATCGACCTGGACGTGCGCGCCGGCGACGTCTACGGCTTCCTCGGCGCGAACGGCTCGGGCAAGACGACCACCGTGCGGATGCTGCTCGGGCTGGTGCTGCCCACCGAGGGGGAGGTGCAGCTGCTCGGCGAGCCGATGCCGAAGCGGGCACGAAAGGTGCTGCCCCGGGTGGGCGCGCTGATCGAGGGGCCGGCGCACTACGGCCACCTCCCGGCCCGGGCCAACCTGTCGCTGTTCGACGCCGCCGGGCCCGGTGGCTCCCGCCGCACCCGCACGGCGCGGATCGACACGGTGCTGGAACAGGTCGGCCTGGCCGGGGTGGGCCGGCGGCCGGTGAAGGACTTCTCCCTCGGCATGCGGCAGCGGCTGGGGCTGGGTGCGGCGCTGCTGCGGCGGCCCGAGCTGCTGGTGCTCGACGAGCCCACCAACGGCCTGGACCCGCAGGGCATCCACGAGATCCGCGACCTGCTGCTGGACCTCAACCGCGGCGGGACGACGGTCTTCCTGTCCAGCCACCTGCTGGCCGAGGTCGAGCAGCTGTGCACCCGGGTCGGCGTGCTCGACCGCGGGCGGCTGGTGCTGCAGGACCAGCTGGCCACGCTCACCGCGCCCACCGGCGCGACGATCGTCGAGACCCCCGACCCCGACCGGGTGCGCGCCGCGCTCGACGGCCGGGTGCTGCGCACCACCGACGGGCGGGCGGTGGTGCGCGGTGCGGACCCGGCCGAGGTCAACGCCGCGCTGGTCGCCGCTGGGGTGCCGGTGACCGGGCTGGCGCTGGAACGGCCGAGCCTGGAGGAGGTGGTGCTGGCCGCGGCGAGCACCAGCGCCGACCGGGTCGACGCCCCGGGCGAGCGGTCGCGCCGGTGATCGCCGTCGAGCTGCGGAAGCTGTTCCGCCGTCCCCGCACCTGGGTGACGATCGCCCTGCTCAACGCCCTCCCCGTGCTGGTGGCCGTGCTGCTGGCGGTCACCGACCTGGCGCCGCGGCCGGGGGAGGGGCCGGTGTTCCTCTCCGCCGTGCTCACCAACGGCACGCTCTACCCGCTGGCGGCGCTGGCCATCGTGCTGCCGCTGTTCCTGCCGATCGCGGTCTCCGTGGTGGCCGGTGAGTCGATCGCCGGGGAGGCCCAGGCCGGCACGCTGCGGTACCTGCTGGCCCGCCCGGCCGGGCGCACCCGGCTGCTGGTGGCCAAGCTGGTCGCGGTGATCGCCTTCGTGCTGGTCACCGTGGTGATCGTGGCCGCGGTCGGCTACGTCACCGGTCAGCTGCTCTTCGACGTCCAGCCGATCGGTGGGACGACGCTGTCGGGCACCCCGATCACCGCCCAGGACATCACCGGGCGCACGCTGCTGGCGATCGGCTACATCACCGTCTCGATGCTCGGGGTGGCCGCGTTCGCGCTCTTCTTCTCCACCCTCACCGACTCGCCACTGGCCGCGGCGCTGGGTGCGCTGGCGGTGCTCATCGCCTCGTCGCTGCTGTTCACCCTGGACGCGGCGTCGTCCTTCGCGCCCTACCTGCCCACCCGCTACTGGCTGGCCTTCGTCGACCTGTTCCGGGAGCCGGTCCTGTGGCGGGACCTCGTGCGCGGCGTCGCGCTGCAGGCGGTGTACGTGGTGGTGCTCACCGGTGCCGCCTGGGCCAACTTCACCACCAAGGACATCACCTCCTAGCGGCCCCGCCGCCCCTCGGCCCCGGCGCAGGGGCGGGGGGCGGCGGGGTCCTCGACCAGAGGGTGAAGCGGGCGACGTCGGAGCGCAGGTCGGCCGACATGCGGGCCAGCTCGGCGACCGCGCCGCGGGTCTGGCTCAGCGCCTGGGTGGTGTCCCCGGCGGCGGCCGACACCCCGGAGATGGTGCGGGCGATCTCGGTCGACCCACCCGCGGCCTGCTGCACCGAGCGGGCCATCTCGTTGGTCGTGGCGGTCTGCTCCTCCACGGCCGAGGCGATGGTCAGCTGGAAGGCGTCGACCTGGCCGACCACCGTCTGGATGCGGTCGATGGCGGCGACCACGCCCGAGGTGTCGGTCTGGATGGACTCGACCCGGCGGGCGATGTCCTCGGTGGCCCGGGCGGTCTCGGCGGCCAGCTCCTTGACCTCGCCGGCCACCACCGCGAAGCCACGGCCGGCCTCGCCGGCGCGGGCGGCCTCGATGGTGGCGTTCAGCGCGAGCAGGTTCGTCTGGGCGGCGATCGCGGTGATGGTCTTGACCACCGCGCCGATCTCCTCGCTGGAGGTGCCCAGCCGGGCGATGGTGGCGTCCGTGGCCCGCGCCTCGGCGACCGCGTCGGCGGCGGCCCGGGCGGCGCCGGAGGCGTTCTGGCTGATCTCCCGGATCGAGGCACCCATCTCCTCGGCACCCGCGGCGACCGTGGCGACGTTCCGGGACACCTCGCCGGCGGCGTCGGTGACGACCTCGGACCGGGTCGCGGTCTGCTCCGCGGCGGCGGCGATCTGGGCGGAGGACGCGCTGAGCTCCTCCGCGGAGGCGGCGACGGCGTCGGCGGTGGCGGTGACCGAGGTCAGCACGGTGCGCAGCTCGGCCACGGCGTCGTCCAGTGCCGCGGCGGTGGCGCCGACCTCGTCACGGGAGGTCACCCCGGCGGTGCGGGTCAGGTCGCCGGCGGCCAGCCCCTCGGCGGTCCACTGCACGCGCCGCAGGCCCCCGGTGATGCCGCGGGCCACCAGCCGGCCGACGACCAGGGCGGCGGCGACGCCCACGGCGAGGACCACGCCCAGCAGCAGCCGGGTCGACCCGTACTGCGCCGTCGCCTCGGCCGCGCTGTCGGCGGCGGCCTGCCGGCGCTGGGCGGCGAGCTCGTCGAGCTGGGCCATGACGCCCTTGGCGACCGGGGAGATCGTGGCCTCGCGCGCAGCCGACCAGGCGGAGAGGTCACCGGCGTCGGCGAGGGCGTCGAGGGTCACCATGCCGGCCTTGTAGTCGTCGATGCCGCCGAGGACCTGCTGCACCAGGGCGCGGCCGGCGTCCGAGGGGTGCGTCCCCAGGTAGCGGTCGGCGGCGGCGGCCAGGTCGGTGTAGGCGGCGTTCCGGCTGGTCAGGTAGGTCGCGCGGACGGCCGGGTCGGTGGCGACGGCGTAGTTGGTGCCCGAGAGCCGGATGGCGTAGAAGTCGGCGCGCATGGACTCGACCTCCGCGGTGCCGACCAGCTCGTCGCGGTACATCGAGTCGGTGGCCTGGGCGGTGTGCCCGAGGCTGCGCAGGCCCAGCACGCCGACGAGGACGGCGACGAGGGCGGCGAGCCCGACGACTGCGGTGATCTTGGTGGTGACACCCGTCCGGTGGAACGCGGACGAGGTGGTGGGGGCGGGCACGGGTGGCCTCCTGGCCTAGGTGACGCGTTGTGTCGACGTCGTTGCCCAATGCAATGTCCTCGAGGGCGGTGGGCATGTCCTGATCACGGCGGTCCCATCCCAACTGGTCAGCCCGTGCGCGACCGGGCGCAGTCGCAGCGAGGACGTCAGCCGCTGACGGGCGGTCCGGTGGGCGCGCAGACCCCGGGCCGTACCGTCGGCACCATGGAGATGCAGGACCTGCACGGCAAGACAGCGGTCATCACCGGGGCGTCCAGCGGCATCGGGGACGCCACCGCGCGGCTGCTCGTGAGCGAGGGCGTGCACGTGGTGCTGGCCGCCCGCCGCCGCGACCGGCTCGAGGCGCTGGCCGCCGACCTCGGCGACCAGGCCACGGTGGTCGAGACCGACGTCGCGGACCCGTCTGCCGTCGCGGCCCTGTTCGCCGAGGTCCGGACCCGCTTCGGGGGCCTGGACCTGCTGGTCAACAACGCCGGGCTGGGCATCAACGCCCCGTTCGAGACCAGCGACCCGGCCGACTGGAAGACGATGATCGACGCCAACCTCTACGGCGTCCTGAACTGCACCCAGGCCGCGATCCCGCTGCTGCGCGGCCGGGACGGCGCGATGATCTCCTCGGTCTCCAGCGTCGGCGGCCGCCACGGCGCGGCGGACTGGTCGGTCTACAGCGCCACCAAGTTCGCCGTCGTCGGCTTCCACGACGCACTGCGCAAGGAGCTGGGCCCCGACCGGATCCGGGTGTCGGTGATCGAGCCGGGTGCGGTGTGGACCGAGTTCGGCGAGAACGTCAGCGAGGCCATCCAGGCCCGGCGGGAGAGCCTGGACGCGCTGGCGGCCGCCGACGTCGCCCAGGCGCTCGTCTTCGCCTTCGCCCAGCCGGGCAACGTGCTCATCCAGGAGGTCCTGATGCGTCCGGTGCTGCAGGTCGCTCCCTGACCTCAGCCCTGGCGGAGCCGCGCGCAGTCGTCCGGGCCCAGCTGCACGGGCGGGCCGGCGGCCAATTCGGCGAGCACGATGCCCTGCACGACGGCGTCGGTGGGCAGCTGGCCGTGCGCCACGGTCGAGTCCGCGCACACCGACTGCACGGTCAGGTCCAGGGCACCGGCCAGGTCGGCGGAGTCCGGCGGGGTGACGGTCTGGTCGACGGTGCTCCACACCGACACCCAGTCCGGCCCGTCGGGGGTCTCGTCGCCGGCGTTGAGCCGGGCCAGCAGCTCGCTGCCGGTGGTGAGCTGCTGGCAGGCCTGCGGACACTCCGCCGGCAGGACCCCGGCGGCGAGGTCGGCCAGCGTCGTCCCGTGGTGCGGTGAGCCCAGGGTGACGACCCGCCGGGCCTGGTCGGCCCCACCGTCGGCGGCCCACAGCCGGGCGATGACCCCGCCGGCGGAGTAGCCCACGACGTCCACGCTGCCGGCGCCGGTGCGCGCCAGCGCGTCGTCCACCGCCTCGCCCAGCGCCTCGGCGGACGCTGCGATGTCGCCGGTGCCGCCGTCGGGGACGGGGACGACGGTGGCGTCGCGGCCGGTGGCGGTGAGCCGGTCGGCGAGCACCTGCAGCGAGGTCGTGGAGCCCCCGTAGCCGGGCACCAGCAGCACCGGGCCCGGGGTCTGCTCCGCGGCCGGCGCCGTCCGGGTCCCGCCCGGGCCGTTCAGCCGGGGGACGACGACGGCGGCGGCGATCCCGGCCACGGCGACCACCAGGACGGCGAGGACGGCCAGCACCAGGCGGCGGCGGGCGGGGGAGAGGCCGGCGAACACCCCACCACTGTCCCTGCCCGCACCGCTGCGTGCCCGTGGCGTGGTGGACTGGGCCGGTGCTGACCCGCGACGAGTACCTGGCGGCCTGGTCGCGCTGGCACGGCGACACCGACCCGCACGACAGCCGGCTGGTGCACGGCTGGCTGACCCTCGCCTACACCCTCGCCGTCCCGCTGGCCCGGCTCTCGCCGCTGGTGGCCACCGCGCTGGGCCTGGCCGTCGCCGGTGCCGCCGTCGGACCGGCAGCCGCCGGTGGGGGCTGGCTGATCGCGACCGGGCTGCTCATCGGGCTGTCGGGCCTGCTCGACTCCCTGGACGGCGCGCTGGCCATCGCCGGCGGCCGGGCGTCCCGGCGGGGGTTCGTGCTCGACTCGGCCGTCGACCGGCTCACCGAGGTCGCCTACGCGATCGCCTTCTGGGTGGCCGGCGCACCGGGCTGGCTGGCGGTGGCCTTCGGCGCGCTGTGCTGGCTGCCCGACTACCTGCGCGCCCGCGCCGGGCAGGCCGGGGTCAGCGAGACCGGGGCGATCTCGGTGTGGGAGCGGCCCACCCGCGTCGCGATGGCCGGGTTCGGGCTCGGCGGCGCCGGGGTGGTCGCGCTGCTCGGCATCGACGTCGACGGGCACGACGTGGTGGCCGCGGTGGTCACCGTCGGGGCCGCCGTCGGCTGCCTGCTGGGCGTCGTGGGCACCGCCCAGCTGGGGGTCCAGCTGCGCCGGGCACTGGGTGAGGTGCCCCCGCCGGGGTGACCGGCGCGCGCGGCCGGCCCGGGTGGCTCCTACCCTGGAGCGGTCCCGGGCCCGATCCGGCCGGGGCCCGACTGGCCGCTGGTGGCCGCCGTCCCCCGGAGAGAGTCGCCCCCATGCCCGTCGTCGTGACCGGTTCGATCGCCACCGACCACCTGATGACCTTCCCCGGGAAGTTCACCGACCAGTTCGTCGAGGGCAAGATGGAGAACGTCTCGCTCTCCTTCCTGGTCGACGACCTGGTGCAGCACCGCGGTGGCGCGGGCGCCAACATGGCCTACGGCCTGGGGCTGCTCGGCCAGGCCCCGGTGCTGGTCGGGGCGGTGGGCAGCGACTTCGCCGACTACGACGCCTGGCTGACCCGGCACGGCGTCGACACCGGCAGCGTGCGCTGGTCCGAGCTCAAGCACACCGCCCGGTTCACCTGCACCACCGACGTGGCCAACAACCAGATCGCCTCGTTCTACTCGGGCGCGATGAGCGAGGCCTCGATGATCGAGCTCGCCCCGGTCGAGGAGCGGGTCGGTGGGCTGGACCTGGTCATCGTCGGGCCCAACGACCCGACCGCGATGGTGCAGCACACCGCCGAGTGCCGGGAGCGCGGCTACCCCTTCCTCGCCGACCCCAGCCAGCAGCTGGCCTGGGCCGACGGCGAGATGATCCGCGAGCTGGTCCACGGCGCGGAGCTGCTGTTCACCAACGAGTACGAGCACGCCCTGCTGCTGCAGAAGACCGGCTGGGACGACGCCGAGGTGCTCGCCCGGGTCGGCACCTGGGTCACCACCCGGGCCGCGGACGGCGTGCTCGTCGAGCAGGCCGGTGCCGAGCCGATCCGCGTCATCGCCGTCCCGGAGACCAAGCCGGTCGAGCCCACCGGCGGTGGGGACGCGCTGCGCGCCGGCTTCGTCGCCGCCCGGCAGTGGGGGCTGGGGCTGGAGCGCGCCACCCAGGTCGGCTCCGCCGTCGCCACCGCCGCCGTCGAGGTCATCGGGACCCAGGAGTACTCGCTGCCCCGCGACCTGTTCCTGGACCGCTTCGCCGACGCCTTCGGCGCCGACGCCGCCGACGAGGTCGCCCCGCACCTGCCCGCCTGAGGGAGGACCCGGCTGCCCCCACCGCTCGCGAGCTCGCGGCGGGCCCCTGCAGCCGGGCCGACGGACGCGGGCTCGGTGTGGTCAGCAGTCGAAGACCGACCAGCAGATGTCGTTGCGGAGCCGCTGGTCGTCGAGCACCAGCTCGCGGACGGCGGGCGGCAGCTGGTCGCGCTGCCACCGGCACTCCGCCCGCCCGGCGGCGTCGGCCGTGCCCTCGGGTGCCGCCGCCCGCACCGCCTTGATCGCGTAGGCGGCGGCACCGAGGTCGTGGGCGGCGACGTGCGCGACGACCCCGGCCTGGCCCGCGGCGTAGGCGGCGTGCCGGGCCGCACCGCGCAGGTCCCGGGCCGCGCCCATGGCGTGCCCGCCCGCGGCGCGCGCCTGCATCATCGGCAGCTCTCCACGCACCCAGGCCCGGGCTGCCTCGACCGCCTGACGCGGTCGCCGGTCACCGGGGCGCACGGACTCGAACAGCGGCAGGACGTGCTCCGCGCAGGTCGCCGCCCAGAGGGCGAGGAGGTGGTGGTCGGGGTCGGTGAGGGTGCCGCCGCGGCGGACCGTCACCAGGCGCAGGTCGGGGACGGCGGGGAGGATCACCTCACTCGCCGCGCAGCTGCCGGCCGATCGACGGGTCGGCGGTCCAGGTCTCGTGGGTGATGCGGCGGAGCTCTCTCACCTCACCGATCGTCGACCACTCGCTGCCGCCGAGGCGGGCCAGCGGGCGCAGGTGCTCGATCCGCGGCCGGCCGTCGCGGACGGCTGTCGTGTGGACGGCGACGTGCCGCACCTGCCCGAGGACGACGGTGCTGTCGCCCAGCCGCAGCGTGGAGTGCAGCGTGCACTCCAGCGACACCGGTGACTGCGCCACCCGCATGGCCGCGACGGTCTCGCTGGGCTCCAGCCGGACGCCGGTGTGCTCGGCCTCGCTCTGGTCCGGCGGGAAGTCGGTGCCGGTGGCGTTGACCTGTTCGAACATCGACTCCGGGGCCAGGTTGACCGTGAAGTCACCGGTCGCCTCGACGTTGGTCAGGGAGTCCTTGCGGCCCACCGAGGTGAACTGCACGATCGGCGGCTCGACGCAGGCCACCGTGTAGTACGAGTGCGGCGCGAGGTTGTGCACGCCCTCGGCCGAGCGGGTCACCACCCAGGCGATCGGGCGGGGCACGACCACCGCGTTGAGCAACCGGTAGAAGGCGTCACGGTCCATGTCCGCGGGGCTGAACGACGTACGGGGCTCGGTCACCGCCCCATCCTCGTCCGCGGCCACCGGCGGGCCCGGTCGGGCGGGGCGGGTCGGGTCACGGCGCCTACGGTGTCGCGGTGCAGACACTGCGATCGGCGTCCGGGACCACCTTGCTCGTCCGTACGGACTTCTCCGACGAGGCGGCGTGGACCGCGCTGCGCACCGCGGTGACGACGCACAGCCGCGAGGGCTCCCCGTCCGGGCTCGAGGTCGTCGACGACCCCGCCTTCGACGGCGCGGAGGTGGCGGACCTGCTCGCTGCCGGGCCGGCGCAGGACCGCGTGGCCGTCCTCTTCGTGGCGGACGCGACGACGCTGCAGCACCCGGAGCTGCCCGTGCTGGCGGTGCGCGGCAGCGGCGCCCCGGAGGAGTCCTTCCGGGTGCCGTCGGCCCAGGTGCTGGAGGTGGCCGACGACCTGTCGCTGGCCGGCATGGGCTGGGCGGAGTTCACCGACCGGGTCGGGGACGACGGGGTGTTCCGCGGGTTCTCCGGCTACTGACCGGCCCCGGGTACCAGCGTGCGGCCCCGCCACCGCAGCTCACCGCGCCGGTGCGCGCGCAGCGAGCGGGCCACCAGCACGTCCAGCAGCGCCACCGACACCGGGTGGGCCAGCGCGTCGGGCCAGACCCTGCTCCCGGTGCCGGCCGCGACGACGGCCCGGTTGACCACGCCGGCCGCGTACCCGGCCAGCCCGGCCCGCGACCCGGTCAGCGCCGCGAGCGGCGGGACGAGCCAGACCGCGCCCAGCGCCGCCGCAGCCGCGGCCGAGGCGGTGGGCCGGCCGCCGAGGGCCGACCACAACGACTTCGTGTAGCCCTCGCGCAAGGCCGGCCAGCCGTCGTACATCCGGCACGTGGCCAGCGTCGACCCGTCGACCACCACCCCGCGCCCGCCGGCGGCCTTGACCGCCCGGAGCAGGGCGATGTCCTCGATCACCTCGCCGCGCACCGCCGCGTGGCCCCCGGCCCGCTCGTACGCCGCCCGCCGCACCACGAGGAACTGCCCGTTGGCGGCCGCGAGCGAGGGCCGCGGCGAGCGCTCGGCCAGCCGCAGCGGCAGCAGCGTGGCCCACAGCCACTGCTGCAGCGGCTGCACCAGCCGCTCGGCCGCCGAGCCGGTGAGCTGCCTCGGCCAAGGGGAGACCAGGTCCAGGCCGGCGTCGTCGAGCACGGCCACGGCGGCGGCCACGGCGTCGGGCATCAGCCGCACGTCGGCGTCGAGGAAGACCAGCAGGTCGGCGTCGCCGGCCGCGGCGGCGCCCTGGGCACAGGCGTTCGGCTTGCCCAGCCACCCCGGCGCCGGTGGCCGGGCGGTGAGCAGCCGCACCCGCGGGTCGGCCGGGACCCGCTCCGGCGTGCCGTCGGTCGAGCCGTCGTCGACGACCACCACCTGCAGGTGCGGGACGCCGCGCTGGTCGAGCACCGCGTCCAGACAGCCGGCGATCTGGTCGGCCTCGTCGCGGGCCGGAACCACCACGGTGACCGGCCGGTCGACCGCCGGGGGCGCGGCCGGCGGGCGGCGCAGCAGCGCGGTGTTGACCGCGGCGTGCACCGCGGCGAGCACCGACAGACCGGCGCAGCCCTGCACGACCCGGTGGGCGGCGCGCCTCACGTCCGGCGGGCCGGCTCGTGCCGCGCGAGGGTCTGCCGGACGAGGGTCTGCCGGACGAGGGCGAGGACCACCGGCAGCGCCAGGACGAGGCCCCAGACGGCCGAGCCGGGCAGGTCGAGCCACACGGCGTGGGCCAGCGCGCCGCCGAGCACCATCCAGGCCAGGGTGAGCAGCGGAGCGGTGTCGCCGGTCCGCGGCGGTGTCGCGGTGCGTGCCACGAGCAGGTCGAGCAGCGTCATCAGCACCAGGCCGGCGAGCAGCCAGCCACCCAGGTTCGTCAGCGGCACCGTGTCGATGCCGGGCAGCCCCGGTGCCGGGTGCGCCCAGCGCCAGAAGCCGGCCTGCACCAGCTGCGGGTCGAGCACGACGTCCCAGGCGGCGAAGACGTAGGCGGCCACCAGCACCCGCCACGGACGCGACCGCGGGGCCAGCCGCCGGGCGAGCACCCAGCTCGGCCAGGCCATCATCAGCCAGGCCAGCGGCACCAGGAACGGGACGCCGAACAGCGTCGGGCCCAGCACGTCGCTGTAGGTGTAGCTGCCGTAGGGGAAGCCGGTGGACAGGCCCAGCGCCTCGAACCCGACGGCGACCACGGCGACGAGCACCAGGACCCCGAGGCCGGTGCGCGCGCCGCGGCCCACCCACGCGTGGCTGATCGCCGCCGCCGAGCCCAGCAGCACGATCACCCAGCTGATGGCGGTGCGGGCCGAGCCGCCGGACAGCGGGTAGGCGATCGCGGTCGCCAGCAGCGCCACGGTGAGCGCCAGGGGCAGCCAGCCCGGGGTCGCCCGGGTGCGCCCCGGGACGGCGGTGGCGGTCACCGAGCCGCCCTGGCCGCCAGCCGGCTCCCGACCCCCGCCCGGAGTCCGGCGCGCAGCCGCGCCGCGGGGCGGCGGTCGGCCAGCACGATCCGCGCGGCGGTGCGCCCGGAGTTGCCCGACACCCCGCCGCCGGGGTGGGTGGAGGCGCCGGTCAGGTAGAGCCCGGCCAGGCCCGGCACCCGGTGACCGGACAGCGCCGGGGTGGGGCGGAAGCCGAACATGCTGGCCAGGCTCATCTCCACGTGCATGACGTTGCCACGCAGCAGCGACAGTTCCTGCTCCAGCTTCAGCGGGGTCTGCACGTACAGCTGCTGCACCGAGTCGGAGAAGCCGGGGGCGTAGCGGTCGACCGCGGCGAGCAGCTGCTGGGCGGCGGTCTCGGCCAGGTCGTCCCAGTTGCCGCCGTCGGCGAGGGCGTAGGGGTACCACTGCCCCCAGATGGTGACAACGTGCTGGCCGTCGGGGGCCAGCGTCGGGTCGCTCGCGGAGAACGACATCGCCAGCGGCACCGGCTCGCGGGGGAGCTCCCCGGCCAGGTAGTCGCCGTGCGCCCGGGCCAGCTGGGCGCGGTCGGTGCACAGCAGCTGCAGCCCCTGCAGGGCCTCGTCGCCGACCCCGGGGTAGTCGGGCAGGGCGTTCGTCTGGCAGCGCAGCACCAGGCCGAACCCGTTGCCCAGCGGCGGGTCGGCGTCGGCCAGCGCCGGCGGGGCGTCGTCACCGGCGAGGGCCCTGGTGGCCAGCACGTGGCAGGCGGCCACGACCACCGGGGCGGTGACCCGCCGGCCGGACACCGTCTGCACGCCGGTCACCCGCCGGGCGCCGTCCGGGCCCTCGACCAGCAGCCGGGCCGCGCCGTCGCCGAGGGTGACCCGGCCGCCGTCGGCGGCCAGCCGGGCGGCCAGCGCCTGGGTGAGCCCGCCGGATCCGCCCACCGGGTGGCCGGGCGGGACGTCGTGCAGCAGCGCCACCCAGCCGACCATCGCGGCGGTGCCGGGCTCGGACATCGGCGGGCCGGACTGGGCGCCGAACCAGGCCAGGGCGGCCTTGAGCCGCTCGCTGGTGAACCAGCGGTCGAGCAGGGCGTCGCCGGAGCCGATGAAGTCGGTCGCGATCTCCCCGCCCGGGGTGCGCGGCTGGCCGCGGCGGGGTGCACCCACCGGCCACAGGTGGCGCACCAGCTGCACCGCGCCCGGCCGGTCGCCGAAGGCCTTGACGACGGCGGCGCTGCGCGGGCCCCACACCTGCACGAACCGGCGGTAGGCGGCGGCGTCGGCGTCACCGCAGGCCGCGGCGATGGAGGCGCAGGTGGCGTCGAGGTCGACGGAGAACACCAGCGGCTGCCCGTCGGGGCCGGGGTCGCCGGGCACCGGGGCGGGGGCGAAGGCCCACGGGTCGCAGTCGATGTAGCGCAGCCCGAACCGCTCGAGGTCCAGCTCCTCGACCACGCCGCTGTGCCGGATGATCACGTGTGCGCTGGAGCCCCGGTCGACCCGGACGCCGGGCCACCGCTCCACCGTGGAGACCGCGCCGCCGAGGACGTCGTCGGACTCGACCACCTCCACGCGCAGGCCGGCCTTCGCCAGGTGGCAGGCGGCGACCATGCCGTTGTGGCCGGAGCCGATGACGACGGCGTCGACGGCGGTGTCGGCGGGAGGCGCGGGGACGGCGGTGTCCTGCGGCGAGCTGGGAACGGCGATCAGTCCTCCGGAGCAGACGGGGCCAGCGGCAGCCGGGCACCCAGGATGGCGAACGGGCGGGAGTCGCCCGGGAAGTGGTAGCCCCGGGCCAGGTCGACGAAGCCGTCGGCGTGGTAGAGCCGGAAGGCCTTCGTGTCGGTGTCCGGGGTGCTCAGCAGGGCCACCGGTGCGGCGGTGCCGGCGACCAGCGCGTGCAGCAGCTGGCGGCCCAGCCCGCGGCTCTGGTGGTCGGGGTGCACGTGCAGCTCGCAGACCTCGAACGCGCCGGGCAGCCACTGCTTGGCCGTGCGCCGGTCCAGGGCGTTGCGCACCTGGTCGTGCCACCACTGTCCGGGGGCGACGAGGTAGCCGTAGCCGAAGCCGACCAGCTCCTCGCCCGCCGTGCCGTCCCCCCGGGGAGCCTCGACGAAGGCACCGACCGCGCGGAAGCCGTTCCGCTCGGTGTGCTGGACGGCGTAGCCGTAGCGGCCGGCGACGACGGAGTCGCCGTAGCCCATGGCCGCGCCGTAGATCGCCAGCGCCTCGTGCAGGTGCTCGCGCATCCAGGGCGTGGGCAGCTCGGCGACCCGGGTGGCCGGGGTCGTGCCGGTCACCGGGCACCCGCCGTGGCGAGCTCGGCGGACGGGCCCGGGCCGACCTCGGCGGGGGTGCCCTCGGTCAGCTGCAGCAGCTCGGCGTAGCTGGTGGGGAAGACGGTGTGCGGGTGCCCGGCGGCGGCCCACACCTGCTCGTGCCGGGCCAGCTCGACGTCGACCAGGGTGCCGATCGGCTCGGGGTGCCCGATCGGGGCGACACCGCCGATGGCCTGCCCGGTGTGCTCCCGGACGAACTCCGGGGTGGCCCGGACGACGGCCGGGACGCCCAGCAGCTCGGCCACCTGCGGCTCGGACACCCGGTGCGCGCCGCTGGTCAGGACCAGCAGCGGCTGGCCGCCCACGTCGAACACGAGGCTGTTGGCGATGGCGCCGACCGGCACGCCGAGCCCGGCGGCGGCCTCGGCGGCCGTTCGGGCGCTGTCGGGCAGCACGCGCACCTCACCGGGGACGCCGGCGGCGCGCAGCAGCTGCACGACCTCGGCGACCCGGGGGTGCTGCGGGATCTCCGCTGAGGTCATGCGCGCGATCCTGCCACCGGCCGGCGTCGCCCGCCGCACCCGGCACCGGCCGGCGGCACCGCGCCCGGCGGCAGCGGGCGGTGGTGCGGCCGTCCCGGGCCGTCCACCCGCCGTCCCACGCCGCCGGTGACGTGCTCGGAGGGCCGGGGTCAGGGCACAGCAGTGCCGGACAGGTGCTGCCACCGCCGGAGCTGCACCTCGGCGTCCCGGACGGTCGCCGTCTCCACCCCCGCCGGCGTGAAGCCCGAGCGACGCGCGACCGCCTCGCTGGCCGTGTTGCCCAGGATCGTCTTGAGCACCACGCGGTCGTGGCCGACGTCGAGCGCCCAGCGGGTCAGCTGACGGGTCGCGGCCGTGGCGAGTCCGCGTCCCCGCCCCGCGGGGAGCAGGGCGTAGAAGACCTCGGGGTCGCGCTGACCGTTCATGGCGATGCCCGCGGTACCGGCGACGAGGCCGGTGGGGTCGCGCACGACGTAGCGGCCGCCGGTACCGGCCGCGGCTCCCCGGGTCCTGGTCTCGATGCGCGCGCGGGCGCCGGTCTCGTCCAGGTCGGGTGGGTACCTCGTCCAGCGCACCACGTCGGGCACGGCGGACAGCGCCACCTCCACCGGCCAGTCGCCCGGCGTCATCAGGCGCAGGTCGGCCCGGCCGTCGGTCAGCTCGGTGGGGAGTGCTCCCCGCAGCGTGTCGGCCACGGCTCATCGTGCACCGGGTCACCGCTCGTCCCGAGTCGGAGGACCGGGCTCACGGTGTGCCGGCTCCGCGGTGGTCGAGGACGGGCACCGGGTCGGCGTCGGCGACCGGGGGAGTGGTGGTGTCGAGCGGGTGGGCGACCTCGTCGGCGCGCAGCCGGGCCGCCACGATCGCGGCCACGGCGAGCAGCGGGGGCACCAGGCCGGCCAGGGCGAAGGTGGCCGGGACCCCGATCACCCCGCTCACCGGACCGGCCAGCGCCATCGAGACCGGCAGGAAGGCCAGCGAGACGAAGAAGTCCAGGCTGGACACCCGGCCGAGCATCGCCGGGGGCACGCGGCGCTGCAGCAGGGTGCCCCAGATGACGGTGGCGCCCTGGAAGGCCGCCCCGGCGACGGCGGCGGCGAGCACGAACAGCCACAGCTCGGTGGCCACGCCGAAGACCGCCAGCGGGAGGCACCCCGCGCCCCACAGCATGATCATCACCGTCAGGTAGCGGCGCGGCAGCGGCCGGGAGGCGACGGCGAGGGACCCCACCGCCCCGGCGATCCCGAACGAGGCCAGGACCAGCGAGTGCTCCGAGGGCCCGCCGCCGGTCTGCTCGCGCAGCGCGAAGGGGGTCAGCACCTCCAGCGGGCCGAGCACGACGAGCACCATCAGCGAGGCGAACACCAGCGTGGCGAGCAGCCACGGGGTGGCGACCATGTAGGAGAAGCCGGCCCGGACGTCGTGCAGCAGTGCGGCGACCGGGTGGCGGGCCGGTCCGCCGGCAGCCGCGGCCTCGGCGTCCAGGTCGCGGCGCACCGGCGTGGCCGGCAGCCGCAGCAGCGCCAGGACCGCTCCCAGCGCGGCCACCGCGGTGACGAGCAGGGCCGCGCCGGGGGAGGCGGCCGCGACGATCGCCCCGGCCGCGGCCGGGCCGGCGGCCTGCGTGAGCAGCGGCCGGAGCACCCCCTCCAGCCCGTTGGCGGCCAGCAGCTCGTCGGCGGGCAGCAGTGCGGGCACCAACGCCGAGTAGGCCGGGTAGTACAGCCCCTGGGCCAGGCCGATGAGCAGCGAGGCCACCACCAGGTGCCACAGCTGGAGCAGCCCGGCCAGCGAGAGCGCGGCGACCACGCCGGTCGCGCCCAGCTCGGCGGCGGCGACGACCAGCAGCAGGCGCCGTTGCGGCACCCGGTCGGCGAGGGCGCCACCGAGCAGCGTGGTCAGCAGCATGCCCACGGCCGTGCCCGCGCTGACCAGGGACAGCGCCGCCGGACCGCCACCGAGCTCGATCACCTGCCAGACCACGGCCAGCAGGTACAGGCCCGAGGAGGTCAGCGTCAGCACCAGCGAGACGGCCAGCCAGCGGTAGGCCGGGCGCCGGAGGGGCGTCAGCGCACGGGGCAGGGCGGGCACCGGTCCAGTCGACACCGGTGCGGGCGCGCGGCGCAAACGAGTTGGTGTCGACCGTCGGTGCAGTGGCTGTAATGACACGGTCGTGGACACGGCCGTGTCGGCTTGACGTCCGAGACCCGTCTCCGGTCTACTCGACGTGTTCGAACACGTGTTCGAACACCGGTGGGTCCGCTCACCGGCCCGGGCCGTCATGCCTTCCCCGCATGCGCTTCCCCGCCGGGCCGGGGTGTGGGCCGGTCGGTGGGGCGAGGAGTTGGGGAGTCTGTCATGAGCCGAGTGCTCGTCGGGGCCGGTGGCCGCGTCGGTGAAGAGGTGCAGGTCGAGCAGGGGTCGACGGGGCCGGCCCAGTTCTGGCGCGGCGAGACCCGCTACGTGGTGGGGGAGCTGCTCGACTCGTGGGTGGAGACCGCCCCCTGGTGGCAGCCCGACCCCGCCGGCCGGGGCGCGTCGCTCGACCTGGTCGCCACCCGGCAGGTCTGGCGGGTCGAGGCCTCGCGGGCCGGGCGCTCGCGGATGAGCTCCGCCGGGGTGTTCGACCTGTCCTGGGAGCCGACGGCCGGCCAGTGGCTGCTCGTCCGGGCGCACGACTGATGGGCGCCGCCCGGGTCCTGCCCGCCCCCGAGCAGGAGGAGATCCCGTTGCCCCCGGCCCTGCCCTCGGCCGCCGCCCAGCTGCTCGGCCAGGCCCACCGCGGGCTGGCCGAGGCGACCGGCAGCCCCGACGCCGGCTGGCGGTACGCCACCGCGCACCTGGCCGCGCTGCGCGCCGCCGCCGCGGTGCTGGCCGCCCGCACCCAGCCCGACGCCGACGCCGGCCGGCGCCGCCCCCGCAGCGCCTGGGTGCTGATCAGCCAGGTCGCCCCCGAGCTGGGCGAGTGGGCGGCGTTCTTCGCCGCCGGGGCGGCCAAGCGGGCCGCTGCGGAGGCGGGGCTGACGCACGCGGTCACCGAGCGGGAGGCCGACGACCTGGTCCGCGACGTGCGCACCTTCCTCGGTGTCGTGGAGACGACGATCAGCCGGCCGGCGCCGCCCCCGGCGCCGGTGCGCCTGCGGTCGATGGACGGCGGCCGTCGCCGGCCCTCCGCGTCGTGAGTGACCCCTTCGTCCACCTGCACGTCGCCTCGGGCTACTCGATGCGGCACGGCGCCAACCACCCGGCCGACCTGGTCACCCGGGCGGTCGACCACGGCATGGGGGCCCTGGCGCTCACCGACCGCGACGGCCTCTACGGGGCGGTCAAGTTCGCCCTCGCCGCCCGCTCGGCGGGCATCCGCCCGCTGTTCGGCGTCGACCTGGCCGTCGACCCGGTGGCCGGCGGCGAGCCCGGTGAGTCCGGGCGCACCCGCGCCGCCGACCTGCACCGCGCCCGCCACCCGGCCGGCCGCCGGGCGCCGGCGCGCGGCGGGGCCAGCGTCGACCCGCGGCTGCCCCGGGTCACCTTCCTCGCCAAGGACGGCGCCGGCTGGCGGTCGCTGTGCCGGCTGACCAGCGCCACCCACCTCGCCGGCACCCGCGGTGAGCCGGTCAGCTCGCTGACCCTGGCCGGGGAGCACGCCACCGGCCTGCTGGCGGTGCTCGGGCCCGGCTCCTCGGTCGGCCGGGCACTGGCCGACGGTCGCGCCGACCTCGCCCGGGCCCGGCTGGCCGCCTGGCGGTCGGTGTTCGGCCCCGGCCAGCTGGTGGTCGAGATCGTGCACCACCGCGGGCAGGGCGACCGCTCCCGCGCGCAGGCGCTGTTGGCGCTGGCCACCGAGGCCGGTGTGCCGGCGGTGCTCACCAACGCGGTCCGCTACGTCGACGCCTTCGACGCGCCCACCGCCGACGTCCTCGACGCCGCCCGCCGGCTGGTGCCGCTGGGGGAGCGGCACGTCGACCGGCGCACCGCCGAGGGCCACCTGAAGTCGGGCAAGGAGATGGCCGAGGTCGCCGAGGACATCGCCGGCCCCGACCGCGACGTCGCCCTGCGGCTGATGGAGACCACCGCCCGGATCGCCGAGCAGTGCGCCGTCGACGTCCGCGAGGACCTCGGCATCGGCACCGTGCGCTACCCCGAGCTCGACGTGGTCACCACCGCCGCCGAGCGCGGCATGGGCCCCGCACAGGTGCTGCGGGCCCGGTGCGAGGCCGGCTTCGGCCGGCGGGGGATGACCCCCTCGGGTGCGGTGCGCGAGCGGCTGGAGTCCGAGCTGGGGGTGATCGAGCAGCTGGGCTACCCGTCCTACTTCCTCACCGTCGCCGACGTCGTCGCCCTGATCAAGGAGCTGCGGGTGCGGGCCGCGGCCCGCGGCTCGGGCGCCGGCAGCCTGGTCACCTACCTGCTGGGCATCTCCGACGTCGACCCGATCCGCTACGGCCTGCTGATGGAGCGCTTCCTCTCCCCGCTGCGCCACCAGCTGCCCGACATCGACATCGACGTGGAGTCCGCCCGGCGGATGGAGGTCTACGACGCGGTGATCGACCGCTTCGGGGCGCACCGGGTCAGCTGCATCTCGATGATGGACACCTACCGGGTGCGGCACGCCATCCGCGACGTCGGTGCCGCGCTCGGGCTGCCGCCGGCCGAGGTCGACGCGGTGGCCAAGGCGTTCCCGCACATCCGGGCCAACCAGGTGCACGCCGCGCTGCGCGACCTGCCGGAGCTGCGGGCCAGCCGGATGGGCTCCAAGCGGGGTGGCGGCAACGGTGACCTCGACCTGATGTTCGACCTGGTCGCCCGGCTCGACGGGCTGCCCCGGCACATCGCGCTGCACCCGTGCGGGGTGCTGCTGTCCGACGCGACGCTGCTGGACCGCACGCCGGTCGAGAGCAGCTACCTGGGCTACCCGATGAGCCAGTTCGACAAGGACGACGTCGAGGAGCTGGGGCTGCTCAAGCTCGACCTGCTCGGCATCCGGATGCAGTCGGCGATCGCCCACGCCATGGACGAGGTGGCGCGCGTCGACGGCGAGGAGCTCGTCATCGACGAGGTGCCGCGCGACGACCCGACCACCTTCGAGCTGATCCGCAGCACCCGCACGCTGGGCATGTTCCAGATCGAGTCACCGGGGCAGCGGGAGCTGGTCGGCAAGTTCGGTCCGCAGACCTTCGAGGACCTCATCGTCGACATCTCGCTGTTCCGCCCGGGGCCGGTGAAGAGCGACATGGTCACCCCGTTCCTGATGGCCCGGAACGGCTGGCGCGACCCGGTCTACCTGCACCCGGCGCTGCAGCCGGCGCTGGAGGAGACCGCCGGGGTGGTGGTCTTCCACGAGCAGGTGCTGCAGATCGTGTCGGTGATGACCGGCTGCGACCTGGCCAGCGCTGACGAGGTGCGCCGTGCGCTCGGGGAGAAGGACGCCCACGCCGAGGTCAAGGCGTGGTTCGCCCCCCGGGCGCTGGAGGAGGGCTACGACGTCGAGGTGGTCGAGAAGGTGTGGGAGGTGCTGGTCGCCTTCGGCTCGTTCGGCTTCTGCAAGGCCCACGCCGCGGCCTTCGCGCTGCCCACCTACCAGTCGGCCTGGCTCAAGACCCACCACACGGCGGCGTTCCTCGCCGGGGTGCTCACCCACGACCCGGGCATGTACCCCAAGCGGCTGATCCTCGACGACGCCCGCAACTTCGGCGTGGCCGTGCTGGGGCTGGACGTGAACGCCTCGGCCGGCAGCTACCGGATCGAACGGGTCGACGGCGGCGGTGCCCACGACGGACCGGCCGACCCCGACCCGGAGCCCGACGAGGACGGCGGGGTGGAGCTCGTGCCCCGGCCGCCGTGGATGCCCGCGGCGATGCCCGAGCCCGGGCGGTACGGCATCCGGCTGTCGCTGGCCGACGTGAAGGGGATCAACGACGAGGAGCTCGCCCGGATCGTCGAGGGGCAGCCCTACCGGTCCCTCACCGACTTCTGGAACCGGGCGAAGGTGTCCCGGCCGGTGGTGGAGCGGCTGGTGCTGGCCGGCGGGTTCGACTCGATCTACGGGTTCGGGGTGCGCGACAGCGAGGGCGGGCGGCCGGCCCGGCGCCGCGAGCAGCTCACCCGGCGCGACCTGCTGCTGCAGATCGGCGAGCTCGACCGGTGGAGCCGCAGCGGGGCGAGGGCCAGCAGCACCGGCCAGCTGGGACTGGACCTGTTCGGCGCCGACAGCGGTGCCGAACCCGGGCTGTTCGACGTCGGCGAGGCCGGGGAGGACACCGGCCAGCCGGAGTTCGTCAGCTCCGGGCTGCCGGAGTTCACCGACGCCGAACGGGTGCGCGCCGAGCTGGAGGTGCTGGGGCTCGACGCCAGCCGGCACGTCATCGAGTTCTACCGGCCGTTCCTGGCCGCGCTCGGTGCGGTGCCGGCCGCCGACCTGCTGCAGTGCCGGAGTGGTGCGGAGGTGCTGGTGGCCGGGGTGAAGGTGGCCACCCAGACCCCGCCGATCCGGTCCGGGAAACGGGTGG
The DNA here is from genome assembly GCF_019112525.1 of Modestobacter sp. L9-4. Lineage (NCBI taxonomy): Bacteria > Bacillati > Actinomycetota > Actinomycetes > Geodermatophilales > Geodermatophilaceae > Modestobacter > Modestobacter sp. L9-4. The sequence goes on from NZ_CP077800.1 coordinate 3,913,549, forward strand.
TGTTCGTGACCCTCGACGACGGCACCGGGTGTGCGGACTCGACCTTCTTCGAGGACGTGCAGGGCCCCTACGCCTCGACCGTCTTCCACTCCTGGCTGCTGGTGGTCCGCGGGGTGATGCGCCGCACCGGGCCGCGCGGGGTCTCGATGCGGGCCACCGGCGCCTGGGAGCTGCCGGCGCTGCACGAGGCGTGGGAGGCCGGCGGCATGGCCGCGGTCGCGGAGCTGATGGCCACACCGGGGGAGTACACCGAGCAGGCGATCAGCGGGGCGGCGGCCTCCTACGGGCCCCGGCCGGTGGTGGTCCGGCCGGTGCTCGTCCACCCGACCGGCTTCCGCATGTCGCCCTACGCCGACATCAAGCCCGCCGGCGACGACGCCGCGACCGCGATCCGCCGCGCGGCGGCCGAACCCCCGCGCAAGCTCTGGCACTCCAGCCCCGGCAGCTCCGGCCACTGAGCTCTGCACCCCCACGGCCCAGGACCCGGCGACTCCTGGGCCGTGGGGGTGCAGGCCGTTGGGGTGCGGGCCGTGGTGGTGCGGGCCGTGGGGGTGCAGGGCTGTGCGGGTGCAGGGCCGTACGGGCGCAGGCGTGCCCGCCGCCGGGCCCGGCGCAGCTGCTCGCCGGGTTCGGCTGGGGGCGCACCGCGGGCGGCACTAGGCTCCGCGGGGTGTCGACCCCTCCCGCCGTCGCGGCGCAGGCTCCGGCCCGGACGGCGGCGATCTGGGCCGCCCTCGACCCGCTGGTCACCGCCGGCCCACCCCTGCGGGTGCTCGACCTGGGCGGGGGCAGCGGCATGTTCGCCGTCCCGCTGGCCCAGCTCGGCCACCAGCTGACCGTCGTCGACCCCAGCGCCGACGCCCTGGCCACGCTGCACCGCCGGGCTGCGGCTGCCGGCGCCGGCGACCAGGTGCGCGGCATCCAGGGCGACGGCGACCGGATGCTCACCGCGCTGCCCGAGGGCGACCTCTTCGACCTGGTGCTGTGCCACTTCGTGCTCGAGGTGGTCGACGACCCGGCCAGCACGCTGACCCAGATCGCCGGGGTCCTCCGCCCGGGCGGCCGGCTGTCGATCGCCTCGGCCAACCGGGCCGGCGCCGTCCTGGCCCGCGCCGTCGGCGGCCACCCGGTGGAGGCCCGCGCGCTGCTCACCGACCGCGACCCGGCTCCCGCCCGCTCCGGCCCGGCCCGCCGGCGGTTCAGCCCCGAGGAGCTGCTCTCCCTGCTCGCCGCTGCCGGGCTCGAGCCGGGTGAGTGGCGCGGGGTGTCGGTGGTCGCCGACCTGCTCGGTGCCTCCTCCGGCGCCGACCAGGCCGCGCTGCGCGCCCTCGAGCTGGCACTGGCCGAGGCCTCGCCCTACCGGGACGTCGCCACCGGTCTGCACGTGCTGGCCACGCGACCGTGACGTCCCGGCCCCGTCCCGAGCTCGCGGACGGCGGGGCCCTCCTCCCGGCCGGGTTCGCCGTCCCGGCCTACGGCGCGGCCACCCTCGCCGACGTCCTGCCCGGCGTCGCCGCCGCCCTGGGCGTGCCGGTCGCCCGAGGTGACCTCCCAGCCGACCCGCTCGACCTGGTCACCGCGCTCACCGGGGCCCGCCGGGTCGCCGTCCTGCTGGTCGACGGGCTCGGCGCGCAACTGGTCGCCGCCCACCCCGGTGAGGCGCCGGTGCTCACCGCGCTGGACACCCCGGCCGGCGTGCTGTCCGCGCCGTTCCCGAGCACCACCCCGGTCAGCCTCACCACGCTGGGCACCGGCCTGCCGCCGGGCAGCCACGGGGTGCTCGGCTTCGTCACCGAGGTGCCCGGCACCGGCCGCAGGCTCAACCACGTGCAGTGGCGGGACGACCCCGACCCGCAGCAGTGGCAGGCTCGGCCCACCGTCTTCGAGCAGGCCGCCGCCGCGGGCGTGACCTGCCGCGTGGTCGCACCGCACACCTTCGCCGGGTCCGGGCTCACCCGCGCCGCCTACCGCGGCGCTGCGTACGTGCCGGCGTTCAGCGGCGGTGACCTGGTCGCCGGGATGCTGACCGGGCTGGTCGAGGGCGGGCGCAGCCTGGTCTACGGCTACACCGCCGACCTCGACCTCACCGGGCACGTCCGCGGCGTCGACTCGGCCGCCTGGCGCGCCCAGCTCGGCCAGGTCGACCGGCTCGTCGAGCAGCTCGTCGCCGGCCTGCCCGAGGACGCCGCACTGCTGGTCACCGCCGACCACGGGATGGTCGACGTCCCCGACGACACGCGGCTGGACACCGGCACGGTCGCCGAGCTCGGCGCCGCCGTCCGGCTGCTCACCGGCGAGCCACGGGCCCGCTACGTGCACGCCGAGCCCGGTGCCGCCGACGACGTGCTGGCCACCTGGCGTGCGGTGCTCGGTGACCGCGCGTGGGTGGTGAGCCGGGCCGAGGCGTTCGCGGCCGGGCTGTTCGGCGACGTCGACGCAGGCCTGGCCGACCGGGTGGGCGACGTCCTCGCACTGGCCCGCGGCAGCTGGGCGCTCCTCGACCTGGACGCCGAGCCGCACGGCGCCCAGCTGCGCGCCTTCCACGGCTCGCTCACCCCGGCCGAGCTGGAGATCCCGCTGCTGGTCGCCCGCGGCCGCGCGCTGCGCTGACTCAGGCGCGGGCGGTGACCTGCAGGGACTGCGGGTGCCAGGTGCGCCAGCGGCCGGGCCGGACCGCGGCGCAGGTGAGCCGCTGGGCGACGTCGGACAGCCGGCTCTCCACGGTGACCACGACGTCGCCGTCCGGCCCGGTCATCGTCACCTCGAAGCACTCGACCCCGGCGGCGGAGGACTCCAGGGTGCGCACCCCGCGGGGCGGCAGGTCCCCGACTCCCAGTAGCCCCAACTCCTCGCGGGCGTGCTGCTGGGCGGCCTGCGCCGCGGGCGTCAGCCCGGCCTTGCCGCGCAGCCACGGCAGTGCGACCTCCCCGGCGGCGTGCGCGGCGACCAGCCCGGCGCCGTCGGCCGGCACCTGGCCGTAGACGTACCCCCACGGCAGGACGACGACGTTGGCGGCGAACCGGTCCCCGCCCAGGTGGCTGGTCTCCCAGACGTCGACCGCCGCCCCGCTCAGCGGCAACGCCCGGGCCAGCGGCCGGCCGCGCACCGCGCAGCACGCGTCGTGCGCCCCGTGCGTGCAGACCAGGTAGGTGGGCAGCGTGCTGGCCTCCCCGACCGAACCGTCCCAGGGCAGCTGCAGCAGCTCGGCGTCGGAGCTGCGGGTCGACCAGTGCACGGTCTCCACCCCGGGGGTGGTGTCGGCGACGGCCCAGCGCATGCCGGAGTCCGCCAGCCGCTCACCGGGGCGCCGCACCATCTGGATCCGCATGCCCAGCTCCCGGGCGCGGGTGGCCAGCCGGGAGGCCACGGCCCGGTCGAAACGGGACTCCAGCAGGGCGTCGCGCCCCCACGGCCCGGGCTGCTCCACCAGCAGCCAGCGCCGCGCCGGGGGAGCGGTGGCCACCGGTGAGTCGCCACGCACCAGCGCCTGCACCGAGCAGCGCGCCTCGTCGAGCCGGCCCGCCGGGGTCGAGCGCGGCGGGACCGGCTCGCCGGTGTCCTGGCAGAACTGGGGGTCGACGCCCGTGGTCTCAGGCTCCGGTGCGGTCGTCACTGTCCCCATGATGCGCCGTCCCGCCGGAGCGGGCGTCGGGGACGATCGCGATCGACTGGGTGACCAGCCGGCGGGCCAGCGTGAGCTGGCCGGCGGCGTCCAGACCGGGCAGGTCGCCCACCCGCAGCTCACCGGCGGACAGCAGGGCGGCCAGCGCCGGACGGGTGTCGGCCGGGAGGTCGTGGGTGCGGCGACCGGCCACCAGGGCCACCCGCTCACCGACCGGCTCGCGCAGCTGGGCCCGCAGCAGCGGCCGCACCTGCAGCACGGTGCCGGCGTCCAGGGCGGCGATCGCGGTGGACTGGGCCAACGGCGAGACCGGAGCCGGGCGCACCTGCGCCCAGGCGCGCGAACGCAGGGAGTCGGCGACCGCGGCCGGGTCGACGTCGGCGATCCAGCGCTGCAGGCCGGTGAGCACCGCGGCGACGTCCTCGGTGGTGGCCGAGGGGTCGGCCAGGTCGACGCCCAGCGGCAGGGAGCTGCGCAGCGCCGGGTCCTCGGCGGCGAGCACGCGCACCAGGTCCAACGCCGACTCGACCGCGCCCCAGCGGGTGACCGGGTGCACGCCGATGGTCAGGTGCGCGCTGATCTCACCGAGCGCGACCGCGGAGTGGATGTAGCCGCGCGGCAGGTAGAGGGCGTCCCCGGGGCGCAGCACCGTGTCGATCACCGGCGGGCGCCGTGCTGCGGCGGCGACCTCGTCGGGGCGGTCGGTCCAGGGGTGGGTGCGCAGCGGGTCGGTGAGCACCGGCTCGTGGATGGTCCAGTGCTTCTCCCCGGCGACCTGCAGCACGAACACGTCGTGCACGTCGTAGTGCGGGGAGAACCCGCGCGAGGACGGCGGGGTGACGTAGGCGTTGACCTGCGTGGGGTGCCCGAGGTCGGCGGCGAGCTGGTTGGCGAAGGCGATCAGCGGCGGCCACAGCCGGTGCAGGCCCTGCAGGACCACGGTGCTGCCCTCGGCGAAGAGCCGGAGCACCGCGTCGGAGGACACCTGGTCGGCCACCTCGGCACCGGCGCCCTGCGGGCTGGTGAACCGCTTGGGGTCGACGACCGCGCCGTCCTTGGCGATCCGCAGGAAGGGCGTGCGCAGCCCGCGGGTGCTCAGCAGCTCGTCGACGGCGTCCAGGTCCAGCAGGTCGGTGAAGGTGCCGCCCAGCTCTGCGGCGGTGGACAGCAACGGGGTGCGGGACCAGTGCTCGTCGGCGAAGACCTGCGGGTCGACGCGGATGCAGCGGCGCAGCGCCGGACGGGCGCCGTCCTCGGAGGAGGACGGCGCCCGGTCCTGCAGATCAGGGTCGGGCACGGTCAGGCCGAGCCGTCCGCGCCGCCGTCGTGCTGGCCGGGGGTGCCGCCGCCGGCACCGGAGTCGGCCGGGCCCTCGGCGCCACCGTCGGCACCGCCGTCGGCACCGCCGTCAGCGCCACCGTCGGCAGCGCCGTCCGCGCCGCCGTCCTGCTGGCCGGGGAAGCCGCCGCCGGCGCCCGAGTCGTCCGGGCCCTCGGCGCCACCGTCGGCGCCGCCGTCGTGCTGGCCGGGGGTGCCGGCACCGGCACCGGAGTCGGCCGGGCCCTCGGCGCCACCGTCGGCACCGCCGTCGTGCTGACCCGGGGTGCCCTCGCCGGCACCGGAGTCGGCCGGGCCCTCGGCGCTGGTCATGTCGTCGTCGTCGAAAGCCATGGGGCTGCTCCGCTCGTCGCTGGTGGCGGTCGCCGGGAGGCGGCCGTCGGGCACTTCCTACCGCAGTGATCCACCCGGCACACATCCGGTCACCTGTGGACCGGTCGTGCACGACCGGTTGTGGCAGGGTCGGGATCGATGTCCATCACGCTGGACACCGGTGAGCAGCGCCGGGACCCGGGAGAGGACGCCGTCCGGCGTGCCTCGGCCGACTTCCGCGAGCTGTTGCGCACCGGTTGGTCCCTCCCGCTGCCCGGTTCCGGCGCCACCCTCGAGCGCTGGCGCGCCCTGATGGGCCTGGGGGAGCGCGACCTCCCGCTCGCCCGGCTGGCCGAGGGCCACGCCGACGCCCTCGCCGTCCTCGCCGAGGTCGGCGGCCCCGAGCCGGCCGCCGGCGCCCGGCTCGGCGTGTGGGCGGCCGAACCACCGCAGGGCCGGGTGACCGCGACCCGCACGGCCGCGGGGTGGCGGCTGTCCGGCCGCAAGCAGTGGTGCTCCGGTGCGGGCGTGCTCACCGCCGCGCTGGTCACCGCCACCGCCGAGGACGGCCGGCGGCTGTTCCTCCTGGACCTGGACCGGGTCGGCGTGCGGGTCGACAGCTCGCCGTGGGCCAACGCCGGCATGGCCGGCAGCGACACCGCCGACGTCCACCTCACCGACGTCCCGGTGGTCCCGGTCGGCGCACCCCGGGCCTACCTGGACCGCCCCGGGTTCTGGCACGGCGGCATCGGGGTCGCCGCCGTCTGGGCCGGGGGCGCCCGGGGCGTGGCCGCGACCCTGCTGCGCACCGCCGTCGAGCGCGGGCCCGACCCGCTGCGCGACGCCGCCGTGGGCGCGGTCGACGTCCTGCTCGCCGGGCTGGACGCCGCCCTGCAGACCGCCGCCGCCGAGGTGGACGCCGACCCGCGGGACACCGCCGGGACGGCGCAGCTGCGGGCCCAGCGGGTGCGGGCGCTGGCCGCCCGCACCGGCGACGAGGTGCTCGGCGTCGTCGGGCGGACGCTCGGCGCCGGTCCGCTGGCCCACGACGCCGCCCACGCCGCCCGGGTCGCGGACCTGACCGTCTACCTGCGCCAGCACCACGGCGAGCGCGACCTGGCCGCCCACGGCGCCCTGGTGCGCGAGCGGGCCGCCCGGTGACCGAGGACCGGATAGCCGCCCCCGGCACCGCCGAGACCGCCTGGGCCGGCTGGCTGCCGCAGCAGGACTGGCCGGCCTGGACGCCGGACCCCGCCTGGACCCGGGTGGCGGTGTGCGCCGCCCACCCCGACGACGAGGTGCTCGGCGCGGGCGGGGTCATGGCCCTGCTGGCCGCGGCCGGTGTGCACCTGCACCTGGTGGCGGCCACCGACGGCGAGGGCAGCCACCCCGGCAGCACGGTGCTCACCCCGGCCGGGCTGGCCGCGGCCCGGGTCGCCGAGACCGACGCCGCGCTGGCCGAGCTGGGCGTGCGGGCGCCGGCGACCCGGCTGGGGCTGCCGGACTCCGGGCTGGCCGACTGCGAGGACGAGCTCACCGACCGGCTCACCGCCGTGGTGACCGGGTGCGACGCGGTCCTGGCGCCGTGGACCGGGGACGCGCACCCCGACCACGAGGCCGTGGGCCGAGCGGCGGTCGCGGCGGGAGCGGCCCTCGGCGTGCCGGTCTGGCAGTACCCGGTGTGGACCTGGCACTGGGCCGCCCCCGACGACCCCCGGGTGCCCTGGCACACCGCGCACCGGGTCGACCTGCCGCCGGACGTGCGCGCCGCCAAGCGGGCCGCGGTGGCCCGGTTCGTCACCCAGGTCGCCCCGCTGGGCCCGGCCGACGCCGACCGGGCGGTGCTGTCACCCGACGTGCTGGCCCACTTCGACCGCGACCGTGAGGTGCTCCTGCGATGAGCCTGCCGCCGTCCTACTTCGACGCCGTGTACGCCGCGGCCGAGGACCCCTGGTCGATGCGCACCCGCTGGTACGAGCGGCGCAAGTACGCCCTCACCACCGCGGTGCTCCCACGGGAGCGGTACGGCGACGGGCTGGAGGTCGGCTGCTCGGTCGGTGAGCTGACCGCCCGGCTGGCCGCCCGCTGCGACCGGCTCACCGGCTGGGACGCCAGCGCCGCCGCCGTCGAGCGCGCCACCGCCCGGGTCGCCGGGGAGGCCCACGTGCGGGTCGAGCAGGCCACCGTCCCGGACGCACCGCTGCCCGCCGTCGACCTGCTGGTGCTCTCGGAGGTCCTCTACTACCTCGACGCCGCCGACCTGCAGACCTTCCTGGCCCAGGTGCGCACCGCCGTGCGGCCCGGCGGCACGCTGCTGGCCGTGCACTGGCGGCACCCGGTGGCCGACTACCCGCAGACCGGCGACGCGGTGCACGAGGCGCTGCGCGCGGCGCTGCCCTGGCCGCGGGTCGCAGTGCACACCGAGCCGGACCTGCTGCTGGACTGCTGGGTCGCCGCGGACACCGACGACGTCCGGGCGGCCTCGGTGGCCGCCGCGGAGGACCTCTGGTGAGCGGGGTCGACCTGCTCGGTGTGGTGGTGCCCGCCCGCGACGAGGCCGAGCTGCTGCCCGCCTGCCTGGCCGCGCTGGCCACCGCGGCCCGCGCGCCGGAGCTGTCGGGCACGGCGGTGGAGGTCGTGGTGGTCGCCGACGGCTGCACCGACGGCACGGTCGAGGTGGCCCGGGCGGCCGGGGTGACCGTGCTGGAGGGCCACGACGCGGCCGGCAACGTCGGGCAGGCCCGGCACCGCGGCGCGCGCTGGCTGCTGGCCGCCGCCGGCCGGGCCTGGGTGCCCGCCGACCAGGTCTGGCTGGCCTGCACCGACGCCGACAGCCGGGTGCCCGCCGACTGGCTCGCGGTGCACCGGACGGCGGCCGCCTCCGGCGTCGACGCCTTCGTCGGGACCGTCACCATCGACGACTGGACCGGCCTGGCCCCCGCGGCGGTGGCCGCCTACGACGCCGCCTACGACGCGTGGCGGGACGGCGGTGCGGGTGCGGTGCACCCGCACGTGCACGGCGCCAACCTCGGTGTGCGCGGCAGCGCCTACTCCCGGGCCGGTGGCTTCCCGCCGCTGACCGTCAGCGAGGACCACGGCCTGGTCGACGCCCTGGTCCTCGCCGGGGCGAGCGTGCTGCGCAGCCCGCTGGCGCCGGTGCTGACCTCCTCCCGCCGGGTGGCCCGGTCACGAGGTGGTCTCGGCACCGACCTGCAGCGCCTGTCGGTGCAGTTCGGGTCGAGCTGACCCGCTAGCCTCTCGAACACGTGTTCGACCGTGGGGACGGTCGGGGACGAGGGGACGTGCCGGGGGAAGCCGGCACGGGGAGCGGGGCTGCGCCGGGGGAAGCCGGTGCGGCGGGAGAGGGGTGTCCGGTGTCCGATCGCGCTGCCGGCTGCACGGTGCTGCACGTCGACATGGACGCGTTCTTCGCCAGCGTCGAGGTGCGCCGCCACCCCGAGCTGGCCGGCACGCCGGTCATCGTCGGCGGGGTGGGCAACCGGGGCGTGGTCACCTCGGCCACCTACGAGGCCCGCGCGTACGGGGTGCACAGCGCCATGCCGACCTCCC